>NZ_JAIHBA010000052.1:0-32884 GCF_019718735.1 Pseudomonas sp. RIT778 | reverse complement strand
TCCACTATCGCCTGAGCACTGAACACACCATCGAGCGCATCGGCGAGCGGGAGTTGCCGACGGTGCATGGCACGTTCCGTTTGATTACTTTCGAAGATCGCATCGAGGGCGGCGTGCACATGGCGATGGTCATGGGCGAACTGCGCCGCGAAGAGCCGACGCTGGTGCGCGTGCACGTGATCGATCCGCTGCGGGATCTGGTCGGCGCCGAGTACAGCGGGCCGACGAACTGGACGTTGTGGGCGGCGTTGCAACGGGTCGCGGCCGAAGGGCATGGCGTTGTGGTGGTGCTGGCCAATCATGAATCTTCCCAGGCGCTGCTGGAGCGCATTCCGCAACTGACTCAACCGCCTCGGCAGTTCAGTCGCTCGCAATCGCGGATCTATTCGGAGGTCGGCACCGGGGCGCAGATTCTGCAGAACCTGGGCGTCGGCAAGCTGCGCCACCTGGGCCCGCCGCTGAAATATGCCGGGTTGACTGGCTACGATCTTGAGGTGGTCGAGAGCATTCCCTTCACCGAATAACCCCGTTTGCCAGATAGCCGGTACGGCAAAGTGCTTGCACAAAGTTTGGAATACCATAATATGATATTCCATAGACCGGATGACCTGAAAAACCGTCCAGCTACTGCTCCCGACAGGCGGGCAACAACGCAAGCCCGCTCAAAAACACAACAATGAGGGCGTAAAAATGGTGTTGAACAAAGCTGCAACCGCGATCTTTTTCGCGGGACTGCTGAGCGTGACCGGTCAGGCCGCGATGGCTGCCGAGAGTGTGAACTTTGTCAGCTGGGGCGGTAGCACCCAGGATGCGCAGAAACAGGCCTGGGCCGATCCGTTCAGCAAGGCCAGCGGCATCACCGTCGTGCAGGACGGCCCGACCGACTACGGCAAACTCAAGGCCATGGTCGAAAGCGGCAACGTGCAATGGGACGTGGTCGACGTCGAAGCCGACTTCGCCCTGCGCGCCGCCGCCGAAGGCCTGCTCGAACCCCTCGATTTCAAACAGATCCAGCGCGACAAGATCGACCCGCGTTTCGTCAGCGACCACGGCGTCGGTTCGTTCTTCTTCTCCTTCGTCCTCGGCTACAACGAGGGCAAACTCGGCGCCAACAAGCCGCAGGACTGGAGCGCGCTGTTCGACACCAAGACCTTCCCCGGCAAACGCGCCCTCTATAAATGGCCAAGCCCCGGCGTGCTTGAACTGGCCCTGCTCGCCGATGGCGTGCCGGCCGACAAGCTCTACCCGCTGGATCTTGATCGCGCTTTCAAGAAACTCGACACCATCAAGAAAGACATCGTCTGGTGGGGCGGCGGCGCGCAGTCGCAGCAACTGCTGGCCTCCGGTGAAGCGAGCATGGGCCAGTTCTGGAACGGCCGGATCCACGCCCTGCAGGAAGACGGCGCACCGGTCGGTGTGAGCTGGAAACAGAACCTGGTCATGGCCGACATTCTGGTGGTGCCAAAGGGCGCGAAAAACAAGGACGCGGCGATGAAGTTCCTGGCCAGCGCCAGCAGTGCCAAAGGCCAGGCCGACTTCTCCAACCTGACCGCCTACGCCCCGGTCAACGTCGACAGCGTGGCGCGTCTGGACTCGACGCTGGCCCCGAACCTGCCGACTGCCTACGCTAAGGATCAGATCACTCTTGATTTCGCGTACTGGGCCAAGAACGGTCCGGCCATCGCGACACGGTGGAACGAATGGCTGGTCAAATGAAAATGGCGGCCACCGCGTCCCGTCCCTCCACTGCCACCGGGAGCGCCCCGAGCGCTGCCGGCCTGGCTGAAGGCAAAAAGGCGAGTGCCATGGCGCAAGCCCCGTCCCTCAAGCAACGCTGGCGCGGCGCCGGCAATCTCGCGCCGGCGCTGCTGTTCCTCGGTCTGTTCTTTCTCGCCCCGCTGATTGGCTTGTTGCTGCGCGGCGTGCTGGAACCAGTGCCGGGCCTTGGCAACTATGAACAATTGTTCGCTAACTCGGCGTACGCCCGGGTGCTGTTCAACACCTTTTCGGTGGCGGGACTGGTGACGGTGTTCAGCCTGCTGCTGGGCTTCCCGCTGGCCTGGGCAATCACCCTGGTGCCACGGGGCTGGGGCCGCTGGATTCTGAACATCGTGCTGCTGTCGATGTGGACCAGCCTCCTCGCCCGCACCTATTCCTGGCTGGTGCTGTTGCAGGCTTCGGGCGTCATCAACAAAGCCTTGATGGCGATGGGCATCATCGATCAGCCGTTGGAAATGGTGCACAACCTGACCGGCGTGGTGATCGGCATGAGCTACATCATGATCCCGTTCATCGTGCTGCCGTTGCAGGCGACCATGCAGGCCATCGACCCGATGATCCTGCAGGCCGGTTCGATCTGTGGTGCCAGCCCGTGGACCAACTTCTTCCGGGTGTTCCTGCCGCTGTGCCGGCCGGGTCTGGCGTCCGGCGGGTTGATGGTGTTCGTGATGTCGCTCGGTTACTACGTCACCCCGGCGCTGCTGGGCGGGGCGCAGAACATGATGCTGCCGGAATTCATCATTCAGCAGGTGCAGTCGTTCCTCAACTGGGGCCTGGCCAGCGCCGGCGCCGCGTTGCTGATCGTCATCACGCTGGTGCTGTTCTACGTCTACCTGAAGCTGCAACCGGAATCCCCGGTTGGCGCCAGTAACGCGAGGTAAGCCGACATGCTCCTGACGCCCAATGCCATGAGTCGCCGGATGCGCTTCGGCCTGTATTTCACCACCGGGCTGATCGGCCTGTTCCTGCTGTTGCCGATCGTGTTCATCGTCCTGCTGTCGTTCGGTTCTTCCCAGTGGCTGGTGTTCCCGCCACCGGGCTGGACGCTGAAATGGTACGTGCAGTTCTTCTCCAACGCCGACTGGATGAGCGCAGCGCTGGCCAGCCTCAAGGTCGCGGTGCTGACCACGATCTGCGCCGTTGCCCTCGGTTTGCCGACGGCCTTCGCGCTGGTGCGCGGACGCTTCCCCGGCCGGGAAATGCTCTACGGTCTGTTCACCCTGCCGATGATCGTGCCGCTGGTGATCATCGCCGTGGCGGTGTACGCGCTGTTCCTCAAGCTCGGCTACACCGGCACGATGTTCGCCTTCGTCGTCAGCCATGTGATCGTCGCGCTGCCGTTCACCATTATCTCGATCATCAACTCGCTGAAACTGTTCGATCAGTCGATTGAAGACGCAGCGGTGATCTGCGGTGCGTCACGCCTGCAAGCGGTGTTCAAGGTGACCTTTCCGGCGATTCGTCCGGGGATGGTGGCCGGCGCCCTCTTCGCCTTCCTGGTTTCGTGGGACGAAGTGGTGCTCAGCGTGATGATGGCCAGCCCGACCCTGCAAACCCTTCCCGTGAAAATGTGGACCACCCTGCGCCAGGACCTGACGCCCGTGATCGCCGTCGCATCGACGCTGCTGATCGGCCTGTCGGTATTGGTCATGGTGATCGCCGCCGCCCTGCGCCGGCGCAACGAAATCAGCGCCTGAGCGCCCAGGAGTACGACATGAGTGCCGTGATCAAAGACGCATCCCAGCAGAACGACAAACCCCTGGTCAGCCTGCGCAACCTGAACAAGCACTACGGCGATTTCGCGGCCGTGGACAACATCTCGCTGGACATCAAGGACGGCGAATTCCTGACCTTCCTCGGCTCCAGCGGCTCGGGCAAAAGCACCACGTTGTCGATGCTCGCCGGCTTCGAAACCCCGAGCAGCGGCGAGATCCTGGTCAACGGCCAGTCGCTGATCAACGTGCCGCCGCACAAGCGCGACATCGGGATGGTGTTCCAGCGTTATTCGCTGTTCCCGCATCTGTCAGTGCGCGACAACATCGCGTTTCCGTTGGCGATCCGCAAACTCGCCGCCGCTGAACGTGACAAGCGCGTCGATGCGATGCTGAAACTGGTGCAGCTGGAGCAATTCGCCCATCGCCGCCCTTCGCAACTGTCTGGCGGCCAGCAGCAACGGGTCGCCATTGCACGGGCGCTGGTTTACGAGCCACGCATTCTGCTGATGGACGAACCGCTCGGTGCGCTGGACAAGAAGCTTCGCGAAGACTTGCAGGATGAATTGCGCCAGCTGCACCGTCGCCTCGGCATCACCATCGTCTACGTGACCCACGACCAGGAAGAAGCCATGCGCCTGTCCCAGCGCATCGCAATTTTCAGTCACGGCAAGATTGTCGGGCTCGGCAGCGGGTATGACCTTTATCAGAATCCGCCGAATGCGTTTGTGGCGTCGTTTCTGGGTAACTCGAACTTTCTCAAGCTCAAGGCGCAGGGTAATGCGGCGGCGAGTTTTGAGGGGCAGTCGCTGTCGATTCGCCTGACTGCTGGATTGCAGACCGGGCAGGATGTGCTGCTGATGGTGCGACCGGAGAAGGCGTTGGCGTTGAGCGTGCAACAGGCGGCGAGTGAGCCGTTGGCAGCGGGCTGGAATGAGGTTTCGGCGAAGGTGGTCGAGGTGCTGTTTCTGGGGGAGAGTCAGACTTGCAGTGTGGTGACTTCGGGTGGGACTTCGATGACGGTGAAGGCGTTGTCGGCGGCGGGGATGCCGTTGACGGCTGGGGATCCGGTTCGGGTGCGTTGGGCGACGGCGGATGCTTGCGTCTATACCGAGTGGGCTGAGAGTGATTTGAATAAAGCTGCCGGCGCGCACTGATTCAACAGAGATTTGCGTGTCACTTCTGGCCACCGCAACGTCGGGTTGCGGTGGCCATTTTTTCAGACGATGCCCTTAAAGCCCTCAATCTCATCCGGCCAAGCCGTCAACACCTCAAACCCGTCCTCAGTCACCGCAATCATGTGCTCCCACTGCGCCGACAACGATTGATCCTTGGTCACAACCGTCCAGCCATCCGCCAGACTCTTCACATGACGCTTGCCGGCATTGAGCATCGGCTCGATGGTGAAGATCATCCCCGCCTTCAGCTTCAAGCCCTGCTCCGGATAACCGTAATGCAGCACCTGCGGTTCATCGTGATAAACCTTGCCGATCCCGTGCCCGCAATACTCGCGCACCACGCTGAACCCTTCCTTCTCCGCCAACGTCTGGATCGCATGTCCGATGTCACCCAACGTGGCGCCCGGCCGAACGACGCGGATCCCCGCGCACATGGCGTCGTAAGTGGTCTTGATCAGGTGCCGCGCCTCGGGCGTCGGCTCGCCGACCACGTACATGCGACTGGTGTCGCCGAACCAGCCGTCCTTGATCACCGCGATGTCGAGGTTGACGATATCGCCGTCCTTCAGCACACGCTTCGAAGGAATGCCATGGCACACCACTTCGTTGACTGACGCGCAAACAGTTTTCGGGAAGCCGTGGTAACCGACGTTGGCCGGTATCGCCTTCTGCACGTTGACGATGTAGTCGTTGCACAACTGATCGAGCTGATCGGTGGTGACGCCAGCCTTGACGTGCGGCACCAGCATCGCCAGCACCTCGGCGGCCAGTCTGCCGGCCTCGCGGGACTGGGCGATTTCGGCCTGGGTGTTGATCTTGATCGGGTTTCTCATGCCTTGGCCGCCTCTTTGACCGAGGCATTCTGCGCGGCATCCGCCAGTGCGCAGACTTGCTGCAGATCCAGACCGCCCGACTGTTCGGCACGAATCAGCAACCGGCAAATGGCGTGGTGATCAAGGTCGGGATACAGCTCGGCGAGCATGCCGATGCGCATCCAGTGTTCGGCCTGCGCGTTGATCGAGCGGCTGAGTGCGTTGCTGGAGATGCGCAGATTCTCGTGCATGTCCTCTGAAATCTTTACGATACCCATGGCAATATCCGATACGAATTGTATATGGATCGTATATTAATCGTGCATCGTCCGGGATTGCAAATTTTGCGCGCCCGTTAAATCGCAGGCAAAAAAAGCTGCCCGGGAGGCAGCCGAATCATGAAAAGCACGCGATGTATTGGGGGCAAGTATGGGCAGCCGATAATGACAGTGTCATGACAGCGATGAATTCACTGAACCGCCCCACCCGCGTCATCAGGTTGTCATCGAACCCACGGCAGAATCCTCGCAAACCGTCCCGCGCCTCCCGACGGAAGATTTGCAAGGATCCCCATGAAAGAAGACACCTCGCTGTTTGCCGCCATCGATCTCGGTTCCAATGCCTTTCGCATGATGATTGGCCAGTCGGTGCGCAGCAGAAAGGGCTTCATGATTCAGGAGGTCAAAACCTTGCGCGAGCCGGTGCGGCTGGCCGAAGGCTTCGACGGCCGGGCACTGGATGAAATGGCGCTGGATCGCGGCTGGCAGGCGCTGGCGCGGTTCGGCAAGAAGCTGCGCGGTTTCGAGCCCGGTCGCGTGCGCGCAGTGGCGACCAGCGCGGTGCGCGAGGCGGACAATGCGCAGCTGTTTCTGGCCAGCGCGGAACGGCATCTGGGGTTTCGCATCGATGTGATTTCCGGGCATGAAGAAGCGCGTCTGGTCTATGCCGGTGTGGCCCACACCTTGCCGGTCGCCGATGACATGCGCCTGGTGGTCGACATTGGCGGTGGTTCCACCGAACTGATTCTCGGCCAGGGCGCGCAACCGCTGCTGACCGAAAGCATCGCCATCGGCAGCGGCACATTGAGCACGCGTTACTTTCGCAATGGCGAAATTTCCGCCGGCGCCCTGCAAGAAGCCGAACGCGTGGCCATCCTGCAATTCGAAAAAGTCGCTCGCCGTTATCGCGCCCAGGGCTGGCAGCAGACCATCGGTTCTTCGGGCACCGCGCGGATGCTCGCCAAAGTGCTCAAGGCCAATCGCCTGAACGATCATGGCGAGAGCGGCATCACTTACGGCGGCCTGCTGCGGCTGTCGTTGCGCCTGCTGGAAGTCAGCAATGTTCAACAGCTGAAACTGGCCGGCCTGCAACCCCATCGCCAGAGCATCCTGCCCGGCGGTCTGGTGGTCATGCTGGCAGCGTTCAAAGTGTTCGGCATCTCGCAAATGGTGCCATCCGAACCCGGCTTGCGACTGGGCGTGCTGCACGGTCTGATGAGCAACCACTGAGCGGTTTTCGCTGCAGGATTTTCACTGCCGGATCAAGCGCTTCGTGACGCCGAAGACGCCCTTTCAATACTCGATGACGCCTGCGTATAAACCCCTGCAAATCACTTCCTTCACCTCTCCGATTTCGTTCTATCGTTAGATCGAAATGGCTGTATTTCCGGCCGTTTAAAGGTTGCGACAGCTCAGGTCTGAGCCTATGTTGCACGCGAGCTTTTTCCCCGCGAATGGAACGCGATCAACACCACAAAGAGGTGAAGAGATGTCAAAGGATTCACGCCCTGCCGTACTTGGGCTGATCGGCAATACGCCGCTGGTACAAGTCACCCGCTTCGATACCGGTCCCTGCACCCTGTTTCTCAAACTCGAATCACAGAACCCCGGCGGTTCGATCAAGGACCGCATCGGTCTGGCCATGATCGACGCCGCTGAGCGCGATGGCCGCCTGCAACCGGGCGGCACGATTGTCGAGGCCACCGCCGGCAACACCGGTCTGGGCCTGGCCCTGGTCGGTCGTGCCAAGGGCTACCGCGTCGTGCTGGTGGTGCCGGACAAAATGTCCACCGAAAAAGTCCTGCACCTCAAGGCCATGGGCGCCGAAGTGCACATCACCCGCTCCGATGTCGGCAAGGGCCATCCCGAGTATTACCAGGACGTCGCCGCGCGTCTGGCCAAGGACATTCCCGGCGCGTTCTTCGCCGACCAGTTCAACAACCCCGCCAACCCGCTGGCCCACGAGTGCAGCACCGGGCCTGAAATCTGGGCCCAGACCGAGCATGACCTGGACGCGATCGTGGTCGGTGTCGGCTCGGCCGGCACCCTGACGGGCCTGACCCGTTTCTTCAAACGCGTGCAACCGGACCTTGAAATGGTCCTGGCCGACCCGGTCGGTTCGGTGATGGCTGAATACAGCCGCAGCAAGCACCTCGGCACCGCCGGTTCCTGGGCGGTGGAAGGCATCGGCGAGGATTTCATTCCGTCGATCACCGATCTGTCGAGCGTGCGCAGCGCTTACTCGATCAGCGACGAGGAAAGCTTCGATCACGCGCGCCAGTTGCTGAAAGCCGAGGGCATTCTCGGTGGTTCGTCCACCGGCACCCTGCTGGCCGCCGCGCTGCGTTACTGCCGCGAACAGACCGAGCCGAAACGCGTGGTCAGCTTCGTCTGCGACACCGGTACTCGCTACCTGTCGAAGGTCTATAACGACCAGTGGATGACCGATCAGGGCCTGCTGCAGCGCAAACGCTACGGCGACCTGCGCGACCTGATTGCCCGACGTTTCGAAGACGGCAAAGTCGTCAGCGTCGGCCCGGACGATACGCTGATGACCGCGTTCCAGCGCATGCGCCTGGCAGACGTTTCACAACTGCCGGTGCTGGTGGATGGCAAGCAACTGGTCGGCGTGATCGACGAGTCGGACATCCTCGTGCGTGTGCACGAAGACGCCTCGCTCTTCAGCAAACCCGTTTCCAGTGCGATGACGGACAAGTTGCAAACCCTCGCCCCCGGCGCCACGCTGGCTGAGCTGGAAGCCGTGCTCAGCAGCGGTCTGGTGGCCATCATCGCCGACGCTTCAGGCTTCCACGGCCTGATCACCCGCGTCGACATGCTCAATCAATTACGGAGATCCCTGGCATGAGCCAGCACGACAAGAACGCCCGTCAACAGGGCTTCGCCACCCGCGTGATCCACGCCGGGCAAACGCCGGACCCGACCACCGGCGCGCTGATGCCGCCGATCTACGCCAACTCTACGTACCTGCAAGACAGCCCTGGCGTGCACAAGGGTTTTGACTACGGCCGCTCGCACAACCCGACGCGTTTTGCCCTGGAGCGTTGCGTGGCGGATCTGGAGGGCGGCACCCAGGCGTTCGCCTTCGCGTCCGGGCTGGCGACGATTTCCACCGTGCTCGAACTGCTCGACGCCGGCTCGCACATCGTGTCCGGCAATGACCTGTACGGCGGCACGTTCCGTCTGTTCGACAAGGTGCGTCAGCGCAGTGCCGGGCATCGTTTCAGCTTCGTCGATCTGGCGGATCTGTCGGCGTTCGAAGCGTCGTTGCAGGACGACACGCGCATGGTGATTGTGGAGAGCCCGACCAACCCGCTGCTGGGCCTGTCGGACCTCGCCGCCATCGCGCGCATCTGCAAGGCGCGCGGGATCCTCTGCGTGGCCGACAACACCTTCGCCAGTCCGTGGATCCAGCGTCCGCTGGAACTGGGTTTTGACATCGTGCTGCACTCGACCACCAAATACCTGAACGGTCACTCCGACGTGATCGGCGGGATCGCGGTAGTCGGTGACAATCCTGCGCTGGCCGAGCGTCTGGGCTTCCTGCAGAACGCCGTCGGCGCAATCTCCGGCCCGTTCGACGCGTTCCTCACCCTGCGCGGCGTGAAGACCCTGGCGCTGCGTATGGAGCGTCATTGCAGCAACGCACTGGATCTGGCGCGCTGGCTGGAACAGCAGCCGCAGGTCAAACGCGTCTACTACCCAGGCCTGGAATCCCATCCGCAGCACGAACTGGCCAAGCGTCAGATGCGTGGTTTCGGCGGGATGATTTCCCTGGATCTGAACAGTGATCTGGCAGGCGCTCGCCGCTTCCTGGAGAACGTGCAGATCTTCGCTCTGGCCGAAAGCCTTGGCGGTGTGGAAAGCCTGATCGAGCACCCGGCGATCATGACTCATGCGACCATTCCGGCGGAAACCCGTGCCAAGCTCGGCATCGGTGACAGTCTGGTGCGTCTGTCGGTGGGCGTCGAGGACATCGAAGACCTGCGCGCGGATCTGGCGCAAGCGCTGGCCAGTATCTAACGCCCGAAAACGTCAAAGCCCGCACGAGGCGGGCTTTGGTGTTTGAGTAGGCGGCCAGTGCTGGTCTCTGGCTTACAAGGTTTATCAGGCTTCTCACAGTACCGGACCAAATTGAAAGGGGTACGGTCTCGGCTGCTTCACACGGCATAAGGGCTGGATCTCAGCGCGGAGATCTTTCTAACCGTGTACCCTTCGGAACGCGCCCCACGTCCCCTTGCTATCCGCTTGCGCATCAGTCTGCGTCTTCGCCTACATTCTTGAGCCTAGCAAACGCGCGACATTGCGCTACGCGGTTTTTAGACTGATTGTTTTCTAGCGCCGGCCTGCAAGGAAGCTAACCGACTATCGCCTTCACGGCCCTTCAGCCTGCCTCTCGCCAAGGGCGAACTATACTTTTCAGTTCGCTGTCCAGATTTCCTGTAAACCGTCGACACCCGTGCACCCCTCCGGTGCCCCCGTGCCATTCACCAATCTGGTTGACCCCGGGCCGACGAGCCTTCCGTCAATGAACGAATGACGGGTAACGCTCGGTTGCTGTTTGGCTGATGGGGCGTGGAGAAAATCATGAAGCACACGCTTTGGCCGGGCCTCGTCCTGGCAGTTGCGGCAACGGTGGCAATGCCCAATGTCTGGGCTGCGAAGGCGCAGGCATTGGCGTCGGATGGGGCGGATCATGTGGGTGCGGGGGCGGTTGCTTCTGACGGCGCGGACCACGTTGGCGCAGGCGCCGTTGCTTCTGACGGTGCAGATCACGTCGGCGCCGGAGCAGTAGCTTCTGACGGCGCGGATCACGTCGGCGCCGGAGCAGTAGCTTCTGACGGCGCGGATCACGTCGGTGCTGGGGCTGTTGCCTCCGACGGTGCCGATCATGTTGGCGCTGGGGCTGTTGCCTCTGATGGCGCGGATCACGTCGGTGCTGGAGCTGTTGCCTCTGACGGCGCGGATCACGTCGGTGCTGGGGCTGTTGCCTCCGACGGTGCCGATCATGTTGGCGCTGGAGCGGTCGCCTCTGACGGTTCAGATCATGTCGGCGCCGGAGCAGTCGCTTCTGACGGCTCCGACCACGTTGGCGCTGGAGCAGTCGCTTCTGACGGCTCCGACCACGTCGGCGCACGCGCCCTCGCCGCCGATGGCGCAGACAAGGTCGGTGCCAACCGGCTCGCCTATTCCCGCGCAGGCGTCGGCTCCGACCAGGTCGCTTCCGCCCTCATGAGCGGCAGCTATTCCGACCAGTTCAACAGTCCTCAATAACCGCTATCGGCGCAACCAGCCCACCGCTGGTTGCGCCGCACTAGCACATTTGTGCTAATCGACCACCCCGGTCCCTGGCGTTATATTCCCTCGCAACCCCTGACGCTCCCCAACATTGCCGCTGTGCAGTGCGCGGGATCGTTGTGCCTGGAAAAACAACAACACCAAGGAAGAAACACCATGAAACCGCACTTCAGCCTTGCCAGAATCACAGTCCTCAGTGCCCTGCTCCTCGGCGCCGCCGGTTGCCAGACCGTAAAACCCACCGAAGACAGCATGAAAGAACGTGCCCAGACGGTCATTGGCCAGCCGGTCAGTAAAATCGCCAACGTACGCAACGACAGCACCCTCACCTATTACACGGCCTACACCGCCGCCGGCGAATACAACTGCGAGCAGCCCAGCGGCGTCATCATGGCCGTCGCCAGCATGGGCATCATGACGCCTCCCCTGTCTTGCCTGCCCAAAGGTGCGTCACCGATTCCGTACCAGTAATCCGGCGCAGAAAAACCGTACCAACGCCTCGTCTCACCCGGTAAAGGATACCGCTCGATCATGAAAACACTCATCGCCACCCTCAGCCTCGCGGCCGTCGTTCTGACCGGCTGCGCCACCCCCAAGCAATGGGAAGCCACCGGCGGCAGCAAGACCGACGGCGTTGTCCAGGTCTCCTATGAACTGGGCCAGTTCGAGAGCGGACAAACCTCCGCCGCTCAAGGGTTAGCCACGGCTGAAGGCCGCTGCAAGGTCTGGGGCTACAAGAGCGCCGAAGTCTCGGGCTCGGAGAAAAACATCTGCCGCACCATGGGTCAGTACAACTGCCTGCAAACCACCATCACGCAAGACTATCTGTGTAAGCGCTGACCGCTTCGGTCTGCCGGTCGCGCAGCGCGCGCAAGGTCGCGCGCAGCTCGGCCGGGCGTACCGGCTTGGACAGAATGGCGATCTGGCGATCATGCAGGGCCGCCTGGATTTTTTCGATGTCATGCCCGGTGATGATCATGGCCGGCACCGCATAACCGCGCTGACGGCGAACTTCATCGATGCACTCGATGCCGGTGCTGTGGGAGCCGAGGTCATAGTCGGCAACGATGATGTCGCAGTCCGTGACCAGGCCCTGCCCGCTCAGTTCCGCCTGCACAACGCAGCCCCAGCGCTCGAGCAACGCCGAGGTCGCCAGCAGAACGTTGCGATCATCTTCCACCAGACACACCTTCAACCCCGTCAGCAAACCGATTTGCCGAGCCTCCTCCCGATTGACCGGCACCTGCGGCGGCGCGAGTGGCAGTCCATGCAAGGTCACCGCCGTGCCATGCCCCAGCCGTGAGCGGATCGCGACGTCGACACCGATCAATTGCCCCAGACGCCGGACAATCGACAGCCCCAGGCCCACGCCTTCGACGTCCTTGTCGCGCAGCTGGCGTACCCGATAAAACTCCTCGAACACCTTGGGCAAATGCTCTTCGGCGATCCCGCTGCCCCGGTCATAGATCGCGATGGCCAACCCTGCGCCGCGCTTGCGCACACCGATCAGCACCGGCCGGTGCGCGCCGTATTTGAAGCAATTGGAGAGCACGTTCTGCACCATCGTCGCGAGCAGCGCCGGATCGGTGCGCACCCAGTGTTCGCAAGGCCGCAAGCGCAGCTCCACACCCGCCCAGCGTGCGGCTTCGGCGTTCTGGCGGATCAGATCCGCCAGCCATTCGCCCAGTTCAAGCGTCTGCAACCGGGGTAAAATCCGCCCGTTGTCGAGGGTGTAGAGATCGAGAATCGAGCGAAACAGCTGCGACACGTTGAGCAGCGAACGGTCGATGCTGTCCACCAGCCGCCGCTCCTCCTCGCCCAGCCGCGACTCGCGCAGGCATGCGGTAAACAGGCCGATAGAATGGATCGGCTGACGCAGGTCATGACTGGCCTGAGCCAGGAAACGCGACTTCTCAAGATTGGCGGCAACCGCTTCTTCAGATGCCTTGCGCGTACGCTCCAGCAGCAGGTGCGCATACACCGGAATCACCGTGCTGGTGATCATCAGCATCAACACCATGAACGGTTGCGCCTGCCAGTACGGCGTCAACCGATAGACCGCCAGCAGCGCCAGCAATGCCAGCACCGTGGCAATCGCCAGGTAGCGCGAGCCGTAGCGCATGCCGTTGCCGAGGTTGACCCAGACCATGACGGCATAAATGGGCAACGCCGCCTCGCCGCCGACCACCAGCCCGAAACTGGTGCCAGTGTAATCGTGAAGCATGCCGAAAATCCGCCGCGCCGGGTAATGCCCCGGCCAGCGCACGATGGCCTGACGCAGCACGACGGATGCCAGCAGAAACAGGGAAATGTAGGTGACCACCGGCAGATAGGTATCGAAGCGCTGGCCCGGCAGGAAACCGAGCACGGCCATGTAAACCAGCGCGATGCTGGCGATGATGATGCGCAGATTGGCCTGGTCGAGCTCGGTGTTCTTTTCGAACTTCATGGGGGAACGTCCTTGTGCAGCAGTCGTCATAAACGCACGAATCAACAGGCAATGCCTTCGCCCGATGCTAAGGTGCATGCCATGAGCAATACAGACCCAGGGAGGGTTGCGCCATGACGTGCCGAATCATCATAGCCGACGATCACCCGTTGTTTCGCGAAGCGTTGCTGCGCACCGTCCAGCGTCTGCTGCCCGAAGCCCTGATCGAAGAAGCCGGCGACCTCGACGCCGTGCTTGCCCTGCTGCCGGCCGGCGATGAGCCCGACACCTTGATCCTCGACCTGCGCTTTCCCGGCCTGACCTGTGTCAGCCAGCTCGCGGAACTGCGTCGGCGTCTGCCGCGAACCACGCTGATTGTGGTGTCGATGGTCGATGACGAAGCGCTGATCGGCGACGTCATGGCCGCCGGCATCGATGGTTTTATCGGCAAGAACATCGCACCCGATGAGATGGGTCAGGCGATCCGGGCGATTCGTGAAGGTGAGGTACTGGTGAAATTCGCCCCGTCCGGCCTGCTGCCGCTGGACACCGGCACCGCCCTCACCCCGCGTCAGCAGGATGTGCTGCGGCTGATCGCCCAAGGCAAGACCAACAAGGAAATCGCCCGTGAACTGGATATTTCGCCGTTCACGGTGCGGATTCATGTGTCGTCGTTGTTGCGGGTGCTCAACGTGCCGTCACGGGCAGCGGCGGCGGTGAAATATTCCGGAGCCTTGTAGCCTGCCTCCAGTTCAGCCTTGCGGGTGGACGGTCAGTGCGACCAGTTTCACCACAATCGGCCGGACCACGAGAATGCACAGAAACGCCACGGGCATCGCCAGTTTGTAGGCGTGCAGCGTATTGCTAAGGTAATCAGCATCAATCCCGAAATTGGAGGCGGTGATTACCAGCGACATAAGAAACGCCATGATGATCGCCATGTACAACGCGAATACGTACGGCATGGCACGGGCAGACAGCTTGCGCGGGCTGAATACTGTGGTTCTTGGAGAGAGTCTCTGATTCATGTCAGTCCTTGTTGACCGAAGTGGATAGGCGCCGAGCACCCTAACAAGTCTGCCACCCCGCAACTAGACTGATCGCCGTGAGCATTTTATAAACAAAATCTTATGAATTCGTCTTTGCCAGGATCAACGCATGAACCTCTTGGGTGCAATCGATTGTTTTATCAAAGTCGTTGAGGCGGGATCGATTGTCGGCGCCGCCAAAACCCTCGGGGTGAGTGCCGCCGCCGTCAGTCAGACCCTTGGTCGCCTTGAGAATCACCTCGACACACGCCTGCTGCAACGCACCACCCGCAGCATGGCGCTGACGGAGAGCGGTTCGGTGTATTTCGAGAAAGTAAAACGTATCGCGCTCGATCTGGAGTCCGCGCAGAGCGCCATCAGCCACGCGCAGACGCAACTCCAGGGACACTTGAGTATTGCCTCCACCGCAGGGTTCGGACGCCATGTACTGGCCCCGGTAATTGCCGGTTTCGCCGAACGCTACCCGCAGTTGACGCTTGAGCTCTCGACGACCGACCGCAAAATCAATCACCTCCACGAAGGTATCGACCTGAGTCTGCGCATCGAGCCGCAACTGGAAGACGGCATCATCGCGCGCAAGGTTGCGACAGTGCCGTTCGTGATTTGCGCCAGCCCTGACTACCTGCAAAAAGCCGGTCGCCCGTCGACTCCGGCGGATCTTCAGCAACACGCCTGTCTCGCGTTCCGCTATCCGCTGGACGGACGGTTACTGCGCTGGTGGTTCGTTGAGCAGGGTCAGCGCTTCGAGGCTGGGATCAATGCGACCGCCATCAGCGACGATATCGACGCCCTGGCGCAAATGGCTGCTCATGGTGCCGGGATCACCCGACTGGCGGAATTCGTTGCCGCGCCCTATCTGGAGAGTGGTCAACTGGTCTCTTTATTCGAACCGGGCGGCGGCTCGACCTTTGCCAGCGCCGCGCCGCTCGAGATCTATGCCTGTGTGCAGGAGCGCGCCGCCATGACTTCCAAGGTCAAGGCCTTCACCGAATTTTTGCAGGAGTTCCTGCATACCCGCTGGCCCGCTCGATGAGGATCAAGGATCAACCTGGGCCATCAGTTCAGGCACCGATTCCTGCCGCTTCGCATAGCGCTGCGCCAGCACTGCGCAGACCATCAGTTGAATCTGATGGAACAGCATCAGCGGCAGAATCAGCACGCCAATCGTGCTGCCGGCGAACAACACCTGCGCCATCGGCACACCGGTGGCCAGACTCTTTTTCGAGCCGCAGAACAGAATGGTGATGCGGTCTTCCAGATTGAAACCGAACAGTTTGCCCAGCACTGTGGACGCCAGCAGCACAAGCGCCAGCAGGACGCAGCACGCCACGACCAGCCCCAGCAGTTCGATCACCGGAATCTGGTGCCAGATGCCCTCGTTCACCGCTTCGCTGAACGCGCCGTAGACCACCAGCAAAATCGAGCCCTGATCGACGAATTTCAACCAGTTCTTGTTGCGACCGACCCAGGCGCCGATCCAGCGACGGGCAATCTGACCGGCAATAAATGGCAGCAGCAATTGCACGCTGATTTTCACGATCGCGTCGAGGGTCGAGCCGCCGTCACCGTGGACGTTCAGCAACAGCGTCACCAGCAGCGGCGTGAGGAAAATCCCGAACAGGCTGGATGCCGCCGCGCTGCAGATCGCCGCCGGAATATTGCCCCGTGCCAGCGACGTGAAGGCAATCGCCGACTGCACCGTCGCCGGCAGCGCACACAGGTAAAGCATGCCCATGTACAGCTGATCGCCGATCAGCGGTGACAACAGCGGCTTGAGCGCCAGCCCCAGTAGCGGGAACAGGACAAAGGTCAGGCCGAACACCAGCAAATGCAGGCGCCAGTGGCCGGCGCCGGCGATGATCGATTCGCGCGACAGCTTGGCACCGTGCAGGAAAAACAGCAGCGCGATGGCGATGTTGGTCAGCCAGCCGAAACCGGTCGCGACCTGACCGCTGGCGGGCAGGAAGCTGGCCAGCAGCACCACGCCGATCAGGGTCAGGGTGAAGTTGTCGGGCAAAAATCGTGGGCGCGTCATGGTTTGTTCATCCGGGGGTTGCCAGTACGTGGAAGCGACTCTAACGTGACTGGAAATTACCGACTAACGCCGAAGAACCCACAGATGCCGCCAAAAGGACACGACAAGAGCGTCAGACGCAGCATTCCCGGGCTGCCGAGCCTGCCGCGTCCGCTGTACGGGCGCACCGAATCGCTGCCCAATCGCGCGCTGACCCGCCGCCACAGCCATCCGTGGGTGCAGTTGTCCTACGCGATACAGGGTGTGCTCGAAGTGCAGACCGCCGTCGGTCGTTTCGTTGCGCCGCCGGAGCGGGCGGTGTGGATTCCGGCGGGTGTGCCGCATCGGGTTTTCAGTTCGCCGCACACGGAAATGCGCAGCCTGTACATCGATTGCAGCGTCGCCAGTTGGGCGCCGGAGCGTTGTCATGTGCTCGGCGTCAGCGATCTTTTGCGTGAGCTGATTCGGGCCTTCAGTCAGATACCTGTCGAATATGACCAGAGCGGCCCGCACGGGCGTCTGGCGCAGGTGATCCTCGATCAACTGGCCGATGCCCCGCCCATCGATCTGATGCTGCCACTGCCGCAGGACAGTCGTTTGCGGCAGATTTATCAGAGTCTGGAGCAACATCCGGAACAGCAGACCACCCTGGCGCACTGGAGCGAAAAATTCGGCGTAACCGAGAAAACTCTGACTCGGCTGTTCCTGCGCGACACCGGTTTGACCTTCCGCACCTGGCGTCAGCGCCTGCGTCTGCTGGGTGCGCTGACACCGCTGGAGCGCGGCGAACGCGTCACCGACGTGGCTTTGGCCTGTGGTTATGACTCGACGTCGGCGTTTATCGCGGCGTTTCGCCAACAGTTCGGCGAGACGCCGGGAGAGTTTTTCCGATGAAATTAACCGATATTTATCGACTTTATGCATGCCATTGGGCAAATTTCAGGGTAGAGTTTCGCCCATCAAGAATCTTTGACATCTTTCGACGATAACAATGATCAACCACCCTTTAGCGAACCTGTCGGCGGTAACAGCATGATCGAAGTCACTGAAGTTTCCATTGCTCAATTGCGCGCGGCGCTCGAATCCGGCCAGACCACGGCGGTTGAACTGGTCCAGGCGTACCAGGCGCGCATCGACGCCTTTGACGGCCCGGACACCGCCACTGCCCTGAACGCAGTGATCGTGCGCAACCCTGAAGCGCTGAAAGAAGCGCAAGCTTCCGATGCCCGTCGCGCCAAGGGCGAAACCCTCGGTCCGCTGGACGGCATCCCCTACACCGCCAAGGACAGCTATCTGGTCAAAGGCCTGACCGCCGCGTCCGGCAGCCCGGCCTTCGCCGATCTGGTGGCCCAGCGCGACGCGTTCACCATCGAACGCCTGCGTGCTGGCGGTGCGATCTGCCTGGGCAAGACCAACATGCCGCCGATGGCCAATGGCGGGATGCAGCGTGGCGTCTATGGCCGCGCCGAAAGCCCGTACAACGCCGCTTATCTGACTGCGCCATTTGCTTCCGGCTCGTCGAATGGCGCCGGCACTGCCACCGCTGCCAGCTTCTCGGCATTCGGTCTGGCGGAAGAAACCTGGTCGAGCGGTCGCGGCCCTGCCTCGAACAACGGCCTGTGCGCCTACACCCCGTCGCGCGGGGTGATTTCGGTACGCGGCAACTGGCCGCTGACGCCGACCATGGACGTGGTGGTGCCCTACGCCCGCACCATGGCCGACCTGCTGGAAGTGCTCGACGTGGTGGTCGCCGAAGACACCGACACCCGTGGCGACCTGTGGCGCCTGCAACCCTGGGTGCCGATCCCGAGCGTCGCCTCGGTGCGCCCTGCTTCCTATCTTGAACTCGCCGTGAAAAGTGATGCACTGGCCGGCAAACGCCTGGGCGTGCCGCGCATGTACATCAACGCCGACCCTGAGGCCGGCACCAGCGACGAGCCGGGCATCGGCGGCCCGACCGGGCAGCGCATCAACACCCGCGCCTCGGTGATCGATCTGTGGAAACAGGCGCGTCAGGCCCTCGAAGCCGCTGGTGCCGAAGTCATCGAAGTGGATTTCCCGCTGGTCTCCAACTGCGAGGGCGATCGTCCGGGTGCACCGACCGTGTTCAATCGCGGCATCGTCTCCAAAGAGTTCATGCACCACGAACTTTGGGACCTGTCGGCCTGGGCCTTCGATGATTTCCTGCGCGCCAACGGCGACCCGAAACTCAACCGTCTGGCAGACGTCGACGGGCCGAAAATCTTCCCGCACGACCCGGGCACCCTGCCCAACCGTGAAGGCGATCTCGCCGCCGGCATGGACGAATACGTGCGCATGGCCGAACGCGGCATCACGCCGTGGGATCAGATCCCGACGTTGCCGGACGGCCTGCGCGGCCTGGAGAAAACCCGCAAGCTCGACCTCGAAGACTGGATGGATCGCCTCGGCCTCGACGCCGTGCTGTTCCCGACCAACGCCGACGTGGGCCCGGCCGACGCCGACGTCAACCCGGCCTCGGCGGACATCGCCTGGAGCAACGGCATCTGGGTCGCCAACGGCAACCTCGCGATCCGCCACCTCGGCGTGCCGACCGTAACCGTGCCGATGGGCGTGATGGCTGACATCGGCATGCCGGTGGGGCTAACGTTTGCCGGTCGCGCTTATGACGATTCGACGTTGCTGCGCCTGGCAGCAGCGTTCGAGGCGACGGGTTCGAAACGTCTGGTGCCGCCGCGTACGCCAGCACTGTCGGCAGGCAAGTAAATGCAAAAACGGCGGGATCGATTGATCCCGCCGTTTTTTTATCGCTCTGCCAGTTCTTCCAGCAAATCCGCCGAAGGCACGAAGAACAGACTCCCTGTGACGGCGGTGCTGAAGTCCAGCAACCGGTCGTAATTGCCGGGTGGCTTGCCGACAAACATGTTCTCCAGCATCTGCTCCAACGGCTCCGGCGAGCGCGCGTAGCCAATGAAATAAGTGCCGAATTCCCCCGCGCCGGGCCGGCCGAACGGCATGTTGTCGCGCAGGATTTTCACTTCTTCGCCGTCCTTGGTGATGGTGGTCAACGCGCTGTGGGAATTGCTCGGCTTGACCGAATCGTCCAGCTCGATATCGGACAGTTTGGTGCGCCCGATCACCCGCTCCTGCGCTTCGACCGACAATTCGTTCCACGCCTTCATGTTGTGCAGGTACTTCTGCACCAGCACGTAACTGCCACCACTAAACACCTGATCTTCATCGCCCACGAGGGTGAAATGCTCGGCTTTGCGGCCGACCGGGTTCTCCGTGCCGTCGACAAACCCAATGATGCTGCGCATGTCGAAATAGCGGAAACCCTGCACCTCGTCGGTGACCGTCACAGCGCCATCCAGCGCCGACATCAACTGCGTCGCCAGTTCGAAACACAGGTCCATCTGATCGGCGCGAATGTGCAGCAACAGGTCGCCCGGTGTGGAAACGGCGCGCCGCCCTTCTACGCCGAATTCGCGAAAGTCATGAAGGGACGTCGGTCGCGGACTGCCGAACAGACGATCCCAAGCGCTGGAAGAAAAACCACAGACGCAGGACAGGTTGCCCGAAGGAACGCGCTTGCCGACCGAGCGCGTCAGCCCTGCGATATCGGCGCACCAGCCACGGACTTTTTCGGCGGCCTCGGCCTCGGCGTCAAGGGTCGCCACGATGAAGATGGCAGCGCTGGTGATCGGGCTGCAGACGGCTTGAGGATCTGGCGTGTCGATGATCGTAGCTCCCAAAGTGGTGGACTGACTCGACAGCGAGGTTAGCAAAGAAGTGTTGAATGAAGTATTACCCGCGCTCTGCCCATGTCGTCCGACACTTCGCTTTTAACGAACAATACCCACGAAATAAACGATTTTTCTTTGTCGGAAGGCTCCTACTAGCATGGCCCCGTCTACCCCGAAAAACATAAAGACAGGGAGAACGGCATGCACCCCATCAACATCGGCGAACCCTGGATGTGGGTCGCCTTCATCGTTTTTGTCCTCGCCATGCTGGCCGTTGACCTGTTCGTCTTCGGTGGGCGCAAGGCGCATCGGGTCTCGGTACGTGAAGCCTCATCCTGGGTAATTGCCTGGTGCATGCTGGCGATGGCCTTCGCCGGATTGCTCTGGTGGTATCTCAACGGCGAATTCGGTCCCGAAATCGCCAATGTCAAGACCCTGGAATTCCTCACCGGTTATCTGATCGAGCAGTCGCTGTCGATCGACAACATGTTCGTCTTCGTGATGATCTTCAGCTACTTCGCCGTGCCGCCGGAGTTGCAGCGCCGGGTGCTGCTGTATGGCGTGCTCGGGGCGATCGTGATGCGCGCGGCGATGATCTTTGCCGGGGTGTGGCTGGTGTCGCAGTTCACGTGGCTGCTGTATGTGTTCGGTGTGTTCCTGATCATCACCGGGATCAAGATGCTGGTGTTCGCCGAGCAGCAACCGGACCTCGATAACAACCCGCTCTTGCGCTGGGTGCGCGGGCATCTGCGGATCACCAACGGCTTTCACGGCGAGCGTTTTTTTGTGCTGCAGAACGGTGTGCGTTGGGCCACGCCGATGTTTCTGGTGCTGGTGCTGATCGAGGCCAGCGACCTGATGTTCGCGGTCGACAGCATCCCGGCGATCTTCGCAGTGACGACCGACCCGTTCATCATTTTCACTTCGAACATCTTCGCGATCATGGGCCTGCGAGCGCTGTACTTTTTGCTGGCGGACATGGCCGACCGCTTTCATCTGCTCAAGTACGGACTGGCGCTGGTGCTGGTGTTCATCGGCGGGAAGATGACGGTGATGCCGTGGTTTCACATGCCGGTGGAGTGGTCGCTGGCGATTGTTGGCGGGCTGATTCTGGCGTCGGTGGTGCTGAGTCTGATCCTGACGAAGGACAAGTCGCCCGAAAGAGAACGGCAGAGTCAGTGACTTGAATACAAAACCAGTGGGAGCGAGCCTGCTCGCGATGGCGTCATGTCAACCAGCTGATATGTTGAATGACACAACGCTATCGCGAGTAGGCTCGCTCCCACACTTTTAAATCTGGATTATTTGTCGGATTTGATGCTGGTCCAGACCCGGGTCCGCACCCGCTCCAGTTTCTGCGGCAACGGCTGCACCACGTACAGCTTCTTCAGCGCTTCGCTGGTCGGTGTCAGGTTCGGGTTGCCGGTGATTTCCTTGTTGATCAGCGGCAGCGAATCCTTGTTGGCATTCGGGTAGCCGAGGAAGTCGCTGATGGAAGCGATGACCTTTGGATCAAGCAGGTTGTTGAGGAACTCGTGGGCCTCTTCGACGTTCTTCGCGCTCTTCGGAATGGCGAAGGTGTCGAACCAGATCGGCGCGCCTTCCTTCGGCAGGCGCCAGTCGACCACTACGCCGTTTTTCGCTTCTTTGGCGCGGTTGCCGAACTGGTAGAAGCTGCCGGAATAACCGATGGCCACGCAGATGTCGCCGTTGGCGATGTCGGTCATGTACTTGGCCGAGTTGAAGTAGGTGACGTAAGGACGAACCTTGAGCATCAGGTCCTTGGCTTTCTCATAGTCGGCCGGGTTCTGGCTGTTCGGGTCCAGGCCCAGGTAATGCAGGGCCAGCGGCAGGATTTCCGTCGGTGAATCGAGCATCGCCACGCCGCAGGATTTCAGCTTCTCCATGTTCTCCGGTTTGAACACCAGATCCCAACTGTCCACCGGCGCATTCTCGCCGAGTGCAGCCTTGACCTTGGCCGGGTTGAAACCGATCAACACGGTGCCAACCATGTAAGGCACGCCGTACTGATTGCCGGGGTCGTTGACGTCTAGCAATTTGAGCAGCGCCGGGTCCTGGTGACTCCAGTTCGGCAACTTGGACTTGTCGAGTTTCTGGAACACGCCGGCCTTGATCTGGGTATCGAGGAACTGGTTCGACGGCACCACCAGGTCATAGCCGGAGTTGCCGGTCAGCAGCTTGGCTTCGAGGGATTCGTTGGTGTCGAAGGTATCCCAGGTCACTTTGATGTTGCTTTTGGCGGCGAAATCCTTGGGCACCGACGGCAGGATGTAATCCGCCCAGTTGTACACCCGCAGTTCGCGCTGTTCGGCCTGTACGGCGCTCGCCAGCAGCGTCAGCCCGAAAACAGTGGCGCCCAGAATGCGTTTCATCGTGACCATGTTGTGTTTCCCCGAATGCAGCGTGAGTCGATGGTTTTTATGTTCTGTACACGGCAGCGGCTTGCAAATCAGCCAAGGGCAAGGAAGGTGCAGCATTTAGTTGTGGCTTCGATTCTTCCTGACAGCGTAGACGCGGCACAGTAGCCCGTTGGCCAAAAGGGGATCGAAATGGCCAATTTGCATGACCGCCGGAATGCGGAAACAACAATGCCCGACGAAGTGCCGGGCATTGTTTGAACCGCCTGCGAACCCTCAGTCGGTAAAACCCAACCGCGCCGCCCTGCTCTGCTGCGTCTGCCCACGGGTCGCCAGGCAGTAATACAGCGGGCATGTCACGATCAGGCCGACCAGCCACGACAGGTCCGCACCTTCCACAAGGTTGGCATACGGCCCGACATACAACGATGTATTGGCGAACGGCAGCTGCACGATGATGCCGATGAAATAAGCAATGATCGCGTGCAGGTTGAAACGCCCATAAATGCCACCGTCGGCGCGGAAGATCGAGGCGATGTCGTAGCTGCCACGCTTGATCAGGTAGAAGTCGATCAGGTTGATCGACGCCCACGGGACCAGCACCAGCAGCAGCGCCAGAATCAGCCCGATGAACTCGGAAATGAAATCCGCAGACGCGCCTAGCGCCACCAGGCAGCAACCCGCCAGCACCACGCTCGACAAGATCACCCGCACCTTGATGCTCGGCGTCCATTGGCTGGCAAAGGTCTGGATCGAGGTGATGATCGACAGCACCGCGCCATACAGATTCAGCGCGTTGTGACTGATGATGTTGAGCAGGAACAGCACCATCAGAATCGGCCCCAGCCAACCGGTGGATTGCTTGACCGCCGCCATCGCTTCGGTGCCTTCCGGCGTCGCCAACACCGCCACCGCGCCGAAGGTGAACGACAGAATCGTGCCCAGCGTGGCGCCCAGATAAGTCGCGATAAATGGCTTGCTGATCCCGATATCCGCCGGCAAGTAGCGGGAATAGTCGGAGACGTACGGTGAAAAGCTGATCTGCCAGATGATCCCCAGCGACACCGTCGCCAGCCACCCGGACAGGTTGAAGCTGCCACGGGTAAAGAAGTCCGCCGGCAACTCATGAGCAAAGATGTAGATGAAACCGGCGAGCAGCGCGCTGCCCATCACCCAGGTGCCGATGCGGTTGAGCGTGTGAATGAAGTTGTAGCCGATCACGCCAATCGCCGTGGCGCTGAGGGCGCCGATCAGGATGCTGAGCGGCGCCGGCACCGACGGCGCAATGCCGACGATGGACTTGCCGGCCAGCACGATGTTGGAAATGAAGAAGCCGATGTAGATGATCGCCGCGAAGAACACGATCAGCAGCGCACCGTAACGCCCGAACTGGCCACGACTCTGGACCATCTGCGGAATGCCCATGCGCGGGCCTTGCGCCGACGCCAGGGCGATCACCACGCCGCCAATCATGTGCCCCAGCGCAATCGCCAGCAGCCCCCAGAACAGGTCGAGATGAAACACCTGAACCACCATGGCGCCGGTGACAATGGGCAGTGGCGCAATGTTGGTGCTGAACCAAAGGGTGAAAAGGTCGCGGGCCTTCCCGTGGCGTTCCGCGAGTGGGACGTAGTCGACCGTGTGATTCTCGATCAACGGATCTTGCCGGGACATCTGGGACATAAAAATGAACTCGATTGGGTCTGTTCTTATCGTTGTATGAAGCCAAACCGGGGGTGCTTCGTGGCCGCCCCTCAGATGCAGACCATATTATGGTATTCCAACATTTTCACAAGACTGATCCGCTGTTTGCGACGGCATCTGATCCGGCATCCTCCCCGATAGCCAGCGTTCGCGGCTAGAGAAAAGCCCCGTAAATGCTGAGTTTCCGACGGATGAACCACGTTTATCGTTTCACCAAAAAAGCGCTTGCAATCGATGTATTACGGTATACCATCAGACCCATAAACACATAAAAACACGCTTCACCGCACTCGAGGATTGACCAATGATCGATGCTGCCGTCTACAAACAAGTCATGGGCTCGTTCCCGTCCGGCGTTACCGTCATCACCACGCTGGATGACGACGGCCAAATCGTCGGTCTGACCGCCAGCGCCTTCAGTTCGCTGTCGATGGACCCGGCCCTGGTGCTGTTCTGTCCCAACTACAGCTCCGACTCCTATCCCGTCCTGATCAAGAACAAACGCTTTGCCATTCACGTGTTGTCCGGCGGCCAGCAGAGCGAAGCCTATGCGTTCGCCCGCAAAGGCAAGGACAAGGCGCAGGGCATCGAGTGGACGCTGAGCGAACTGGGCAATCCGATCCTGGCCAACGCGACAGCTATCATCGAATGTGAGCTGTGGCGCGAATACGAAGGCGGCGACCACGCGATCATGGTCGGCGCGGTGAAAAACCTCATCGTCCCTCAGCAGGACGCCGGCCCGCTGGTGTATTGCCACGGCAAGATGGGCGCCCTGCCCGCCTTCGCCTGATCCGCACGATTGCACTTAAACAGGCCGGCAAGCGACCGGCCGACCACAAGAGATTCGAGGTAGCGTCATGAAATTTTCCCTGTTCGTACACATGGAACGCTGGGACGAAAGCGTCAGCCACCGTCAACTGTTCGAAGACCTGACCGAACTGACGTTGATGGCCGAGGCCGGCGGTTTCAGCACCGTGTGGATCGGCGAACACCACGCGATGGAATACACCATCTCGCCGAGCCCGATGCCGCTGTTGGCCTACCTCGCGGCCAAGACCACCACCATTCACCTGGGCGCCGGCACCATCATCGCGCCGTTCTGGCACCCGCTGCGGGTCGCCGGTGAATGCGCCTTGCTCGACGTGATCAGCAACGGCCGGATGGAAGTCGGCCTGGCCCGCGGCGCCTATCAGGTGGAATTCGATCGCATGGCCGGCGGCATGCCCGCCTCCAGCGGTGGCCAGGCGCTGCGGGAAATGGTTCCGGTGGTGCGCGCGCTGTGGCAAGGCGACTACGCCCACAACGGCGAGATCTGGAAATTCCCCACCTCCACCAGCGTGCCGAAACCCATCCAGAAGCCCAATCCGCCGATGTGGATCGCCGCCCGCGACCCGGACTCGCACAACTTCGCCGTGGCCAACGGCTGCAACGTGATGGTCACGCCGTTGATGAAGGGCGACGAAGAAGTCCTCGATCTGAAGAACAAGTTCCAGACCGCGCTGCACAACAATCCGGACGTGCCGCGTCCACAATTGATGGTGCTGCGTCATACCCACGTGCACTCGGTGGATGACCCGGAAGGCTGGAAGGTTGGCGCTAAAGCCATCTCGCGTTTCTATCGCACGTTCGATGCGTGGTTCGGCAACAAGGAAGTGCCGGTGAACGGCTTCCTCGCCCCGAGCCCGGAAGAGAAGTTTGCCGGGCGTCCGGAGTTTGAACTGGAGAGCCTGCACAAAACCGCCATGATCGGCACGCCGGAAGAGATCATTCCGCGGATCAAGTACTACCAGGAACTGGGGGTGGATGAGTTCAGTTTCTGGTGCGACAACAGTTTGCCCCATGCGGAGAAGAAGAAGTCGCTGGAGCTGTTTATCAAGCATGTGGTGCCGGCGTTCAGATAGACCTGCCGCCCGGCATACGAAAACGCCCCGAGATGTTCGGGGCGTTTTCATTTGGGGTTCAGCTAAGGGATGGAGGCAACAATGGCTCTGTCGGATCAGTCGCTAATACTGGTAATCCAGAAAGAAAAATACGGCGTATAGAAAGAAGGCAAAGGCTGCCAAAACAGCACGCCACTGGGGATCTGCATCTCTTCCCAACCCACCCGGGGCAATTGAAATGCTCGCACCGCAGAAGTAGCAATAGACCCCTTGCGCAAACCACAGCTGAACCGCGAGCACAGTGAAAAAACGTCCCCAGCTGCCATTGAACTGAAAATAACCGTTGATGAGTGCCGCCGCCAATAAGGCAACACCCACAACGTGGCGATACTTGAAAAGCGCTGCAACCAGTGAGTTTTTGGGTTTACACATCAACCGCTCCATTAGCAGGATTGTGTCTGAGCTCAATATCCAACGGCGAAACTGTGCTAAGAGCTTGCATCGAGGATTGGAAAATACAATGTTTCACTTGGCCTGGGAGATCCGACAACTGCAAAGGAACGATCGGCTTAGCTATCAGCTTATATCCTCCATCATTAGAAACATCATAACTAAAGACCCCTCTACCGGCCATTTCAGAAAAAGATTTCAAATAACGTTGGCGCTGTATATCGCTATTAAACCCTGGTAGATTTCTCTCAACAACTTCAACACCACAACCAGCAGACCTTGAAAGAATATAATCATATATTTCTTCATAGGCTGAAATTGATTGCCTTACAAAATCCGGAACAAAACCACATCCACCTGTCGCAAAATGCAATACCGTTCCGTCCAGGCACGACGTAAACCAGTCCAAATCATGGAGTTCCAAAAATTCCTGATCCATCTCCATGATTCTTCTCCAAACATGTTGATGCAGTTTTGACAACCAGGACCAAAAAAGGGGACAGATTTATATAATCAAACAAATCCACCTCCCTTTGGGCTTTCCTTTTTTATCCTTTACCCGAGACATCATACAATTGCGATCGCCGTGATTATTTGCTCAGGATAATCCTCCAGCGGCACTCCCCAACCGCTAATCTCAAGCCCTGGAAAAGCACCGGAAACAAACCACTCTTCGTCTTCATCAAAACTTAGATCGGCATATATTGACAAATCCGAAACGGAATCACCGAGGCCAAAGCCGGAAGAGAGCTTTCCTTGATATACCAATGCTGAGCCGGAGTTATTCGGATATTCAGGAGCATAGACCTTAACAGCGTATACCTTACCGCCCCGGATCATAATATATAGGGCACACTCGTCTGCGTTTCCAAATGACGCTGTACCCAGAGCGGTAAAAGAAAAACGATATCCACCGTCACCAAGACCATCAATTGAGCTCCAGGCCAAATGGAGATCTGGCCCAAACTCAAATTTATAAATCCCCTTTTTACCGCAAACGAGATATTTATCCAGTGACCTCGCCAATATTTCATTACTTGAACCCAAAGGAATTCCTTCGAGTGATACTGACGGCAATATAGGTGCAACCCATTATATGGGGTAACTCTCATGATGGCTCATAATGGTTTACACGTATTGTCACTAGGGAAAATTCTCACTTCCTCACCTTGATCGAAAAGGGGTCTCATCGAAAAGCGAAAAGCGAAAAGCGAAAAGCGAAAAGGGGTCAGATTTATTTGATTAAATAGTTCTGACAACTTTCTGCCCTTTCTTGACCTAGACCGCCATTAGCTTTGACTCAGGGGGCTAAAATCATCAATAGACAGATTTTTACTTTTCAATAAAGACACGACAAACTCCGAATCGAAAGTCATAAAAAACTCCAGGGCATCATAAATTTTCCAACGATGCACCTCTGGATGATCAATTATCGACAGAAGATACTGCTTTAGTGGCGCCAAGTATTCGATATAGTTTTCACGCCTAACAAAGCGAAGCATTTCGGAAATCTCGAAAGGCCTCACTCCGGCTAACGCAACAATCTTCAGAAGGAGATCGCAAACCTGTACCCTTGCGACTTCTTTCCCTTCTTTATCAGCGACATTTGCAAAGTACATTGTCACCGCCATTAATATATGGCGATAGGTATCATCATAACCATGTAACCGGTGAACATATAGCCCTTCAAAAACTTCAGGCTTTCTCATAAACTCTTCCAAGGCGACCAGGCCTTCACGAGCGCCCCAGCTCGTTAACAGCTTTGCAGCATAAAATCGTACTAATTCATCATTCGATTCACGAAGTAGCTCTTTCACAGAGTCGAGTCTATCCTGTGGAATATCCTCAACATCCAGACCTCCTGCTTCTGCGGCATAGTCTGCATTTTCTGGAATACCATTGAGCAATTCATAGATTCTCGGATCCATTATTAAACCTTCTAAAAAATGGGACAGATTTATTAAATAAAATAAATCTGCCCCTTTTTTACTTTTTTCTACACTATTAAACAAATAGGAAAAAGCGGGTACTTTTCAGAGTCCGGCTCCTTTTTTCTTGAACGAATCACGCCCACACTTCCTCGCCGTCAGGTGTGACCCACACTACTCCAGCCGGAGCAGCCGTCAAAAACCAAAATCCAAAACCATCAAGTTCATCTTCTGCAGGACAGCTTGGCCATGCAAGTTTGATGATGTCGATTTGTTCACTCACACTACCTGAGAGATATTTCCCATCCAGAGCCAGCCTTAAATGCCCTTCAAGCATCAAGCGTTTCAATACCTCGAAGAAAATATCTGCTTTTTCTTCATCGCTTGCTTTCAAACTAGATAGCTCTACGCTCAAATGCTGCCAGATCGCCCCCATTGAGAGACCGAATGAACTTCTTAAAATAGCAGAATACAAAAAATCAATACTCATTTGAATTTAATCTCGATTCGCTTGCCAGCATTAATAGAGGGATTTATTACATCTATGGTCCAGGCCGCACCTGACTGCTGACTTGAGCTCGAAAAGTTTCTCAAGGTGATTTTACTGCCTGCGTTAGCTCCCGAAGTGATCGTCGCAGCGTAAACATCGCCTTTCCCTGGAATAGACTTTACGCTCGGCATACTGTCTCCTCCAGTCAATTGCCTAAAGTAGCTCATCACATCTGACGTAGCAGCGCCAGAATAAACAGGGGCACCAATACTAAGCTGGGGATCAGCTTGTAGCGTCTTCCCACCTATGTTCAGTTGAAAATCCCTTGGTTGAAGTGTGGGGCTATTGTACTGAGATGCAAGATCCCTAATCCGATTCTCAGATTGAAGCTGCAGAATTGTACCAGTCTGCTTACCTGTTAAATCAGGGCCTTTGGGGTTCTGTTCAATACGAGATAGCGCATTTTTTTCAGCATCTACTATCGAGCTTACCTTGCCATCAACGTCTAAGTTACCTTTTACATCAACCCACTTGCCACCAATCCACTCAACAGCTCTCCCTCCAATATAAGCCGTAGCAAATCCGGTACTCGTGTCAAAAACCATACCACCTAACTGCTCGGCGGAGGCAGTCGCTACTTTGTCAAACTCCTTTTCGAGGGTATGCGAAGGGATCGGACTGGTAATCCAGTCCTTGAACCCGAGCGCTACCCCGCTAATACCGCCTGCGATGGAACCCAGCGTGTCGAAAGGTGATGAAACGGCATTCCAGAACGATTTTGCGGTGTCAACCACTCCTCCTGGCCACTCAACAGCTCGGTTCTGGAACCCTATCCATCCTTCTCTGGTCAAAAATCCGGGGTCCGTCGATGGAGGGTAAACACTGGTCAATTCTTTTGGATCAATACCTGAAAAATAACTGGCCTTGGCTGCATTGAATTGCTCGAGCGTCCACCCTTCCTGAAGTGCTTGCAGCTGAATCTTACGTCCAAATTCCTCCATATCACGCTGTCTTTCGGCATCCAATGCTGCGACCGCCCGGGTGACATTGTCCCGACACGCTTGAGCACCATCACCTGCACCACAAGCTGCTCTAGCTTTATCCGCCACTGTGACTTCTTTGTGTAGCAGCCAGTTGTACTGTGTGGCGTTCCTGGCAATTTCGGCGCCCTCTTGGAGATCCCCACCCACCGCTGCGGCGGCAAGCAGCCCGGTTAGCTGTGACATCATCAGGTGCAACTGATCGTTGCCATCCGCGAAGTTGACGAGTTGATTCATCAGCGCTTCGTTGAGTCCCGCCGCTGCCGCACCAGTGGCGAAATCACCGCCAGTTGCCTTCGAAAGCAAGCCTCCCATCAGCGCATGCGCGACGGTTTTCTCAAGACTGCCGTCTGGAAACTTGATGGTGTCACCCACCCAATTGAAGCCGGTTGCCATGGCGACGCTACCCGCCTGCCCCACCAGTGCCGCGCCAAAGCTGTCACCAAAGCTGCCGCCGCCAATGGCGGTCGAAATGCCACTGGTGATGATCGCCCGACCGGTCGTACGGATTGCGACGTCAGTAATGTTGCTGCTCGTCAGGATGTTTGCCGTCTTGCTGGTTCCACCCGCAAACCAGTTGGCGTCTGCATAGTTGAGCACGCCTGCCGTAAACCCGGCGATTGCCGCGTTTTTCAGGCTGTCAGCGCTGAAGGTCTCCTTGAAAGCAGCCCCCAGGTTACCCTTGTTGTTGATGGTGCTGGTCACAGCGGTGGTGGCCATAGCCGTGGCAAACGCCCCGCCGGCTCCACCGCCGACCAAGGCCAGGCCTCCGGGGCCCATGACGAACGACATCATGATCGCAATTGCTATCTGTGCTGCCGGGCCCAGCCCAGAGTTTTCATACTTGAAAGACTCATGGATTTCCTTCACCCGTCGCCAATCGACATCACCGCGAGACTCAGCATCTTTCAACCACGCCAATTGCGGATCGGCCTTGACCATAGCGTCGATGGTCTGGCTGACGGACTCTTGACTAACATCCTTGATGTCGATCTTCAGCCCATCAACCGCTTTGATCACAATGCTGCCTTTGGCAATCATCTGAGTCTGGCGCAAGGTTTCGTCGGTATTGCCTCGTCCCTTGGAAGATACCCATCCTGCGTTGTTGTTGGTTTTGGTATGGCTCTCGTCATGCAGATCCTTCACCCCTTCAAAGGTGATGGAGCCGCCACTGTCCAGGATGATGTCCTTGCCGCTGTCGAGCTTCGCCACCTGATAGGCCTGGTCGCCCTTGCTGACCAGCGAGAGATTGCCGCCGGTCTTGATTTCACTGCCGACATGGGTGATCTGGGTGACTTCGTCGCGCTGTAGTTTCAGGTTGCCGAAGCCGCCCTTCTCCTTCATGTCATAGAGGGTGTAGTCCTTGTTCTGCGCGGCCAGCAGATTCAGGTCATTACCCGCGTAGACATAGGCTTCATTGCCTGCGCTGATCTTGCTTGCCACCAGGGTCGTGTCGCGACCGGAGTTGGTTTTGACATCGCCACCAGCAATGAACTCGGCAGCCTTCTGGACGGTGTGGTTGTCTTCTTCGTGAACGCGTTTCTTGCCGTCCTTGCTGTGGGTTTCGACGTTGTGTTCGTCGCCCGCAGAGGACAGGTAGATATCGCGTTTGGCGTCGGCGGTCAGGTTGCCCTTGGCCTCGGCGGTGCTGGCCACGACGTTAAGGTCACGGCCGGCGTCGAGCTTCAGGTTGCCGCCACTCTTCACGCTGGACGCGAGGTTCTCCAAGGTGGTGGTGATGACCGAGCGATGGCCGCCATCGAACGATTCGTGCAGTTCGCTTTCGTTGCGCGTCGCCAACAGGTTGATGTCGCGAGTGGCGCTCAGGGTGGCGTCGCCGCCGCTGCTGATGGACGACGAGTTGACGAGGTCGTTGCCCGACTTGATCGTCAGCGTGTCGCGTGCGCTGATGTTGCCGCCGTCGTCCACCAGGGTGCGCATGCCGGCGCCGTCACGTACGGCGACGGCGGTGCGATCGTTGACGATGTCGCCCTTGAGGCTGGTGAGGCTGACCTGATTGCCACGAATCTCACCGGCCAATGCGTTGCGAATGCTGTCGGTGGCCATGAGCGTGATGCGCTCGTTGGCTTCGACCAGCCCACCCTGATAAAGACTGCCTTTGACGTCGACAGACAGATCCTTGGTCGCCTGCAACGTGCCGACGTTGACCAGATCATTCCCCGCCATCAGCTCCAGGTCACGACCTTGGATCAGACTGCCGCCACGCACGTTGCGTGACTCGGCCTGGGCCAGATAGAGCACCGGCACCAGCACTTTTTGACCGTCGACGACGCGTTCTTCCATCCAGACGATGTCGTGGGTCAATGCCGCCACTTGCTCGGACGTCAGGCTCACGCCTACCGACAGGTTCAGCTCATTCTTGCTGGCGAGCGCGTTATCCATCAGATAACGGTACTGCTCGTAATCGTTGTTCAGTCCACCGGCCAGGAAGCGCTGGCCGGTCTGGGCCATCACCGCGTCGCTGATCAGTCGTGTCTCGTAGCGGCCATCGCCGAGACGGCGGGCCGCTTCATCGGCGCTGAAGTCGAGTTTGCCCAGCAGGTAATCGGAACTCATGAACGGCGCGGACTGGGTCAGCTCCGGGTTGGTTTCGATCAGGTAACGGCTCTGCGGATTCGAGCTCTGCACGAACATGCCGTACGGGCCTTTCGGCAGACGGAATGTCGAGGACGCCGTCGGATCCACAGCGGCAAACGGCACGC
>NZ_JAIHBA010000051.1:0-35649 GCF_019718735.1 Pseudomonas sp. RIT778 | reverse complement strand
CCCCCAATACCAACACCCCGCCCCACGTCTCGACAATATCCCGCACAATCCCCAGCCCCAATCCATGCCCATGGGTCTGCTCATCCAGCCGCGCTCCCCGGCTGAATACCTGAGCCCGCTGCGCCTCGGGAATCCCCGGCCCGTCGTCTTCCACGCTCAGCACAAAACCTTCAGCCGCCTCGACCACACTCAGCCGCACCTCGGCATCCGCCCACTTGCAAGCGTTGTCCAGCAGGTTGCCGAGCAGTTCCAGCAGATCCTCACGATCCCACGGCAGTTGCAGGCCCGGCGGCGCCACGTAACTCAGTTTCAGATGCTCGCCATGAATCATGTTCAACGTCGACAGCAACCCCGGCAGCTCGGCGTCGCAATCGAACAGCGCCCCCGGCAACGCATCGCCAGAGAGCCGCGCACGGTTGAGCTCGCGGTTCAGTCGTTGCTGAACCTGCTCCAGTTGTTCCTTGAGAATCTTGCGCAGTTCCGGGTGCGCGTCGAGCCGCTCACTCGACGCCAGACTCAACAGCACCGCCAACGGAGTTTTCAGCGCGTGCCCGAGATTGCCAAGGGCATTGCGCGAGCGCTTGAGGCTGTCTTCGGTGTGCGCCAGCAAATGGTTGATCTGCGCCACCAGCGGTTCCAGTTCCGCCGGCACTTGTTCATCGAGTTGTGAACGCTGGCCCTGCTGCAACTGGGCGATCTGTTCACGAGCCTTTTCCAGCGGACGCAACGCGCGGCGCACGGTCAGGCGTTGCAACAACAGAATCAGCAGCAACCCGGCCAGACCGAGGCCGAGACCGATCTGCCGCATGCGCTGGAAGCTCTCGCGCACCGGCGTGTAATCCTGGGCAACGCTGATGGAAATCGACTGGCCGAGCCGTCGATAGTCCGAACGCAGCACCAGCAACTGCTGGCCGTCCGGCCCCAGCTGCAGGTTGCTGTGCAGGCCGGAGCGTTCGAGCAGCGGCAGATCCTGATCCCACAACGAGCGGGATCGCCAATGGCTGTCGGCGAAATCGATGCGGAAGTAATGCCCGGAAAACGGTCGCTGGTAGGCCGGCGACAAGTGCCGCTCATCCAGCTGCAAGCCTTGCGGGCCGCGAACCAGCGCCACCAGCAGGCTCTCGCTGTCGTTACGCAACCCGGCTTCGAGATAGCGCTGCAACCCCACTTCGAACAGCCACAGACTGGTTTGCGCCAGCAGCACGCCGACGACCACTAGCACGCTGATCAACCCCAGGCTCAAGCGGCGCTGGATGGATCTCACGAAGCCTGTCCGCCAAACAGATAACCCTGACCGCGACGGGTTTCGATCACGCTCTTGCCGAGCTTGCGCCGCAGGTGATTGACGTGGACTTCAAGCACGTTGGAATCGCGCTCGGTCTCACCGTCGTAGAGGTGTTCGGCGAGGTGGCTTTTGGAGAGGATCTGTTCCGGGTGCAACATGAAGTAGCGCAGCAGCCGGAATTCGGCAGCGGTCAGCTGGATGTCGGCACCGTCGCGCACGACACACTGGCGGCCCTCGTCCAGGTGCAGCCCGGCGGCCTTGAGCGTCGGCTGGTTGGCCTGGCCCTTGGAGCGGCGCAGCAGCGACTGGATGCGCAAATACAGTTCTTCCGGGTGGAAGGGTTTGGTCAGGTAATCGTCGGCACCGGCCTTCAGGCCTTCTATGCGCTCGGCCCAGGAATCGCGGGCGGTGAGGATCAGCACCGGAATCGTCAGACCGCCGGCGCGCCATTGCGCCAGCACCTCAAGCCCCGGCACGCCGGGCAGACCGAGGTCGAGGACGATCAGGTCATAGGGCTCGCTGCTGCCCTGATAGACCGCATCGCGCCCGTCCGCCAGCCAGTCCACCGCGTAGCCCTGACGTTGCAGGCCGGCGAGCAGTTCGTCGGCCAGCGGTACGTGGTCTTCCACCAGAAGCAAGCGCATCGGTCAATCTTCCTTGTCTTTCACGAGTTCGCCGGTATCGGCCTTCAGGTGCAGCTCGCGGGCCACACCTTCGACGGTCAGCAACTCGACTTCATAAATGTAGACGTCGTGTTTTTCTTCCAGCTCGACTTCCAGCAGTTTCGCGCCGGGATAACGGTCCATCGCCTGCTGCAGCACTTGCTCCAGCGGCAGGATCACGCCCTGCTTGCGCAGATTGAGGGCTTCGTCCGGACCCAGGTCACGGGCCATGGCCGTCGAGCAAAACATCACCAGCGCCAATGCCGTACGGCGGGTGGCGCGAACATTAACCTTCATTACGTATCCTGATGATCCTTGAGCACTTGCCCGCTCACCGCATCCAGTTCCAGATCCCATTCCAGCCCCTGCGGATCACGCAGTTCGATCTGGTAGATGTACTTGCCGTACTGCTCTTCCAGCTCGGTGTCGGTGATCGTCGAACCCGGGTGTTTGGCCAACGCGGTGGCGTTGAGCTTCTCGAAGGAGACGATAGTACCAGCGTCGCGCAGGCGCAGGGCTTCATCCGGGCCGAGATCGCGGGCGTGAACGGTGCCGGCGGTGAGGCCGATGATCGAGGCAATGGTCAGGGCAGTCAGGGTTTTCATGGTGTCTCCGTATTTTTATGTGTCGCTACGGGCGGCACCTTAACGGTGCGAACTTAACTGAAACTGAATTGCCATCATGGGGTCTGCTCCTGCAGCCACGGCAACATGTGCTTATAATCTTTCGCTTGCTAACGATCGAGACCGGTATGACCGCCATTCACATCAAGTTCCCTTCTCTGACCCTCAAGGCCGGCCCCCGAGCCATGGCGCGCATTCGTGCCCAGGGCCTGAACGCCGCCGACGTCGGCACTCTGCCCGGCGCTGCCGGTGGGCCGAAGGCGCTGGGGATTCAGGGGCTGGATCTGGCGTTGTTCGGCGAGTGGCTGCCGGCGGCGCCGCGCGAACGTTCGCTGATCGGTGCGTCGGTGGGTTCCTGGCGCTTCGCCAGCGCTTGTTTGCCGGACGCCGCCGAAGGCATCCGCCGCCTCGGTCAGCTGTACACCGAGCAGAACTTCAACAAAGGCGTGACCATCGGCGACGTCAGCCGCAGCTCGCAACGCATGCTCGATGACCTGCTCGACGGCCGCGATGCCTTGCTCCTCGACAACGCCCATTACCGCTTGAACATCATGGTGGTCAAAAGCCACGGCGGGCTGGCGGACGACCATCGCGGCCGGCTCGGGCTGGCGCTGGGCTCGGTGATCGCCGACAACCTGCGGGGCCGCGCGCGGCTGTCGCGGCACTTCGAACGGCTGATCATCCACGACCCACGCCTGGCGCCGCCGGTGCATGCGCTGAACGACTTCCCGTCGCGCTTCGTCGCCCTCGATGCCGGCAACCTGCGCCAGGCGCTGCTGGCCTCGGGTTCGATCCCGATGGTCATGGAAGGCGTGCGCGACCTGCCGGGCGCCGGTGCCGGCACGTTCCGCGACGGCGGTCTGCTCGACTATCACCTCGACCTGCCCTACAGCGGTGACGGCATCGTGCTGTATCCGCACTTCACCGACCGGGTGATTCCGGGCTGGTTCGACAAGACCCTGCCGTGGCGCAAAGCTTCGGTGGAGCGCTTGCAGGACGTGCTGTTGCTCGCGCCGTCCAAGGAATACCTGGCGCGCCTGCCCTACGGCAAACTCCCCGACCGTAACGACTTCAAGCGCTTCATGGGCGATGCGCCGAGCCGGCAGAAATACTGGCGCGCGGCGATGGACGAGAGCCGCCGGATGGGCGACGAATTCCTTGAACTGACTGCCAATGGTCGCCTCGCCGAGCGCTTGCTGACCCTTTAGTCAGCACAGCCGAAGACAAGCTGGTAAACTCGCCGCCTGCCCGAATTCGCTGCGGCGAACGCCATCTGAACAGAGCTGAAATCACTGTGGAAATTTTCAAAGAGTTCACCTTCGAATCCGCCCACCGCCTGCCCCACGTACCGGACGGCCACAAGTGCGGACGCCTGCACGGTCACTCGTTCAAAGTGGCGATTCACCTGAGCGGCGACCTCGATCCGCACACCGGCTGGATCCGTGATTTCTCCGAGATCAAGGCGATTTTCAAGCCGCTGTACGAGCGTCTGGACCACAACTACCTCAACGACATTCCGGGCCTCGAGAACCCGACCAGCGAAGTGCTGGCCAAATTCATCTGGAATGAATTGAAGCCCCTGCTGCCGGAACTCAGTGCGATCCGCATCCACGAGACCTGCACCAGCGGTTGCATCTATCGCGGCGAGTAATTCCCGCGACACAAAAAACCACCGAGACCGGTGGTTTTTTTACGCCTATGCTTTTTGGCTCGAACCCGCCAAGAGGACAGGCCCATGACGGACTGGCTGCTGGATCAGGTCTTTGATTTCAACGGGCGACAGATTCGCCACGGGGTACGCGGCGACGGCCCGCCGCTGGTGTTCGTGCACGGTACGCCCTTCTCTTCCTACGTGTGGCACCGCATCGCGCCGCACTTTTTCGCCACGCACCGGGTGCATTACTTCGACCTGCTGGGCTACGGCCAATCCGAGCAACCGGACGCCGATGTCTCCCTCGGCGTGCAGAACGAATTGTTCGCTCAGTTGCTCGATCACTGGAATCTGCAACGCCCGGACGTGGTCGCCCACGACTTCGGTGGCGCCACCGTGCTGCGCGCGCATCTGCTCAATGGCAAGGATTACCGCAGCCTGACGCTGATCGACCCGGTGGCGCTGACGCCGTGGGGATCACCGTTCGTGCAGCACGTGCGCCAGCATGAGGCGGCGTTCAGCGGCCTGCCGGATTACATCCAGCGCGCCATCGTGCCGACCTATATTCGCGGGGCGATTCACCGGGATATTCCCGATGATGAACTGGCGCCCTACGTGCAGCCGTGGCTGGGCGATCCGGGGCAAGCGGCGTTCTACCGGCAGATCGCGCAGATGGATCAGCGCTACACGCTGGAAGCGCAGCCGCTGTACCCGACGATCCGCTGCCCGGTGCAGATTCTCTGGGGCGAGGAGGATCAGTGGATTCCCATCGAGCGCGGACGCGAGTTGCACAAGATGATTCCGGGATCGCAGTTTCATCCGGTCCCGAATGCCGGGCATCTGGTGCAGGAAGATGCGCCTGAAGCCATAGTCGCCGCGCTGCTGCGGTTCCTCTGATCCAATCCCGTGACCCTGTGGGAACAGCTGCTCCCACATGGTTCGGTACGGCGCCCGATGCACTGCTTTCGCGCCGATCATCCGTGCCTCGTCTATAAATACCCGCAACATCGCGTTTGGCACGACCGCTGCAACCTCTTCGCGTCCTCCCCTTTCCAGCAAGGAACGCCCCATGACGCAAAACGATCCCGGCAACGATTACCCCCTCAGTGAAGTGCCGATGCACGCGCGCAAAGGCCTGGCCTCGACGGCGATGGTGCTGCTGGGCTTCACCTTCTTCACCGCGACCATGTTTGCCGGCGGCAAGCTCGGTGTGGCATTCAACTTCGGCGAAATGCTCGCCGTCATCGTCATCGGCAACCTGCTGCTCGGCGTGTACGCCGCAGGCCTCGGTTACATCGCCTTCAAGAGCGGGCTGAATTCGGTGCTGATGGGGCGCTTCTGTTTTGGCGAAGTCGGCAGCAAGCTCAGCGACCTGATCCTCGGATTCACCCAGATCGGCTGGTACGCCTGGGGCACCGCGACGGCGGCGGTGGTGCTCGGCAAGTATTTCGATCTGAACGAAGCCACGGTGCTGGGGCTGATGGTGCTGTTCGGCCTGGTGTTCTGCGCCACGGCGTATGTCGGTTATCGCGGGCTGGAGATTCTGTCGTACATCGCAGTGCCGGCGATGATGTTGCTGCTGATGCTGTCGATGTGGGTTGCGACCGTGAAAGTCGGCGGCCTCGACGGCTTGCTCAGCGTCGTGCCCAGCGGTTCACTGGACTGGTCGACCGCCATCACGCTGGTGTTCGGCACCTTCGTCAGCGGCGCGACCCAGGCCACCAACTGGACGCGGTTTTCGCGCTCGGCTCGGGTCGCGGTGCTCGCCAGCCTGATCGGCTTTTTCATCGGCAACGGCCTGATGGTGCTGATCGGCGCCTATGGCGCAATCGTCTATCAACAGCCCGACGTGGTCGAAGTGTTGCTGTTGCAAGGCTTCGCCATGGCGGCGATGGCGATGCTGTTGCTGAACATCTGGAGCACCCAGGACAACACCATCTACAACTTCGCCGTTGCCGGTTGCAACCTGCTGCGCACCGGGCGCCGCAAGACCGTGACCCTGGTCGGTGCCGTGATCGGCACGGCGCTCGCGCTGCTCGGCATGTACGACATGCTGGTGCCTTATCTGATCCTGCTCGGCACGGTGATTCCGCCGATTGGCGGCGTGATCATGGCGGACTTCTTCTTCCGCTGGCGCGGGCGTTATCCGCGTCTGGCCGACGCACGGTTACCGGCGTTCAACTGGCCGGGGCTTGCGGCTTACGCGGCCGGAACCGTCGCGGCGTTCGGCTCGCCGTGGGTCGCGCCGCTGGTCGGGATCGCCGTTGCCGCGTTAACGTATATCGCAGTGACCGGCCTGCTCGGCGCCCGCAACGCGGCCGCCCCTCTACAAGATCTATAAAAGGATTCGCCCGATGCACATCATCAACGCCCGACTGCGCAACCAGGAAGGTCTGCACGAATTGCACCTCGAAGACGGCCTGATCCGCAGCATCGCGCGCCAGACCGAAGCGCCGACCCTGGGCCCCGACGACCTCGACGCCGGCGGCAATCTGGTGGTGCCGCCCTTCGTCGAGCCGCACATTCACCTCGACGCCACCCTGACCGCCGGCGAGCCGCGCTGGAACATGAGCGGCACGCTGTTCGAAGGCATCGAGTGCTGGGGCGAGCGCAAGGTCACCATCACCCAGGAAGACACCAAAACCCGGGCGAAGAAAACCATTCAGACCCTCGCCGCCCACGGCATTCAGCACGTGCGCACCCACGTCGACGTCACCGACCCGCAACTCACCGCGCTCAAGGCGATGCTCGAAGTGCGCGAGGAAAGCCGTCACCTGATCGACCTGCAAATCGTCGCGTTCCCCCAAGAAGGCATCGAATCGTTCCGCAACGGGCGCGAGCTGATGGAAGAAGCGATCCGCATGGGCGCCGATGTGGTCGGCGGGATCCCGCATTTCGAGTACACCCGCGATCAGGGCGTCAGCTCGGTGAAGTTTTTGATGGACCTGGCCGAACGCACCGGCTGCCTGGTGGACGTGCACTGCGACGAAACCGACGACCCGCATTCGCGCTTCCTCGAAGTGCTGGCCGAAGAGGCCCGCAGCCGCGACATGGGCGCCCTCGTGACCGCCAGCCACACTACGGCGATGGGCTCCTACGACAACGCCTACTGCGCCAAACTGTTCCGCCTGCTCGGGCATTCGGGGATCAGTTTTGTCTCCTGCCCGACCGAAAGCATTCACCTGCAAGGTCGCTTCGACAACTTCCCGAAACGCCGGGGCGTGACCCGCGTGAACGAGCTGCTCGAAGCCGGGATGAACGTCTGTTTCGGTCAGGATTCGATCGTCGATCCGTGGTATCCGCTGGGCAACGGCAACATCCTGCGGGTACTCGAAGCCGGCCTGCACATCTGCCACATGCTCGGCTACCGCAACCTGCAGAGCGCGCTGGATCTGGTCACCGACAACAGCGCCAAGGCCATGCACCTTGGCGAACGCTACGGTCTGGAACAGGGCCGCCCGGCCAACCTGCTGATCTTGTCGGCGGACAGCGACTACGAAGTGATCCGCAGCCAGGGCCTGCCGCTGTATTCGATCCGCAACGGCAAAGTGCTGATGAAGCGGCAGATGCCGGTGGTGGAGTTCATGGAGAGTTGAGCGGCGGTTATGGTTCGCAGTGGTTTTATCGCGAAAGGTTAGTGCCGGACTGTCAGATCTGACAGGCGACAACCGCAGCGAACCGGCCCACAGTAAGTCCCAAGGGATCAATCGTTCCCGGGGGACGATCATGAAAGGGACTTCACCATTTCGCCTGGTTTTCGCTGTCTGTCTGGCCTTCGCCACAACGACAGCGACGATCGCCGCCGTTCGCAACGGCAGCGGTGAAGAGATCCTGTTGCAAGGCTTTCACTGGAACTCCAGCCGCCATCCAACATCTTGGTATTCGGTACTTGCGCAACAGGCGACGGCCATTGGCAACGACGGCTTCACGCTGATCTGGATGCCGCCGCCGTGGACCGATTCCTCGCAGTGGAATACACCCACGGCTGCCGGCGGCGGTGAAGGATACTTCTGGAACAGCTTCGACAAGAACGGCCGTTACGGCAGCGATCAGCAACTCAAACAAGCGGTGCTGGCGCTCAATAGCGCGGGCGTGAAAGTCGTCTACGACGTCGTGCCCAATCACATGAGCGATAAAGCGGTCTATTCGATGTTTCCGCGAGGGACCAACGAATGGCGACAAGACTGCATGCAATGTGATGAAGGTGACCCGTTCATGGATGGCGCAGCCGACCTGAACACTGCCAATCCGACAGTCTTCGACGCCTTCAAAAAAGAATTCATCAATCTGCGCGACAACTACGGCGCTCAAGGCCTGCGCTTTGACTTCGTCCGTGGTTATTCGCCGCAAACCGTGGATCGCTGGATGAGCGCCTTCGGCAACCAGCAATTCTGCGTCGGCGAAAACTGGAAAGGCCCGAACGAATACCCCCAGGGTGACTGGCGACGCAGCGCGAGCTGGCAGGATGTGCTCAAGGACTGGTCGGATCATTCGCACTGCACGGTGTTCGATTTTGCCCTCAAGGAGCGCATGCAGAACGGCTCGATCGCCGAGTGGCGCCACGGTTTGAATGGCAATCCGGATCCTGCGTGGCGCGCAGTCGCAGTGACCTTCACCGACAATCACGACACCGGCCCTTCACCCGGCGTCTACAGCGGTCAACGCCATTGGAGGCTACCCGATCCACTGGTCAATCTGGCTTACGCCTACATCCTCAGCAGCCCAGGCACACCGACCGTGTACTGGCCGCACATGTACGACTGGCAGCGTGACCAACTGATCCGGCAATTGATCAAACTGCGCAAGGCCGCCGGTATCCGTGCGGATTCGCCGGTTCGCTTCAACACCTTTTATTCGGGGCTGGTTGCCACCACATCGGGCGTGAGCGGGACGTTGGTCATAGCGCTGAAGTCCGATCTGCAGCAGTTGCCGCAGGGGTTGGGCACGCCGGCCTTGAGCTGGGATAACGGCGATATCCGGATCTGGAGCGGACCTGTGGAACCGGCGACAGTGGCAGTCAACGTGCATTGCGACAACGCCAATCCGCAACCGGGCGAAAGTGTCTTTGCGGCGGGTTCATCGCTGGAGTTCGGGGCGTGGGACCCACAACATGCGATAGCGTTGAAGTTGAACAACAACCGCTGGAGTACAAACGTTGAGGTGCCAGGTCAGCAAAAGCTCGAATGGAAATGCATCGTACGTGGCCAGGCTCCGACAGCGGTGTATTGGCAGGCCGGCGCGAACAACGCATTCACCAGCGGTGCGGTGAGCGACACTGTCGGGCGCTTCTGATCTCGAGGTTTCAGCTACTCTCGTCGCGCACTGCGGTGCCGAACAGGCGCACGCCAGTCAGTTCTCCATTGCACTCCTCCAGCAGGATCGGCGCGGTACCGCCCGGCATCACCACCTGCACTTCTCCCGCCGATACCCAGCCCACCCGCCACGCCGCACTCGCCACCGCACTGGCGCTGGTACCGGATGAGGCGGTTGGCCCCTCGCCCCGTTCGAACACTCGCGCGACGATGCGTTGATCGCCGGCGCGCATCGCCCATTGCAGGTTGACCCCGGCCGGGCATGGCTGGCCGGCGCCGGTGGGCATGGCGTAGGCGATGGCGGTCAGACGGTCCGTCAGCGGCGATTCAAGCATCTGCGCGTTGCTCGGCAATGCGGCTTCATCCTGAACCAGCGTCACGCAATGTGGATTGCCGATGCGCACGAACTGGCTGTGCGCCCAGGCGGGATCGAGCTGCGCCAGCGGACGAACACGGCTGACCTCCACACCGTTAAACGGCACCGGTTCAACGCCGAGCGCACCGACCGCTGCCGGGCCGAAACCGGGCTGGCCGAGGTCCAGCCAGAAACCCTGCACGCCCGCCACTTGCGCCGGCTTGACCGAGGTTGGCACTGGCGATTGCGCGTCCTGTTTGTCGTGATGCACCTGCAGCGTCGCCCCCTCCTGCGGCATCAGCCCCTGTTCGAGCAGCGCCTGGGAGAAAATCGTCAGGCCGTTGCCGCTGCGTTCAGCCAGCGTGCCGTCGGTGTTGACGATCAGCAGGTCGAAGGGCGGCGCGGATTGAAACGGGCCGATCAACAGGCCATCGCTGCGATGGGACTTGCTGCCGACGGGGCGCCGACCTTCGGGCCAATCGCAGCACAGCGCGATGGCAGCGGAGCTCCATGCCTGCCGCGACAGCGCGCACTGCGCGGCGCCCGTTGGTAATTCGATTCCGGCAGCGCGCAGCGCCTGGGGTGAAACGACTCCGTAGATATTGCCTCGTGCATCGTAGAACTGCGTCATGAGCCCGCCCTTGTTTTTCCCGTCGACAGGGGCGCCACTGTAAATCGCAACGCCCTGCAGACGCGAGCGGGCTCGCTCCAGCGAAAGAGCTGTGCAAGGATGTCCGCTGCTGAAACGTTTTTTGCCAAGGATCGTTATGACCAGCCTCACCCCTCAAGACACGTTCGTTCCCGGACGCCTCGAACAGATGTCCACGCGCATCGCCTTCTTCATTGCCGGGCTCGGCATCGCCGCGTGGGCGCCGCTGGTGCCCTACGCCAAGGCGCGCGCCGGTCTCGATGAAGGGACGTTGGGGTTGCTGTTGCTGTGCCTGGGCGTCGGTTCGATCCTGGCGATGCCGCTGGCGGGGATTCTGGCCTCGCGGTTTGGCTGCCGGAAAGTGGCCACCGGCGGCACGCTGCTGATCTGTGCAGCATTGCCGTTGCTGGCGACGGTGTCGTCGATTCCGGCGCTGATCGCCACGTTGTTCATGTTCGGCGCCGGACTGGGCACGGTGGATTCGACGGTGAACCTGCAAGCGGTGATCGTCGAGCGGGCCAGCGGCAAGAACATGATGTCGGGGTTTCACGGCCTGTTCAGCCTCGGCGGGATCGTCGGCGCGGCGGGCGTGAGCGCCCTGCTGGGTCTCGGGCTGTCGCCACTGGCGGCGATGCTGGTGGTGGTCGTGGTGTTGATCGCGGCGCTGTTCAAGGCGGTGCCGCACATGTTGCCTTACGGCAGTGAAAGCTCGGGGCCGGCCTTCGCAGTGCCCCACGGGATCGTGCTGTTCATCGGCGGGATGTGCTTCATTGTGTTCCTCACCGAAGGCGCAGCGCTGGACTGGAGCGCGGTGTTTCTGGCGCAGGAACGCGGGATCGACACCGCCTATGCGGGATTGGGTTACGCAGCGTTCGCGCTGACCATGACGGCGGGCCGTCTGACCGGTGACCGGATCGTCCGGGCATTGGGTGCGACCCGGATCATTCTGTTTGGCGGTCTGCTGGCGGCGGCGGGATTGTTTCTGGCGACCTTCGCCCCGAGTTGGCAAGCCGCGCTGCTCGGTTATGCGCTGGTCGGCGCCGGGTGTTCGAACATCGTGCCGGTGCTTTACACCGCAGTGGGCAAACAGACGGTGATGCCGGAAAGCATCGCCGTGCCGGCAATCACCACGCTGGGTTATGCAGGAATTCTGGCAGGGCCGGCGGTGATCGGGTTTGTCGCCCACGCCAGCAGCCTGAGTTTTGCCTTCGGGCTGATGGCGACGTTGCTGGTGGCGGTGGCCATCGGTGGGAAAGCGCTCAAGGTCTGAGAAACATCATCTAAGCGCCCTCCCCAAGCGAACCTGCTCCCACGAGATACAAACGATCCCTGTGGGAGCGGCGGTTCGACGATTCGACTTGCCCGCGATGAAGCCACCTCGGTCTATCAGAAACCGACGCTGGCCTGCACGAAGAACGTCCGTGGCGTGCCCACGTAGATCCCCGAGTTGTTGTCGCTGGAGCGGGTGAAGTACTGCTTGTCGAAGATGTTCTTCACCCCGGCGCCGAGCTTCAGGTTCGACAGCTGCGCACCGAAGTCATAGCCACCACGCACGTTCCAGGTCACGTAGCCCGGAATGTCGCCGTACTGCCCGTCTGCCGTGCCTTCGGTGATGTAGTTGCCGTTGAAGCTACCGTCGGCGTTCACACCTGTACCGGGGGCGCGCTGCTTGGACTGGGCGAAACCGTCGATGTTGTAGGTCCAGCGGTTGATGTCGTAACGCAGGCCGACGGTCGCCACCTGACGCGAGTAATACGGCAGATCACGGCCCTTGAAGCCAGGAATCTCGCCTTCGTACGTGGCGCGGGTGTAGGTGAAACCGGCGTTGGCGGTCAGGCCGTCGAGGCGTGGATCGAGCGCCGCCATGTCGTAGTGCACCGACGCTTCGACACCCTGGTGCTTGGTCGCGCCGAGGTTGGTCCAGCCCACGTCGTTGCTGACGTATTGCAGCTCATCGTCGAAGTCGATGTAGAACAGCGTCACTTCCCCGCCCCACACGTCATCGTTGTAGCGCGTGCCGATTTCGTAGGTCTTGGCTTTTTCCGGTTCCAGACCGTTGGCAGTCTGGTCACCCGAGCCGCCCTGGCCGAGCTGGAAGTATTGCAGGCTGCCGAACGACGTCTCGTAGTTGGCGAACAGCTTCCACGCATCGGACAGGTGATACATCACGCTCAGGGCCGGCAGCGGCTCGTTGCTTTCGATGCTGCGGTTTTTCTCCGGGACGCGTTTGCCGGCGGTGTCGAGCACGGCGCGGTCATGCCAGTCGGTGCTGATGTGTTCGAAGCGAATACCCGGGGTCACGGTCCAGTTGCCGACGTCGATCTTGTTGTCGATGTAGACCGAGTTGGCCTCGGTGCCACCGGTGCGATCCTGGAACACATGACCGTCGGAGGTCTTGGTGACCACCGGCTCGTTGTTGACCAGCGCCAGACGGCTCGACTGCTCGTGCATCGCCTCTTTCAAATAACGGTAACCGACGCTGACTTCCTGGGTGGTCGGGCCGACGTCGAACACACGCGAAACGCGCGGCTCGATGCCCAGCGTGTAGTAAGAACGCGGAAACGAGCTGAGGGTTTTCTGATCGCGGGCGGCGATGGTGCTGCCGCGAAAACTGTCGGAATAGTAGGTCAGCACTTCCGCCTGTGTGCGCTCGTCGATCTGCCGGATCCACTTGAACGACACGTCCTTGCGGCGGCCGCTGAAGCCGTCGTAGTCGCGGTCGGACTGGAACGGTTTGTCGTCGTACTGCTTCTGCGTCAGGCCGCCGGGCATGTCGGCGCTGGCGTCGTAGTAATGGAAGTTGAGGCTGAAATCGTCCTGATCGGTCGGCGCCCAGTGGGTCTTGAGGATCACGTCGTCGATGTCGTTGCCGTTGTTGCGCTCGCGGTAACCGTTGCCGTTCACGCCCGAGTACAACAGCGCCATGCCGATGCCGTTGTCGGCAGTGCCGCCGAGAAACGCGGTGTCGATGTGTTTCCAGCCACCGTGCTGCGAGGTTTCCAGGGTCGTGCCGATTTCACCGGTGGTTTTTTCCGGGATCGCGCGGGTCACGAAGTTGATCACGCCGCCGACGTTCTGCGGCCCGTAACGCACGGAACCGGCACCACGAACCACGTCGATGCTGTCGAGGTTGCCGGAAGAGATCGGCGCCATCGACAGTTGAGGCTGGCCATACGGGGCGAACGCGGCCGGCACGCCGTCGATCAATACGGTGGAGCGTGGCGACAGGCGCGACGTCAAACCCCGCACGCCGACGTTCAGCGAAATATCGCTGCCGCCGGTGCCGTTGGCTTCCTGCACCTGCACGCCCGGCACGCGGCGCAGCACGTCGCCGACGTTCATCGCGCCCTGCTCGACCATCGCTTCGCGGCGGATCACGGTGCGCGCGCCGGGGTGGTTCTGCACCACGGCGGCGTTGGCGTCGCCGAGCCAGTCGCCGACAACCTTGATGTCGGTCACGCCCAGCTCCAGCGGGCCGTTGGCGGCGGAAGTCGGGGCCGGGGACAAGGTTACCGAGCCTTCATTGATCTGATAATCCAGTCCGCTGCCTTGCAGCAATTGGCGCAGGGCCTGCTCGGGAGAAAGGTTGCCGTCCACCGCCGGCGCCTGTTTGCCGGCGACCAGGTCCGGGCTGAAAAACACCTGCAATGAAGTTTGCTGACCCAGTTCGCTCAGGGCCTGACCCAGCGGCTGGGCGCGGATGTGAATGGCTTCGGCGGCGAAGGCCATCGGCACGGCGGCGTTGACCGCCAGCGCAAGCGCCAGCGGCAACCAAGGGGATTTTTTGTTTTTAGCGGTGGAGTTTTTCACGTCGAACGGAGTCCTGTGGATCGCAAGAGTGTGCGGCTGTTAATGCAAACCAGTTGCAGTTGAACAGGAAGACGACGAACTCGAAAAAAACCTGAATTTTATTTTGAAATTATTTCCTGGCTGCCGTCGGCAAGGGTGCGCACGGCCACCGGAAGGATGCTTGGCAAGGCCTTGAGCAAGGCATCGGTATTGTCGGATTTGAACACGCTGGTCAGGCGCAAATTGGCGACGGTCGGGTTGGCGACTTTCAGCGGCTTGTCGCGATAACGCGACACTTCCTCGGCGACTTCGCTGAGGCTGGCGTTGTTGAACACCAGTTTGCCGCTGCGCCAGGCCGTCAGCTCCGCCGGGTTGACCGCATACGCCGGCGCCACTTTGCCCTGGGCATCGATCCGCGTGCCGAGGCCGGCAGTGAGGCTGATGAAATCGGCCTCGGCCGCATCACGGCCCTGCACCTTGACCGTGCCCTGCTCCACCGCGACCCGGGTCTGCGTCACGTCACGCCGCACATCGAAACGGGTGCCGGTCACCGTGACCTTGCCGCTGCCGGCCTCGACCACGAACGGGCGGGACGTGTCGTGCTCGACACTGAACATCGCTTCGCCTTCGGTCAATTCGATGAGCCGCCGATCCTTCTCGAAACGCACCTGCAAACGGCTGCGGCTGTTGAGGTCGATCACCGAACCATCCGGCAGCGCAACATGCTTGCGCTCGCCCAGCGCGGTGGCGAATTCGGCGCTGTAACCTTGCGGATGATTCAAACCACTGAACAGCCCGAGCCCGAGCGCCACCGCGACTACGCTCGCCGCCACGGCATAACGCAACAACGGACGGCGTTCGCGCCGCGCCGGCGGGGTTTCGCACAAAGCTTTAAGCCGTGGCGCCGGCAGCAGATCCGCCGCCGTCCACAAGCCTTGCAGCAACTGGAATTCGTCACGGTGCTGCGGATGTTCGTTCAGCCACGCGTCGAAGCGCTGCTGTTCGTCGACACTGACGGCCGGCTCCTGCAAACGCACAAACCAGCGTGCCGCGTCATCGCGCACCGTTGTTTGCCCGCACGCGCAATCACGAGTATCCATCATGGAATGTCCTGTTTGGCTGGGGATGAAAAGACGCCACGGCTCATGATTGCGCCCCGTCCAGGCGATCACGCAGATGCCGCAGGGTGCGGATCATATACTTTTCCACCATGTTCTTGGACAGGCCCAGGCGTTCGGCGATTTCCGCCTGGGTCAGGCCCTCGATCTTCTGCCAGACGAAGATTCGTCGGCAGTTGACCGGCAGCTCCGTGAGCGCCCGTTCGATGGAATCGGCCAGCTGGATCGCATGCATGTAATGCTCCGGATCGCCGGTCGGCGACTCACTGAGATCGATCGCCTCCGACTCCATGGCGCCCCGCCGGTCCTCACGCCGATAGCCGTCCACCGCGATGTTGCGCGCGGTCTGGTGCAAATACGCCCGGGGTTGCTGCACCGTCGACGAATCGGATTCGAGCACCCGCACAAAGGTGTCGTGCGCCAGATCCTCGGCCTGCGAGCGATTGCGCAGGCGACGGGTCCAGGTGCCGATCAACTCTTCGTAATGCTCGAGAAAGCCGGGTCTGCGGGGCAGCATGGGGATCATTGCGGCGTGCTGAGGAAAGGGGCGTGAATAGTAATGCTTCCTATTAAGCCGAAGCAATGGATTCCTCGGGAATGCCGGCGAAGCTGTTTTACCCAACGCCTCCAGCGCTCTAACTCGCGGCGATCTCTGCCTTGCGCGAGCAAAACCACCCATGCATCAAACCCGCCTGAAAGAACTGGACCGGCGTCTCGAACCCGGCCGCCTCTATCAGATCGGCGACCTGCGGCGCTGGCAGAATTGCCACATCCCGGGCATAGGCCAAACGCGCTCGCTCAAGCATCTCCGCCGGCACCTGGGCCGAGGCCATCAGCGTCATCCAGTGACGCAGCAATGCTTCATAGGCCGGGGATTGAGTATCCGAGGCCAGATCAGCGTTCGCCAGCACCCCGCCCGGCAGCAGACGACGGGCAATCTCATGGAAAAAGTCGATACGCGCCTGAGGATCGAGCAAAAACTGCGACACCAGAAAACAGGTCGCGCCGTCGTAACCGGATTCATCCGTCAGGGTATCGAGGTAGCCTTCGTGAAACCGGCAGCGGTCAATGAAACCACCCTCTTTCGCTCGCTGACGGCACACGTCGAGCATGGCGCCCGAAGGGTCGACTGCGGTGAATTGCCAGCCGGGAAACTGCTGCGCCAGATGGGCCATTTCCACACCGGTACCCACGCCGACGCAGAGAATGCGGGCATTGGTCGGCAGGCTTGCAAATACAGAATCAAGCAGCAGGTACAGGGCGTCGCGAATAGGCGCCATCCCGGCCCATTGTTTGTCGTAGACAGCTGACTGCTGGTCGAACAAGGCCTTGAGCGCTTGATTATCCATGGAACACATTCCTCTGCGTTTTGATGAAATGCACCGCGCAAGCTGCGGTTCACGTTCCATTATCGCAGGGCTGTCAAGCCACCTTGGTTGAGCAGCCCTGAACGCATGGTGGCTCAGCCTTTTTCGTCAATACCCGCTTGAAGTGACTGACTGTCGAAATGACCGCTCAGGGTCACCGGGCCGACTTTCAGGTTGCCGTTTTCAAGGGACACCTTCGGTGCGTTTTCTTCGGTTTTGTGTGGCAGGTCGAGGCCGGCTTTTACGCCGTAGTCGAGGTTGCTCAGATCGCTGCTGCTGACCTTCGAACCACCCAGATCGACCTTGCCTTCGGCGGCAGAAATCCGCGCACCGGTCAGTTGCGTGGCGCCGCCGACGGTGAGATTCACACCCTCACCAGCGTTGATGCCGGAGGCCTGTTTCACACTGTCCTTGTGCGCGTATTCGCCGTCGACTTTCAGCGTTGGCTTGTAGTCGGTGCCAGCCAGTTTGCCCTTGTCGTCGGCCGGGGTCTTCTTGGCGGTCAGGCCCAGATCCACATCCACCTTGGCGTGAGTGCTGGTGTCCTGACGGCTTTCGACCGACAGATCACCCGCCACGTTGCCGCTGACGTTGCGCGCATCGATCCGCGCACCGTTCAGGCTCGCATCACCGGCGCTGTTCAACACCACCGTGTCGGCCTTGATCTGGCTGTTCTGCTGGGTAGTGCCTTGCAGGTAGTCCACGCCCACCTTGGCCCCGACATTGAGGCCGTGATCGCTGCTGACTTTTTCATCGGCGGCGGTCGGTGTGCTTTTGCTCAGGTTGCCGCCGGCGTTCAGCGCTACGTTCCAGTTGTTGCGGCTGTCGGTGGACTGCGCGGACTCCTGAACGAAACCGCCCTTCTGCGCGTCGATGCTGACGTTTGGCGCGCTGACCTGAGTGCCTTGCAGGTGCACCGAATCGCCGCTCAACGCGATGCCATTCTGGCTGTTGAGCTGGCCACCGCTGAGGGTCTGGGTGTTCTCGTTGACCCGGCCGATGTTGAAGTTGCCGCTGAGGTTGCCGCCCTGATCGCGGCTCTTCTCGCTGCTGGTCTTGCTACCGCCGGCCTTCAGGCCGCCGCCGAGATTGCTGCCGGTGGCGACGTGCGAATCCGTGGCCGCTTGCAGATCGAGCTTGCCGCCAGCTTTCAGGTCGATAGCAGCAGCGCTGTCGATATTCGTGCCTTGCTGTACCTGATTACCGCCGCTGCTCAGATGCACCGAGCCGTTGCCGCTGAGGCTGGCGACGTGCGCCTGACTGTCGGTGGTCTTATTGCCTTTGTGATCGAGCTGGAATCCAGCGCCGAGATCGACGTTGGTGCCGTCAGTGCCCGGCAAGGTGCCGACCGTCAGCGAGCCGTTGCCGCGCAGGCTCGAGCTGTCGCTGCTCTGACGGTCGTTGGCCTGATTCAGGGCCAGGTCACCGCCGGTCTTGACGCTGACACCGCCCTGCCCACCGTCGAAACGGCTGCCTTCAAACTGTGCATCACCGCCGACATTGATGTTCACGCCCTGGTTGCCAGCGTAACCGCCGACCACCGCCGTGGAGCTGTTCTTGCTCGACTGGCTGCTGCCACCCGCGCCGCTGCCGGCCACGTTCACGTCTTCACCGGTCTTGGTGTAGACGCGCACATCGACCTTGGCATCGACCGCATTGTCGGTGCTGCTGTGGGTGTTGTTCGCGGCATCGGCCACCAGTTTATCGGCGCTGATGTTCACTTTGCCGGCGCTGGCGTTGTACTGGGTGCCCTGATCGTGCAGCGTGCCGCCGACCTTCACGTCCACGGTCTGGCCGTCGAACCGACTGACCACAGCGTTGCTGCCCTGCTCGGTTTTATCGGCGCTGGCATGACCGACTGCCACGTCGATACCGACGTTCGGCTGGCCGAGATTGGCCAGTGCATCCTTGTCCGGCACCTTGCCGGCGAGCACTTCTTTCACCGCGCCGGCAATCGGTCGGGCGATGTCCTTGTACTCGACGTTGGCGCCGATGTCCGCCGACCAGTTGCTCTCGCTGTGAGTGCTGCTTTCGGTGTTGCTGGCGGCACGGTTGTCAACTTCGTTGGCGGCGACGTTCAGGCCGTTGCCGGCCTTGAGTTGCGCGCCCTCGGTGGCGAGTTTGTCAGCGTTGATGTTCAGGCTGCCGCTGCTCTGCACGCCGGTGGTTTGCGCAGTGGTTTTGCCGGTGGTGTCTTGCGAAGTGTTATGCGAGAAATCCACGCCGCTGCCCGCGCGGTCGAGGCCGCCGGTGTAGTAGAAACCACCGCCGGTGCTGCGGGTTTCGGTCGAGGTGGTGTGGCTGTCCTGCTCGGCCAGCAACGAGACGTTCTTGCCGCTCAGGCTGGTGTCGCCGGCGGTGGATTTCACCTCGGAGCCCTTGAGCGTCACATCGCCGCCCGCCTTCACTTGCACAGTGCCGCCGCTGAGGCTGGAACCCTGCTGCGTGACGTCGTTGACGGTGACGGTTTGCGCCTTGTCTTCGTAATACACGCCAGCGCGATACTGCTCCGCCGTCTGCTCCTTGGCGTAGGCATCGAAACCACGGGTCTGCGTGCTGTTGCTGCTGTCGTGGGTGTTCTGCGTCGAATGCACGCTCACGTCACCGGCCGCCTCCGCCGTCAGCGAACCGCCGGCCTTGACTGTGGAGCCGGCGACTTCGATGTCCTTGGCGCTCTTGAGCTTGAGGTTGCTGTCGGAAGCCAGCTCGCTGCGCACCGTGGTGCTGTCCTTGCTGTTCTGGCGCGACTCGTCCTTGGTGATGCCGAAGAACTTGCTGTCCTTGTCGTGGTTGTTGCTGTGCGAGGTGTCCTGCACGCCGTCGATGGTCAGCGAACCGTTGTCGCTGATCACGCTGGCGTCCTTGCCGCCACGCACCTGGCTGCCGCTGATGCGCACGTCGTCGGCCTTGACCACCAGCTTGCCGGCCGCGTTGATTTTGCTGCCCTGATGCTGGGTCTGGCCCTTGTCGGCGTCGCCGGTCTTGCCGAAGAAACCGCCACCGACCAGGTCACCGGAATAGCGGTTGTCGCTGCTGCGATGGGTGCGGGTCGCGGTGGTGATTTCCACCTGTTTGCCGGCCAGTTGCAGATCGCCGGCGCTGTTCAATTCAGCGCCTTCGGAGCGCAACAGTGCGGCGGTTTGCAGGGCAATGTTGCCGGCCTTCAGCTGGCTGGTGATGCTGCGCTGCTCTTCGCTGCTGCTGTCCCAATCGGCTTTCCACAGGTGTTTGCGGTGCTTGCCCTGATCGGTCTGGGTGTGGCTTTCAGTGGCGGCGGTCAGGCGCAGATCGCCGCCGCTTTGCACGCTGAGGTTGTTCTTCGCGTCGACCTTGGCGGCTTGCAGTTCGGTGTCTTTGCCGGACAAGAGTTGCGCGTCGCGGCTGGCGACGATCTGGCTGCCGTGCTGGCGCGAATCGCTGTCGGTCTTGGTGCGCTCATAAGTTTCCCAGGTGATGCCGATGGTGCTGTTGTTCCAGTTCTCGCGCTGTTCCTGGAGCTTGCGGCTTTCGACGGTGGTCAGGGTCAGATTGCGTTTGGCCTCGACCTTCACGTCACGACCGCTGACATCGGTGGCGGCCAGGGTCAGGTCCTTGCCGCTGTGCAGGCCGACGTCGCCCTGGCTGCTGCGAATGCCGGCGCGGGTCACGTCGAGGCTGTCCGGGATCGCCTGACCGCTGACGCTCAAGTCGCCAGCCGAACGAATCTGCACACCGTCACGCCCGGCGACTTGCACAGCGCCGACCTTCACGCCCGCGCCTTCAGCGGTGCTGACGATGTTGATGCGCCCGGCCTGCATCGCGCCAAACAGGCTGGCGTCGATTCGTTGATCGGTGGTGTTGCCCGCCGGGTCCACGGCTTTCACCTGGCCGCTGGCGTAATCGATCTGATTGCGTCCGACGGTGAGGTTCAGTTGATCGCGAGCGCTGATTGCGCCTTGGCTGTCGATACGCGGCGCGATCAGGTTGATCGAGCCTTCACCGTTGCGCAGCCCGCCGCTCTGGATCTGCAACTGGCCAGTGGCGTCGCGGGTGCTCAGCGCTTGCAGCTTGCCGTCGTTCAGCTCGGGCCGGCCGACCACCAGATTGGCGTTCGGCGTGTTGATGAAGCTGCCGCCATTCACCGAAATGCCGTTCGGGTTGGCGAGTACGTAGTCGGCGGCGCGACCGAAGATTTCCTGGGCGCCGTTGATGGCCGACGGGTTGCGGCTGATCACTTCGTTGAGGATCACGCTCGCGGCCTGGCCCTGCAATTGCGGGTTGGCCGCCAGTTGCCCGGCGAGCTGCGATTGCCCGGCCTGCAAGGCGTTGTTCAGCACCAGGCCCTGACGGTCGACGTTGTAGTCGAGGAACTGGTTGTGCGACAGACCCGAGCCGTTGGGCGCGACGATGTTGACGATCGGGACGCCGCCCTGGGTTTGCAGTTGCGCGGTGCCGCCGGGGCCGGGCGCGACCACCACACCGCCGGCGATGGCGCCCGGCAGGTGAGCGACCAGGAACAGGCTGGCGATGGCCCAGCGCAGTTTGCCCCGTGGGGAAAGATGAAACGCAAAGGTATTCATTGGCATAAAAAACTCTCCATGTAGTGCGGCATCACGTTGCGCGTTGAGTTGAAGGCCACGGCTGTCGCGCTCAGGTCCGATGGCTGTTGTTCACTGACGTTCATATCTGTAATCCGACCCGCATCAGCCAGGTTTCAGGCTCGCGGTGCAGGCCGGTTGGGGTGTTCAGACTGCGTTGGTAATCGACATCCACTTGCAGGTTTTTCCAGCCCAGATTGAGGCCGATGCTGGCGCCGCTCAGGCGTTGAACCGGGGCGCCGTGATCGGCCTTGATCCAGCCGTGGTCGAGGCCGACGCGCGGGGTGAGCTGCACCGGCAAATCGGTGCGCAGCGGCAGGCGCAAGGTATTGCGCCAGATCGCGCCGCTGGCGCCGGACGCGCTGCTGACCCGATAACCGCGCACGGCGGAATCGTCGGTGCCGAGCAGTTGTTCGATGGCTGGCAGCGGATCGGGGCTGTACTGCAAATTGAGCTGGCTCTGCCATTGCCAGGCTTGCGCGCCGAGCTGGCCGTTGCGCCACTGGCTGAGGCCGGCGCGGTATTTGCGAAACTGCGCCTTGGGCAAGTTCTTGACCTGGCGATCGGCATCGTCGTCGGCACCGAACCCGCTTAAACCCTGGGCGTAATTCACGTCGAGGTTCCACACCGCGCGGTCGAGCCAGAACAGATTGAGCCCGGCCTCGGCCACGGTCAGGGTCGGGCTCTGAATGCCGAGGCGGACGTTTTCCAGATAGCTGTCGACGTCCTTGTGCGCCAGTTGCAGGTTGGCGCTGAGCTGATGACTCTGGTCGCGCCACAACACACGGTCGGCGCGCAGGCTGAGCTGATCGGTGATGCCGGTGCTGTGGAAAGTCAGCGTGCTGAGCTTGAACGGCGCGCGGTATTCAGCGTGGCTGGCGAAGGTGCTGAACGTCCAGTAACCGTAGGGAATCGCGTAATAGAGGCTGGCGTTGCGGCTGTAGCGGTCGCCCTGATTGAGGGTGTCGCTGGCGCTGAGGCTCAACAGATCGTTGAGTTCGAGCGGGCTGTCGAGGGTCAGGCTCAACGTGTCGCGATCACGACCGGTGCTGGCGCTGCCGAGGTTGTCCGCGCCCAGGCTCAAGCTCCAGCGCGACTGCCCGGAGGTACGCGAACGCAGGATGATTTTTGACGCACCGGGCTGGCTGCCGGGGGCGATGTCGGCGGTCAAATCGATTGAGCGCAGACGGTTCAACTGATCCAGTCCCTGCTCCAGATCCCGCAGGTTCAGCGGCTTGCCGAGCATTCCGGGGAACGCGCCACCGAGGGAAACCGGCAGGCTCTGGTCCGCCAGTTCGATGGACTCGATGTAGCCTTCGTCGATCAGGATATCCAGCGATTGCCCCGCCACTGGCGCACTGCTCAAGTACGGCCGACTTGCGATGTAGCCCTTCTCCACGTACAGCGCGGTGATGGTCGCCAACAGATGGTTGATTTGGCCGACGCCCATGCATGGCGCCAACAGCGGTTTGATGCGGGCGTTGAGTTTGTCTTTATCGATCAGCGTGACGCCGCCGATGCGCGTGCCGCTCAAGGGCCAGCAGCGTTCGTCGGGTTTGATCGATTCAGGAATGGCCGGAGTGGCAGGCGTCGGGCCGAACGCGCCGCGCTCCAGTTGGCGCTTGCGCTGTTCGAGTTGCAGCTGTTGCAGATCGCGCTGTTGCAGTTGTTGCTGGCGCAGCACTTCCTGGCCAGGGGCTGGAGTTTCGGCGGCGAGAACGCTGGGCGCACACACACTCAACAACAAGGCCGACAACAGCGGGCGAGGCAGGGAACGACTACGAGAAACAGCGCAAAGCGAATACGGCACTCAACATCCTTGCAATCAACTGGCTTAATGCCACCCCATCAATAGCGGTGATAGTCAGAGCCTTCCTACACAATTGCAAGACGCTTCCTACGCTGCTTACATTTCTTAAACAAATGCCCTTTTAGCGCGGATCGCCAGCGATAACGCCAGCAAGTTGCAGATCATCAGGGTTTCCCCGAGGGCCTGAGACCTCGTGGCTAACACCAATCCACCGCTCATAAAACAGCCTTGGCATCGTGCCGTTGTTGCTCGATCGATTGATCGTGGCAGTCGCAGCGTCGTTTCGACCACGCTCCAATCCCTGAGGCTCTTGCGCAATTAATCGGACATCTGAAGCAACTGACGACCGGCGATAAAAATCAATTGCCACAAAATATTACTCGCGTCATATTACAGCCGTAATAACGATCCGTTTTCCCAGGTATTACGCCATGACCAGCATGCCCACCGTAGAACCCGATCTCGCCGTTCCGGTCAGCGCCCCCAAACCTCCCTTGCTCAAACGCCTGCTGTTGCCCACTGCGGGGCTGGCCGCGCTGGTGTTCGCCGGGCTGTACGCCGTGCATTGGTGGGGCGCCGGGCGTTTTCTCGAGGAGACCGACGATGCCTACATTGGCGGCGACGTGACGGTGATCGGGCCGAAGGTCGCCGGTTACATCGAGGAAGTGCTGGTCAGCGACAACCAGAAGGTGAAGGCCGGCGACGTGCTGATTCGCCTCGACGCGCGCGACTACCGCGCCAATCTGGCCAAGGCCGAAGGCGCGGTCGCCGCCGAGGAAGCGCTGCTGGCCAACCTCGACGCCACCGAACAATTGCAGCAAGCGGTGATCGGTCAGGCCCGCGCCGGCATTGATGCCGCCAGCGCCGAAACCGCCCGTTCGCGGGACGACAACGCCCGCTACAAGCGTCTGGTGACCACCAATGCAGTCTCGGTGGAAAGCGCGCAACGGGCCGATGCCACCTTCAAGACCGCGCAAGCCTTGAGCGCCAAAGCCCAGGCCGAACTGCTGGCCGCGCAACGCCAGGTCACCGTGATCGAAACCCAGAAACAACAGGCCCGCGCCGCCCTCCAGCAAGCCCGGGCCGAGCGTGATCTGGCGCAACTCAACCTCGGCTACACCGAACTGCGTGCCCCGGTCGACGGGGTGATCGGCAACCGCCGCGCGCGGGTCGGCGCCTATGCGCAGGCCGGTTCGCAACAGTTGTCGGTGGTGCCGGCCAGCGGTCTGTGGGTCGATGCCAACTTCAAGGAAGACCAACTGGCGCGGATGAAACCCGGCCAGCGCGTGAGCATCCGCGCCGATGTTTTATCAGGCCAAGAATTCCACGGTCGCCTCGACAGCCTCGCCCCGGCCACCGGTTCGCAGTTCAGCGTGCTACCGCCGGAAAACGCCACCGGCAACTTCACCAAAATCGTTCAGCGCGTGCCGGTGCGGATCCTGCTCGACCCGGCCGACGGCGTGCTCGGCCACCTGCGTCCGGGACTGTCGGTGACCGCTGAAGTCGACACCCGCGCCCAACCTGAAACCACCGCCGTGGCCAGCGCGCCATGAGCACCGCCCTCACCGCCTCCGCGCAGCCATTCAATGCCGCCGACATGACGACGGCGACCAAAGTGTTCGCCTTCGCCACGATGTGCATCGGCATGTTCATCGCGTTGCTGGACATCCAGATCGTCTCGGCCTCGCTGCGCGATATCGGCGGCGGGTTGTCCGCCGGCACTGATGAAACGGCGTGGGTGCAGACCAGTTACCTGATCGCCGAAATCATCGTGATTCCGTTGTCGGGCTGGCTGTCGCGCGTGTTTTCCACACGCTGGCTGTTCTGCGCTTCGGCGGTCGGCTTCACCCTCGCCAGCCTGCTCTGCGGTATCGCCTGGAACATCCAGAGCATGATCGCCTTTCGCGCGCTGCAAGGGTTTCTCGGTGGGTCGATGATTCCGCTGGTGTTCACCACGGCGTTCTTTTTCTTCACCGGCAAACAGCGAGTGATTGCTGCCGCGACCATCGGCGCCGTGGCGTCGCTGGCACCAACGCTGGGCCCGGTGATCGGCGGCTGGATCACCGACATTTCGTCCTGGCACTGGCTGTTCTACATCAACCTGGTGCCGGGGGTTTTCGTCGCCGTGGCAGTGCCGTTGCTGGTCAAGATCGATCAGCCGGAACTGTCGCTGCTCAAGGGCGCGGATTATCTGAGCATTGTGTTTCTGGCGCTGTTTCTCGGCTGCCTGGAATACACCCTCGAAGAAGGCCCGCGCTGGAACTGGTTCAGCGATCAAACGATTCTGACCACCGCGTGGATCAGTGGCCTCGCCGGGCTGGCCTTCATCGGCCGCACGTTGCACGTGGCCAATCCGATCGTAGACCTGCGCGCGCTCAAGGATCGCAACTTCGCCCTCGGCTGCTTCTTTTCCTTCGTCACCGGGATCGGCCTGTTCGCGACGATTTACCTGACGCCGCTGTTTCTCGGCCGGGTGCGCGGCTACGGCGCGCTAGATATTGGTCTGGCAGTTTTCTCCACCGGGGTATTCCAGATCATGGCGATTCCGCTGTACGCCTTTCTGGCCAATCGCATCGATCTGCGCTGGATCATGATGGCGGGCCTGGCGTTATTCGCGTTGTCGATGTGGGAATTCAGTCCGATCACCCACGACTGGGGCGCCGGAGAATTGATGCTGCCGCAAGCGCTGCGCGGGATTGCCCAGCAACTGGCGGTGCCGCCGGCGGTGACGTTGACGCTCGGTGGGCTTGCACCCGCGCGGCTGAAGCATGCATCGGGCCTGTTCAACCTGATGCGCAATCTGGGCGGTGCCATAGGGATTGCCGCGTGCGCAACCATTCTCAACGACCGCACCAACCTGCACTTCACCCGGTTGGCGGAGCATCTGAACAGCAGCAACGAAGCGGTGAATCAGTGGCTGGCCCAGGTCGGCGGCAACTTTGCCGCGCTGGGTCAGAGCGGCGATGTCGGCCTCACCGCCAGCCTGCGTCAGCTATGGCTGCTGACCTACCGTGAAGCGCAGACGCAAACCTACGGCGACACGTTCCTGATGATCATGGTGTGCTTCGGCATCGCCACGGCGATGGTGCCCTTGATGCGCAAGGTGCAACCACCGGCCGCGCCGAGTGCCGATGCACATTGATCGATCAGGCTTGCGGGGTTTTACGAAAGCCCACGGCCAGACGGTTCCAGCTGTTGATGGTGCTGATTGCGACGCTCAGGTCGACCATTTCTTTGGGCGAGAACTGGGCGGCGACCGCTTCGTAGTCTTCGTCCGGGGCGTGGGTCAGGCTCAGTTGAGTCAGGGTTTCGGTCCACAGCAGCGCGGCGCGTTCACGTTCGGTGAAGAACGGCGCCTCACGCCACGCGGTCACGGCGAACAACCGGCGCGGGGTTTCGCCGCCCTTGATCGCATCGGCGGTGTGCATGTCGATGCAGAACGCGCAGCCGTTGATCTGCGAAGCGCGCAGCTTGACCAGTTCGATCAGGGTCTTTTCCAGCGGCAGTTTCGAGACGGCGGTTTCCAGGGCGATCATCGCTTTAAGGGCATCTGGGGACGCGGTGTAGAAATCGATACGAGGTTTCATGGCGACTCTCCGGGGCAAGTGAATGTGTGGCTACGTTAGTCCCGGTGCCGGGCCAGGCAAATAGCCAATCTCCCGGAAGACGGGTAGGCCACTCCTCTGGCGTCAGAAAAGAAAGTGTTGCGGGGCAATTGCCAGTGCTCGTTCTGTGCCACTAGAATGCGATCAATTCTTAATTGCACCGCTTTCGCACTCATGATCGCACCCTTGGCAACGGACGCCCGAAACGAGTATCTGCCCTTCATGTCGTCCCTTGATCAGCCGTTGAATCAGCAAGTCCAGACGCTCTACAGCGAACACCACGGGTGGCTGCAGGGCTGGCTGCAGCGCAAGTTGGGCAATCGCTGCGATGCGGCCGACCTGGCGCACGATACGTTCCTGCGCCTGCTCACCCGTCAGGTGATCAAGCCACTGGGCAGCGAGCCCCGGGCGCTGTTGACGCACATCGCCAAAGGTCTGGTGATCGACCGCTGGCGGCGCCAGGACCTGGAGCGCGCGTACCTGGAAACCATCGCGCACCTGCCCGCCGCCGAAGTGCCGTCGCCGGAAACCCGCTACCTGATTCTCGAAACCCTGTGGCGCATCGAAGCGCTGCTGCGCGAACTGCCGGAACAGACCCGCGAGACCTTCCTGCTGTCGCAGATCGAAGGCCTGACCTACGCGCAGATCGCCACGCGCCTGAATGTTTCGCTGATCACCGTCAAACGCCACATGCGTGCCGCGTTCATTGCCTGCCTGAGTGTCGCCTGATGAATTCGTCGATGATCAATCCGCAGATTCTCGGCGAAGCCGCCGACTGGCTGGTGCAACTGCATTCCGGCACCGCGACCCCGTCCGACCATCAGGCCATCGCCCAATGGCGCACCCGCAGCGCCGAGCACGCCATCGCCTGGCAACGGGCCGAAGCACTGCTGGGGGATTTGCGCAGCGTGCCGGCCAACGTCGCGATCCAGACCTTGAAACGCGCGTCCCGCAAAGAAGGCCTGAGCCGTCGCCAGACCCTCACCCGCCTCGGCTTGCTGTTGATGGCCGGGCCGCTGGGCATGGCTTCGCAGCATGTGCCGTGGGAGCAATGGACCGCCGACCAGCGCACCGCCGTCGGCGAGCAGAAGAACCTGCAATTGCCGGACGGTACTCAACTGGTGCTCAACACCGACAGCGCCGTGGACATCGCTTTCAGCCCGGTGGAGCGCCGCGTCCTGCTGCTCAACGGCGAAGTGCTGATCAACACCGCCGCAGATGCCAGCGCCCGTCCGTTCATTGTCGAAACCCCGCAGGGTGTGGCCCGCGCGCTGGGCACGCGATTCTGCGTACGCACCGAGGGTTCGCGCAGCCAGGTGTCGGTGCTCGAAGGCCAGGTTCAGATCACCCCGCAACTGCTCAAGCAGAGTGCGATTCTCAAGGCCGGTGAGCGCCAGCGCTTCAAGCTCAACAGTTTCGACAGCGCCGAAACCTTCGACACCGCGTCCCTGGCCTGGGACAGAGGCATGCTGCTGGCCAGCAACATGCGTCTCGACGAATTGCTCGGCGAACTGAGCCGCTATCGCCGCGGCGTGCTGCGTTGTCATCCGGACGTGGCGGCGATGCGCGTGTCCGGGGCGTTTTCCCTGCGCGACACCGACGCCAGCCTGAGTTTGCTCAGCGATACGTTGCCGCTGAACATCAACAGCCTGACCCGCTATTGGCTGTCGGTGGAGCCCCGTGTCTGAGCCCTCGGAAAATATTTTCAATATTCGCTGATACCTTTTCGCGACTCGTCCGGTGAGTGGATAGACCTTTCAATTCCACGCCCCCGACAGGTACACCGAATGACCGCAATGCCATCGCCCCGCCCCGCCACCTTTGCGCTCAAGGCCCTGAACCTGAGCCTGGCCCTGGCCTTCAGCGCACTGCTGCCAACCGCCGCCCACGCCGCCGACAGCGTCAGTGAAAGCGCCAGCCGCAGCGTCAACATCGGCCCCGGCCTGCTCAGCCATGTGCTGGCGCAATTTGCGGTCAGCGTCGGCGTGCCGCTGTCGTTCGATCCGGCGCAACTGGGCAATCGCCAGAGCCCGGGCCTGCAAGGCAGCTACACCGCGCAGAGCGGTTTTGCGCGGTTGCTGGAAGGCAGCGGTTTCGAGCTGATCAGCACCGGCCACAACGGTTACACCGTGGCCCCGAAAGTCGCGGCGGACGGTGCGCTGGAACTCGGCGCCACCAACGTCAGCGCGCTGCATGATGACAGCGGCGACACCTACGGCGGCGAACAGGTCGCCCGCCGCGCGCAGATCGGCATGCTCGGCAACCAGGAGGTCAACGACCTGCCCTTCAGCGTCACCAGCTACACCGCCAAGACCATGGCCGATCAGCAGGCCCAGACCGTCGGCGATGTGTTGCTCAACGACGCTTCGGTGCGCCAGTCCAACGGCTTCGGCAACTTCTCGCAGATGTTCATGATCCGCGGCCTGCCGCTGGCCTCCGATGACATTTCCTATAACGGCCTCTATGGCGTGCTGCCCCGACAGATCATCGCCGTCGAAGCGCTGGACCGGGTGGAACTGTTCAAGGGCCCGAACGCCTTCGTCAACGGCGTGACCCCGAGCGGCAGCGGCATCGGTGGCGGGATCAACCTGCAACCCAAACGCGCGATGGACACGCCGACCCGCAGCGTCACCCTCGACTACAGCGCCGACGGCCGGGTCGGCGGGCATCTGGATCTGGGCCAGCGCTTTGGCGAGGACAACCGCTTCGGCGCGCGGGTCAACCTGATGCAGCGCGAAGGCGACACCGCCGTCGATGACGAAGACCAGCGCTCGTCGCTGTTCAGCGTTGGCCTGGACTATCGCGGCGATCGCCTGCGGGTCTCGACCGATTTCGGTTATCAGAAGCAGGTGATCAACCAGGGTCGCTCGGTGATCTATGTCGATTCGAGCCTGACCAAAGCCCCCAAGGTGCCGCACGCCAACGCCAGCTACGCCCAGAGTTGGAGCTATTCGCAACTCGAAGACACCTTCGGCATGGCCCGCGCCGAATACGACCTGAACGACAACTGGACCGCCTACGTGTCCGGCGGCGCCAAGCACACCCGCGAGAACGGCGTGTACTCTTCGCTGACCGTCACCGACCTCAACGGCAATGCCCGTGGCGGCATGCTCTATTCGCCCCACGACGAAGACAACCAAAGCGCCATGGCCGGGCTCAACGGCCGCTTCGACACCGGCCCCGTCTCGCACCAGTTGAACCTCGGCTGGGCGGGCATCTGGGGCGAGCAGCGCTCGGCGTTCGAAACCATTGGCACCGCCGGGCGCTACAGCACCAACCTGTACAACGTCACCGACAAGCCGCGTCCGGCGCCCACCTCATTTGCCAGCGACATCAACGACCCGCGCATCACCGGCAAGAACATCCTGCGCAGCGAGGCGATTTCCGACACCCTGGGCTTCGTCGATGACCGCATCCTGCTGACCCTCGGCGTGCGTCGCCAGGCACTGAAAGTCGACGGCTGGAGCACCGCCACCGGCGCCCGCACTTCGAGTTATGAAGAGTCGATCACCACCCCGGTCTACGGCCTGGTGATCAAACCGTGGGAGCACGTGTCGTTCTACGCCAACCGCATCGAAGGCCTGGCCAAGGGCCCGACGCCACCAACCACGGCGATCAACCGCGACGAAACCTTTGCCCCGGTGCGCAGCAAGCAGATCGAAGCCGGCGTGCGCCTGGACATGGGCAGCTACGGCGCCAACCTCGGCGTCTATCGCATCGAGCAACCGTCGAGCTACACCCAGGACGGAATCTTCCGGGTCGACGGCCAGCAGACCAACAAAGGCGTGGAACTCAACGTCTACGGCGAACCGCTCGACGGTCTGCGCCTGCTCAGCGGCGCGACGCTGATGAAGACTGAACTGGAAGGCAGCAGCAACGGCGTGAATGACGGCAACCGCGCCGTCGGGGTGCCGCGCTTCCAGTTCAACCTCGGCGCCGACTGGGACATTCCGGGCCTCGAAGGCGCGGCCCTCAGCGCGCGGATGTTGCGCACCGGCGGCCAGTACCTGAACGCGGCCAACACCCAGAGCATTCCGGCGTGGAACCGCTTCGACCTCGGTTCACGTTATGCCTTCAAACTGGATGAAAAGCAGATCACCCTGCGGGCCAATCTGGAGAACGTCGCCAACGAAGCCTATTGGGCCTCGGCCAACGGCGGTTACCTGACCCAGGGCACGCCGCGCACGCTGAAGGTTTCGGCGACTGTGGACTTCTAAAAAACCGCTCGTCACTCGGCCGGCACCAAGCCTTGTGCGCGTCAGACCAATATCAGGTAGATCCCCTTTCCGGAGACAGACCATGATGACGCGCACATTGACCTCAATTTTGTTGGCAGGCTTGTTGGCCGCCGCCTCTACCGCCAGTTTTGCCGCCAACGATGGCGCCGATGCCACGGGCACCAAGTCCGGCGCCACCAGCGGCTCGACCCAGCCACCAAACAGCACGCCCGGCGCACCTTCGGGTGGCAGCACTTCCGATGGCATGGGCAAAGGCACCGGCGCCAACGGCGGCGCCAGCGGTTCAGGCTCAGGGGCTGGCGGCGGGACCGGTTCGGCCGGCGGCGGGACTGGCGGCGCCGGTGGTGGCACCGGCAGCTGAACGAACAAGAGCAGGCCGTGGTAAGTGCCATGGCCTGTGTCTGAACCCGACCGCGTTTTTTGTCAGCGATCCGAGCGCAGCAATTCGCCGAGGCCGACGTCCATCGACAACACGGCCGCGCGATTGCGGCCGGCGTTTTTGGCCTGATACAGCGCCGCATCGGCGCGCTGGATGAACAGCTCAGGGCTGTCGTTGCCCAGCGGAATAAACGAATAGCAGCCCAGGCTCACCGTCAGATAACCGGTGGGAGAGCCGCTGTGGGTGATGTGTTTGTCCATGACGCTACGGCGAATCTGCCCGGCAATCGCCAGCGCGCCGTTGATGTCGGTGTCCGGCAGCAACACCGCGAACTCCTCACCGCCATAGCGCACCGCCAGATCGGATTTGCGCTGACAGCAGTTTTTCACCACCTGCGCGACCTGCGTCAGGCAATGGTCGCCGGCCACATGGCCGTAGGCGTCGTTGTAACGTTTGAAGAAATCGATATCGAGCATGATCAGGCTGACCGGGCTCGACTGCCGCGCGCCCCGGGCAAACTCCACTTCCAGCGAGCGCTCGAACAGGCGCCGGTTGGCCAAGCCGGTGAGGCTGTCGTGGGTGGCGATCTGCTCCAGCGCCCGCTGGGCCTTGCGCAGGTTTTTCTCGATCCGCTCACCATCGCGCACCTGATGAATGAACACCCAGCCGAACAGCCCCACGCCGAGCATCACCAGCGCCACGATCACGCTGGACTGGAACGCCCGGTCATGCCAGCCCTGAAGAATCGTGTCCCGCGATGAAGAGGCGGACACCACCAGCGGATAACTTTCCAGCTGCCGATAGCCATAAAGGCGCGTCACACCGTCGACCACCGAATCGATCATCGCGGTGCCGGCGGAGGCGTTGGGCAGCAGCTTCTGATAGATCTCGCCCTTGGCCAGCGAAGTTCCGATCAGGGCCTCGTCGAACGGCCGACGGGCGAGCAAGGTGCCATCGGTCAGGCCGAGGAACATGGTGCCGTTGTCGTCCAGGCTGAAGCTTTTGAAGAACTTGTCGAAGTACGACATCTTGATTCCGGCCAGCAAAACGCCCTGGAAATTGCCGGCGCGGTCGTTGACCCGTTTCGAGATCGGGATGATCCACTCGCCGTTCTCGCGGCTGCGGATCGCCGGGCCGATGTGCGCCACACCCGACACGTTCTGCTGGTGAAACTTGAAGTACTCGCGATCCGCCACACCATTGCCGCGCGGCAGATCCGGGAACGAGGTAATCACCCACTGCCCTTCGCGGTCGAACAGGAACATGCCGTGCAACTGCTCCAGTTGCTGCACCCGCCGCGCGAGGGTTTTCTGCAAACGCGGCTTCTGCGCCGCGCCGTAGCCGTCGTCCTGAATCCAGTCGACCAGGCTGGTCATCACCAGATCCGCCGCCAGAAAGGTGTCCTCGGCCTGCTGCGCCATCGCCCGGGTCAGATTGGCCGAGGACACTTGCGCACTCGCCAGATCCTGACGCCGTGACTGTTCGATCTGCAAATACAGCAAACCGGACAGGCACAGACACACGGCAACGATGAACAACACCGCCGCCTTGCGCAGGGGCAAACGCTTGAGAGTGCCGCCGGGGGCCTGGTGCGGATCGTGAATGGGGATAGGCAAAAGCGTGTCCTGGGCAGGTACGACAGGGGCAAAGGCCCGAAACCCTTGTTTTTTGTGAGCGTAGCCCACCGGGTTGTGTGGGGCAACCAAGTGCCACCGCGACAATCCCGACCCTGTTGCTATCGGCGCGCAGGCCAAATGGATGACCTGCGACACAAATTATTTTTACCTGCCCGTTTTTGCCGGCATCAACCCTGACGGGCCAACCGCCGCATTGCACTGTGCAGATGCGCCCGCGCACTTTCCGGATCGCCCTCGCGCATCTGCTCGTACGCCCGTTGCGCAATCGCGTGCGGCACCGGTTTCAACACCCGTTGCGTGGCCATCGCCAGCAGTTGCACTTGCGCGGCACGTTCCAGGTAATACAGATCGTCCCAGGCTTCGGCGATGGTCGGCGCGGCGACAATCACCCCGTGATTCTTAAGGAACAGAATGTCGGCCTCGCCCATGACCCCGGCAATCCGCTCGCCTTCGCGCTCATCCAGCGCCAGCCCGTTGTAATGCTCGTCCACCGCCGTGCGCCCGTAGAACTTCAGCGCGGTCTGACTCAGCCACAACAGCGGCGGCCCCTCCAGCAGGCACAACGCCGTCGCGTTCGGCATGTGCGTGTGGAACGCGACTTTTACTCGGGGCAGTCGCTGATGCAGGCGCGCGTGAATATAGAAAGCGGTGGCCTCCGGCTGGCCCTCGCCGTCCACCACGTTGCCGTCGAAGTCGCAGACCAGCAGGTTGTGTGCCGTGACTTCGGAAAACGCATAGCCGTACGGATTGACCAGAAACAGGTCAGCGTGCCCCGGCAACATCGCCGAAAAGTGATTGCAGATCCCCTCCTCCAAGCCGTGCAGCGCCGCCAGTTGAAAGCACGCTGCCAGTTCGTGGCGGGCGGTAATGATGGCTTCGCTGTCGAGGTTCAACGAGCCGCAGCGCGTGGGTCGGGCGCTGCCGGTCAGGGTGTGGGCCATGGCGAAACTCCTCTATTACCAGCCAAGGGACGCGAACAGCGGCAGCACTTCGTCTAGCGTGTTGAGGATCGCGTCGGGCCGATAGTCCGGCAGCAACTGACGACCGGTGCCACGGTCGATCCATACGCAGCGAAAATGCATGTCGCGGGCCGCCGTGTGATCGAGCATCGGGCTGGCGCAGATGTGCACCACCTGATCGCGGCTGACGCCCAATTGCTCATGAGCGTAGTCGAACAGCCGGGGCGCCGGTTTGTAGGCGCCGGCCTGTTGCGCGGTGATTACCCGGTCGATGTGGCCACCGAGTTGAGCGACGTTGCCGGCGATGATGTCGTCATCGGTGTTGGAGACGATGCACAGCTTGAAACCCTTGGCCTTGAGCTGCGCGAGGGTCTCGACGACTTCGGGAAACGGCGGCATCTGCGGAATCGCGGCGGCCAGGCGCTGACTGTCTTCGCTGGCACTCGTCAGGCCCAGTTCCTCCAGCGCCAGTTGCAGGCCGAGAGTGCTGAGTTCTCGAAACGAGCGGTGCGGCGGCGTCTGTTCCAGGCGATGTTCGTGGCGGTCGTAAACCTCGATCAGGCGCCCGGCGTCGACCCGGTGCTCGCCCTTCTCGCTCAGGATCCGCTCGGCCACGGCGCGCAGGCCTTCGTCCCATTGAATCAAGGTGCCGTAGCAATCGAAGGTCAGCCATTGCGGGCGCGGTGTGTTGATCAAGGTCATGGAAGCATTCCTCTGCAAGTGAGGGCTTCAGCTTATGAACTCGGAGTGATAGTGTGAAATTAAATAAATAGCCAACCGTCAGTTGCCAAACAAATATCGAGACCGCCGCCATGCTGGATCTGGAACTGCTGAGAACCTTCGTCTGCGTGGTCGATGAAGGCAGCTTCACCCGCGCCGCCGAACGCGTCCACCGCACCCAATCCACGGTCAGCCAACAGGTACGCAAACTGGAAGAAATGGTCGGCCACGCCCTCCTGTTGCGCGACCGCACCGGGCAGAATGTCAGCGTCACCGAGCACGGCGAACTGCTGATCCACTACGCCCGCCGTCTGCTGGCCTTGTCCGCTGAGGCCAGCGAAGCCCTGGCCAGCGATCTGGACCTGGAAATCCTGCGCATCGGCATGCCGGAAGACTTCGACGCCCGACGCATGGCGCTGATCCTCGCCGGCTTCACCCGCAGCCACCCGCAAGCGCGACTGGAAACCGTCAGCGGCATGAGCCTCGACCTGAGGCAACGCCTCGACAGCGGCGAAATCGACATCGCCCTGATCAAACGCGAACCTGACAGCGGTCCCGCCTGGGCGACCTGGCCGGAACGACTTGTTTGGGTCAAAGGCGTGGAGTTCGACTCATCCACTGGCGTCTTGCCGCTGGCGCTGTTTCCTCAGGGCTGCCTGTACCGACAACGGGCAATCCGCCTGCTCGACGTGGCGCAACGCCCATGGCGCGTGGCTTTCGGCAGCCACAGCCTGACCGGCATTCAAGCGGCGGTCGCATCCGGGCTCGGGGTTTCGGTGCTGCCGGCGTCGGCGGTGTTGCCGGAGCATCGGGTGTGCACGGACTTGCCGCCGCTGCCGCCGACGGAGCTGGCGCTGGTCAGCCGCGAGGGGGGGTTGAGTGGATTGCAGCGGGGGTTGGTGGAGTTTTTGCG
>NZ_JAIHBA010000050.1:0-36922 GCF_019718735.1 Pseudomonas sp. RIT778 | reverse complement strand
CGAACTCAGAAGTGAAACGATGCATCGCCGATGGTAGTGTGGGGTTTCCCCATGTGAGAGTAGGTCATCGTCAAGATTAAATTCCGAAACCCCAATTGCGAAAGCAGTTGGGGTTTTGTTTTGCCCGCAGGAAAATGGATTGTTTGAATTCTATGCAGCGGCCCGGTGCATGGCTATTATTCGGGCCTCATTCTGAGGCGAGACCTGCATGCTGACGTTGTTGAACCTTCTGAAGGATGGTCGATTCCATTCCGGTCAGGCCCTGGGCGTTGCTCTGGGAATTAGTCGAAGTGCGGTGTGGAAGCAGCTTCAGCATCTGGAGGCGGAGCTTGGGTTATCCATACATAAAGTTCGAGGGCGGGGCTATCAATTGGCCTCGCCGCTGGCGTTACTTGACTCGCTCGCAATAGAGGAAGGTCTTGTTGGCTGGTCTGTCAGTGTCTTCGATTCCATCGACTCAACTAATGCTGAATCGTTGCGAGCGGTAGATCGAGGGCGGGTTGCGCCTTTTCTAATACTGGCTGAGCGGCAGAGTTCCGGTCGCGGGCGCAGGGGGCGTAAATGGGTAAGTCCGTTTGCTGAAAACCTTTATTACAGCCTCGTGTTGCGTATCGATGGTGGGATGCGTCAGCTCGAGGGGCTAAGTCTCGTTGTCGGTCTCGCGGTCATGCAGACCCTGCGCGCGCTTGGGGTGCCAGGTGCGGGGCTGAAATGGCCCAATGATGTTTTGGTCGGGCGAAAAAAAATTGCAGGCATCCTGCTGGAGCTCGTCGGAGATCCAGCGGACGTTTGTCACGTAGTATTGGGCGTGGGCATTAATGTGAACATGCAAGCTACAGACGAAGTCGATCAGCAATGGACTTCAATGCGTCTAGAGTCGGGTAAATCTTGTGATCGCAATATTCTGGCGGTTGAGCTGAGTAAGCAGCTGCAACTCTATCTGCGACGTCACCAGTCAGGCGGCTTCTCTGCGCTTCAGGCAGAGTGGGAGGCTAGCCATTTGTGGCAGGGACAGCCGGTTTCTCTCACTGCCGGTGTCAATCAGGTAGAGGGTGTGGTGCTGGGAATCGATAATCAAGGCGCGCTGCGGCTAAAGGTAGATGGTGTGGAAAAGGTCTTTAGTGGTGGTGAGCTCAGCTTGAGGTTGCGTGATGATTCTTGAGCTCGATTGTGGAAACAGTTTTATCAAATGGCGGGTGCTGAGTGCAGAGTTGGGCGCCTTGGTCGCAGAAGGTGTGGTCGACTCTGATGGCGCCTTGGTCGACAGTCTTCGGTCGCTTGAGAAGATATCTCTCGGTAAATGTCGCCTTGTCAGCGTAAGAACTGAAGATGAGACCAATTTGCTGATTGGCTTGCTCAGGCGCGAGTTCGGCATTTCCGTTGTCTGTGCGTCGCCCGCTCGCGAGATGTCTGGCGTAACGAACGGTTACGACGACTATGAGCGCCTTGGTCTCGATCGCTGGCTGGCAATGCTTGGTGGTTTTCACCTGGCTAAAGGTGCTTGTCTGGTTCTTGATTTCGGGACGGCGGTGACTGCGGACTTTATCTCCGCGGACGGTGAGCATCTGGGAGGCTTCATTTGTCCTGGCATGCCGCTGATGCGTAATCAGTTGCGTACGCATACTCGAAAAATTCGCTACGGGGACCTGGCGGCGGAGCGGGCATTGACGAGTCAGGCTCCTGGGCGCAACACGGTTGAGGCTGTCGAGCGTGGCTGTTCGTTGATGCTAAGAGGATTCGTATTGACGCAACTGGAGATGGCGCGTTCCTACTGGGGTGATGATTACAGGGTTTTCATTACGGGTGGTGACGCCGAGCTGGTCTCAGATGTCGCCCCTGAGGCTCGGATTGTTTCCGATTTGGTGTTCGTGGGTTTGGCTATAGCGTGTCCTTTGTCCTGAGGTTTGTATGCGTTGGTTGTTCCTTCTGCTTCTGGTACTCAATGTGTTTTATTACGTCTGGCATCAGCAGGAGGCCCCGCTACGCGCAAAGGATGTCACGCCCCTCAGTCTTTATCGTGGTTCGCAACAGGATATTCGCTTGCTGAGTGAGGCTGGTGATGATGCTTCCCGTGAAAAAAGGACTGGAGGAAAGCCTGATGGGGAGTGCCTTTATGTGGGGGGGGTGGCGCGCCCCGAGTCCGCTCAGGCGTTGGAGCAGCGTTTGACGGAGCTTGGAGCAAAAGCTCTTCCTTCGTCAAAAGAGTCTTCCGGCGGCTCATATTGGTTCCAGATTACGCCCGAAACCCAGCGTTTGCTGGGTGATGCTCAGCTACAAAACCTTTCCAAGGAATTCAATGAGTTAAAACATAAAATAATGCTGTGCGAGGGGGTTGCACCTACTGAATAGTTTGCATAGAATGGCGCCCGCTCCACAGCGAAGACCTGAAAAGGTTGCAGCAGCGGGGTGGTGTCAATGCAGCTAACCTCAGGTTTTTAAATGAGAAAATGCTTGACAGGGGTTTGGCATAGTATAGAATGCCGGCCTGATTAGGAGGGGTTCCCGAGCGGCCAAAGGGATCAGACTGTAAATCTGACGTCTACGACTTCGAAGGTTCGAATCCTTCTCCCTCCACCAGATTTTAGCGTGAGCTGCAGGCTCCGCGGGTATAGTTTAGTGGTAGAACCTCAGCCTTCCAAGCTGATGATGCGGGTTCGATTCCCGCTACCCGCTCCAAGTTTGCAGGTTGTGCAAAGTGTTACGCTCTTGTAGCTCAGTTGGTAGAGCACACCCTTGGTAAGGGTGAGGTCAGCGGTTCAAATCCGCTCAAGAGCTCCATATAACAAGGCAGATATGAAAATATCTGCCTTTGTTTTAATGGCTTGTGTTGTTTGCTCAATTTCTTCTGTTAGGGGTGATATCGATGGCTAAGGAAAAATTTGATCGTTCCCTGCCGCACGTCAACGTGGGCACCATCGGTCACGTAGACCATGGTAAAACCACGCTGACCGCTGCTCTGACTCGCGTCTGCTCCGAAGTTTTCGGTTCGGCCGTAGTTGAATTCGACAAGATCGACAGCGCTCCAGAAGAAAAAGCTCGCGGTATCACCATCAACACCGCGCACGTTGAGTACAACTCGAACATTCGTCACTACGCTCACGTTGACTGCCCAGGTCACGCTGACTACGTGAAGAACATGATCACTGGTGCTGCGCAGATGGACGGCGCGATCCTGGTTTGCTCGGCCGCTGATGGTCCGATGCCACAAACCCGTGAGCACATCCTGCTGTCCCGTCAGGTAGGCGTTCCGTACATCGTGGTTTTCCTGAACAAGGCTGACCTGGTAGACGACGCTGAGCTGCTGGAACTGGTTGAAATGGAAGTTCGCGACCTGCTGTCCACCTACGACTTCCCAGGCGACGACACTCCGATCATCATCGGTTCGGCTCGTATGGCGCTGGAAGGCAAAGACGACAACGAAATGGGCACCACCGCTGTCAAGAAGCTGGTGGAAACTCTGGACAGCTACATCCCAGAGCCAGAGCGTGCTATCGACAAGCCTTTCCTGATGCCAATCGAAGACGTGTTCTCGATCTCGGGTCGCGGTACTGTTGTGACCGGTCGTATCGAGCGCGGTATCGTTCGCGTTCAAGACGCCCTGGAAATCGTTGGTCTGCGTGACACCACCACCACCACCTGCACCGGTGTTGAGATGTTCCGCAAGCTGCTGGACGAAGGTCGTGCTGGCGAGAACTGCGGCGTTCTGCTGCGTGGCACCAAGCGTGACGACGTTGAGCGTGGTCAGGTTCTGGTTAAGCCGGGTTCGGTTAAGCCACACACCAAGTTCACCGCAGAAGTTTACGTTCTGAGCAAGGAAGAAGGCGGCCGTCACACTCCGTTCTTCAAAGGCTACCGTCCACAGTTCTACTTCCGTACTACTGACGTGACTGGTAACTGCGAGCTGCCAGAAGGCGTTGAAATGGTAATGCCAGGTGACAACATTCAGATGACTGTTACCCTGATCAAAACCATCGCGATGGAAGACGGTCTGCGTTTCGCAATCCGTGAAGGCGGCCGTACCGTTGGTGCTGGCGTCGTAGCCAAGATCATCGAGTAAATAGTTGTAATGTCTTTTTCAGGCCGGCATAATGGTCGGCCTGATTTTGTTTTAGGTCAGTAGCTCAATTGGCAGAGCGACGGTCTCCAAAACCGTAGGTTGGGGGTTCGATTCCCTCCTGACCTGCCAGATTCACTCGGTGTGTCTGGCTTTCTTTTCACAGGATCTTCATAGATGACTCCTAAAGCTGAAGCTCAAGGCTCTCGCTTCGATTTGCTAAAGTGGCTCGTCGTAGTCGCTTTGGTAATTGTTGGCGTTGTCGGCAATCAGTATTACGCTGCTTCGCCGATCCTGTACCGTGTACTCGCTTTGCTTGTTATTGCGGCTGTAGCTGCCTTTGTAGGCCTGCAGACTGCCAAGGGCAAGTCTTTCTTTGTACTGGTTAAGGAAGCTCGCACCGAGATTCGTAAAGTCGTATGGCCAACTCGCCAAGAAACCACGCAGACCACGCTGATTGTTGTGGCTGTTGTGCTGGTTATGGCGTTGCTGTTGTGGGGGCTTGATTCCCTGCTCGGCTGGCTTGTTTCCTTGATTGTCGGCTAAGGGTGTCCCGTGGCTAAGCGTTGGTACGTTGTGCATGCTTACTCGGGTTACGAGAAGCATGTAATGCGTTCGTTGATCGAGCGCGTAAAGCTGGCTGGCATGGAAGATGGCTTCGGCGAAATTCTGGTTCCCACTGAAGAAGTGGTTGAAATGCGTAATGGCCAGAAACGCAAAAGCGAGCGCAAATTCTTCCCAGGTTATGTGCTGGTTCAGATGGACATGAACGAGGGTACTTGGCACTTGGTCAAGGATACTCCTCGGGTGATGGGTTTTATCGGCGGTACTGCTGATAAGCCGGCACCAATCACAGATAAAGAAGCTGAGGCGATTCTGCGTCGCGTTGCTGACGGTAGCGACAAGCCGAAGCCGAAGACGCTGTTCGAGCCAGGCGAAACCGTTCGAGTCAATGACGGACCGTTCGCTGACTTTAACGGTGTTGTTGAAGAAGTTAACTACGAAAAGAGCCGGATCCAAGTGGCGGTGCTCATTTTCGGACGCTCTACTCCGGTAGAGTTGGAGTTCAGTCAGGTCGAAAAGGTCTAGCTGAGCAAGCATCCCAACCCCGCAGCCCTAGGCTGTGGGGTTTTGTCGTCACTGGGATAAACGCGCAAGTAACCGGGGAGCCTTTCGAGGCGTTCGAACCCGTAATTGGAGTGCCTCATGGCCAAGAAGATTACCGCTTACATCAAGCTGCAAGTGAAGGCCGCTCAGGCTAACCCAAGCCCACCTGTTGGTCCTGCTCTGGGTCAGCACGGCGTGAACATCATGGAATTCTGCAAAGCTTTCAACGCCCGTACCCAGGGTCTGGAAGCTGGTCTGCCGACTCCAGTGATCATCACTGTCTACAGCGACCGTAGCTTCACTTTCGAAACCAAATCCACCCCTGCTTCGGTTCTGCTGAAGAAGGCGGCCGGTCTGACCAGCGGTTCCGCTCGTCCGAACACCGTTAAGGTTGGCACTGTTACCCGTGCTCAGCTGGAAGAAATCGCGAAAACCAAAAACGCGGATCTGACTGCAGCTGATATGGATGCAGCCGTGCGTACTATCGCCGGTTCTGCTCGTAGCATGGGCCTTAACGTGGAGGGTGTGTAATGGCTAAGCTGACCAAGCGTCAAAAGGCTATCGCCGGCAAAATCGAAGCAGGCAAGGCCTACAACATTGTAGACGCCGCTGCACTGCTGGCCGAGCTGTCGACTGTCAAGTTCAGCGAGTCGTTCGACGTAGCTGTAAACCTGGGCGTAGACCCGCGTAAATCCGACCAGGTCGTTCGTAGCGCTACTGTGCTGCCACACGGCACTGGCAAGACCGTTCGCGTTGCTGTGTTCACCCAGGGTCCAGCTGCTGAGGCCGCTCTGGCTGCCGGCGCTGACCGTGTAGGTATGGACGACCTGGCTGCCGAAATGAAAGGCGGCGACCTGAACTATGACGTAGTGATTGCATCCCCGGATGCCATGCGCGTTGTAGGTCAACTGGGTCAGATCCTCGGTCCACGTGGTCTGATGCCTAACCCGAAAGTCGGCACTGTTACCCCAGACGTCGCTACCGCGGTTAAAAATGCCAAGGCTGGTCAGGTTCGTTATCGCACCGACAAAAACGGCATCATCCACACTTCCGTTGGCAAGATCGGCTTCGATGCCGTCAAGCTGAAGGAAAACGTTGAAGCCCTGATCGCTGATCTGAAGCGTATCAAGCCAGCTTCTTCGAAAGGTATCTACGTCAAGCGCGTTACCCTGAGCACCACTATGGGCCCAGGTCTGGTCATCGACCAGAGCTCGCTGGACGCGTAAGACAAGAATTGGCGCAGTTGACTGCGCCAATTGAAAGATTGGGGTCCCTGCCTGGCGGGGGCTATCCAAGACCGTAGGCGACGCAAGTCTTAAACCTCAAGCCTACGCAGATGGTGCTCCCGGTTCCTTACCGAATCAGACACCAAAACGACATTCGGTTTCGATCGAATGAAACGGTAACAAGCAGGAGTTAAACCCGTGGCAATTAATCTCGAAGACAAGAAGGCCATCGTCGCTGAAGTCAACGAGGCTGCCAAAGTCGCTCTGTCCGCTGTCGTGGTTGATGCCCGTGGCGTAACAGTAGGCGCAATGACCGGACTCCGTAAAGAGGCTCGTGAAGCTGGCGTTTACGTACGTGTTGTACGTAACACCCTGCTCAAGCGCGCTGTTGCTGACACTCCTTACAGTGTCCTCAACGACGTGTTCACCGGCCCGACCCTGATTGCATTCTCCAACGAACACCCGGGCGCTGCTGCTCGTCTGTTCAAGGAATTTGCCAAGGGTCAGGATAAGTTCGAGATCAAGGCAGCTTCGTTCGAGGGCAAGTTCCTCGCAGCGAATGAGATCGACGTGCTGGCAAGCCTGCCAACTCGCGACGAAGCTATTGCGAAACTGATGAGCGTGATTCAAGGCGCTACCAGCAAGCTGGCTCGTACTCTGGCGGCAATTCGCGATCAGAAAGAAGCAGCTGCAGCCTGAGGCTGAGCGTTTCCACTCTCGCGTATTTTTGTTTATTTCGACGGCCGTACAGGCTGTCCACCAAATCAGGAATTGAGTCATGTCTCTGACTAACGAACAAATCATCGAAGCAATCGGCCAGAAAACCGTTCTGGAAGTTGTTGAGCTGATCAAGGCAATGGAAGAAACCTTCGGCGTGACCGCTGCTGTTGCTGCTGCTGGTCCAGCTGCTGCTGCCGCTGTTGTTGAAGAGCAAACCGAGTTCAACGTTGTTCTGCTGGAAGCTGGCGAGAAGAAGGTTAACGTGATCAAGGCAGTTCGTGAACTGACCGGTCTGGGCCTGAAAGAAGCCAAAGAGAAAGTAGACGGCGCTCCTCAGGTTGTAGCTGAAGGCGTTTCGAAAGAAGCTGCTGAAGACGCTAAGAAGAAGCTGGAAGAAGCAGGCGCTAAAGTCGAGCTGAAGTAAGCATCGACTTTGCTCCTCCAGCCCGAGCGTCAAGCGACAGGCTGATGGCTGGTGGCTCTTGCCACCGGCCTTTTTCCGTTATTGGCAGCCGACTGGGTCGGTGTCGATAACGAGCTGTAACCACCCGATGCGGTGGCGCAAACCATGGGGTTTGCACGATTTTCTGGCTGCTCCCGTCGGGAGGGGCCAAACAAGCAGGTGACCAAGCTGGGGAACGCTGATGGCTTACTCATATACTGAGAAAAAACGTATCCGCAAGGACTTTAGCAAGTTGCCGGACGTCATGGATGTGCCTTACCTCCTGGCCATCCAGCTGGATTCGTATCGTGAATTCTTGCAAGCGGGAGCGACTAAAGATCAGTTCCGCGACGTGGGCCTGCATGCGGCCTTCAAATCCGTTTTCCCGATCATCAGCTACTCCGGCAATGCTGCGCTGGAGTACGTCGGTTATCGCCTGGGCGAACCGGCATTTGATGTCAAAGAATGCGTATTGCGCGGTGTAACTTTCGCCGTACCTTTGCGGGTAAAAGTGCGCCTGATCATTTTCGACAAAGAATCGTCGAACAAAGCGATCAAGGACATCAAAGAGCAAGAAGTCTACATGGGTGAAATCCCATTGATGACTGAGAACGGTACCTTCGTAATCAACGGTACCGAGCGTGTTATCGTTTCCCAGCTGCACCGTTCCCCGGGCGTGTTCTTCGACCACGACCGTGGCAAGACGCACAGCTCCGGCAAACTGCTGTACTCCGCGCGCATCATTCCTTACCGCGGTTCGTGGCTGGACTTCGAGTTCGACCCGAAAGACTGCGTATTCGTGCGTATCGACCGTCGTCGTAAGCTGCCGGCCTCGGTACTGCTGCGCGCGCTCGGTTATACCACCGAGGAAGTGCTGGACGCGTTCTACACCACCAACGTATTCCACGTGAAAGGCGAAGGCCTGAGCCTGGAGCTGGTGCCTCAGCGCCTGCGTGGTGAAGTTGCTGTTCTCGACATCCAGGACGACAAAGGCAAGGTGATCGTTGAGCAGGGCCGTCGTATTACTGCCCGCCACATCAACCAGCTGGAAAAAGCCGGGATCAAAGAGCTGGACGTGCCTCTGGATTACGTTCTGGGTCGTACCACCGCCAAGGCGATCGTGCACCCGGCTACCGGTGAGATCCTGGCAGAGTGCAACACCGAGCTGTCGACCGAGATCCTGGCGAAAATCGCCAAGGCCGGCGTCGTACGCATCGAAACTCTGTACACCAACGACATCGACTGCGGTCCGTTCGTCTCCGACACTCTGAAGATCGACTCCACCAGCAACCAATTGGAAGCGCTGGTCGAGATCTATCGCATGATGCGTCCAGGCGAGCCGCCAACCAAAGACGCTGCCGAGACCCTGTTCAACAACCTGTTCTTCAGCCCTGAGCGCTATGACCTGTCTGCGGTCGGCCGGATGAAGTTCAACCGTCGTATCGGTCGTACCGAGATCGAAGGTTCGGGCGTGCTGTGCAAAGAAGACATCGTCGCGGTACTGAAGACTCTGGTCGACATCCGTAACGGTAAAGGCATCGTCGACGACATCGACCACCTGGGTAACCGTCGTGTTCGCTGCGTAGGCGAAATGGCCGAGAACCAGTTCCGCGTTGGCCTGGTACGTGTTGAGCGTGCGGTCAAAGAGCGTCTGTCGATGGCTGAAAGCGAAGGCCTGATGCCGCAAGACCTGATCAACGCCAAGCCAGTGGCTGCGGCGGTGAAAGAGTTCTTCGGTTCCAGCCAGCTGTCGCAGTTCATGGACCAGAACAACCCGCTGTCCGAGATCACCCACAAGCGTCGTGTCTCTGCACTCGGCCCTGGCGGTCTGACTCGTGAGCGCGCGGGCTTCGAAGTCCGTGACGTACACCCGACTCACTACGGTCGTGTTTGCCCGATTGAAACGCCGGAAGGTCCGAACATCGGTCTGATCAACTCGCTGGCTGCTTACGCTCGCACCAACCAGTACGGCTTCCTCGAGAGCCCGTACCGTGTGGTGAAAGAGGGTGTGGTCACCGACGACATCGTGTTCCTGTCCGCCATTGAAGAAGCCGATCACGTGATCGCGCAGGCTTCGGCGACCATGAACGAGCAGAAAGTCCTGATCGACGAACTGGTGGCCGTGCGTCACCTGAACGAATTCACCGTCAAGGCGCCGGAAGACGTCACCTTGATGGACGTTTCGCCGAAGCAGGTAGTTTCGGTTGCAGCGTCGCTGATTCCGTTCCTCGAGCACGACGACGCCAACCGTGCGTTGATGGGTTCGAACATGCAGCGTCAGGCTGTACCAACCCTGCGTGCTGACAAGCCGCTGGTCGGTACCGGCATGGAGCGCAACGTGGCTCGCGACTCCGGCGTTTGCGTCGTGGCTCGTCGTGGCGGCGTGATCGACTCCGTTGATGCCAGTCGTATCGTGGTTCGTGTTGCTGATGACGAAGTTGAAACCGGCGAAGCTGGTGTCGACATCTACAACCTGACCAAATACACCCGCTCGAACCAGAACACCTGCATCAACCAGCGTCCGCTGGTGAGCAAAGGTGATCGCGTTCAGCGTAGCGACATCATGGCCGACGGCCCGTCCACCGATATGGGTGAACTGGCTCTGGGTCAGAACATGCGCATCGCGTTCATGGCATGGAACGGCTTCAACTTCGAAGACTCGATCTGCCTGTCCGAGCGTGTGGTTCAGGAAGACCGTTTCACCACTATCCACATTCAGGAACTGACCTGTGTGGCCCGTGACACCAAGCTTGGCCCAGAGGAAATCACTGCGGACATCCCGAACGTGGGTGAAGCCGCTCTGAACAAGCTGGACGAAGCCGGTATCGTTTACGTAGGTGCTGAAGTCGGCGCAGGCGACATCCTGGTAGGCAAGGTCACTCCGAAAGGCGAGACCCAGCTGACTCCGGAAGAAAAACTGCTGCGTGCGATCTTCGGTGAAAAAGCCAGCGACGTTAAAGACACCTCCCTGCGCGTGCCAACCGGCACCAAAGGTACTGTCATCGACGTACAGGTCTTCACTCGTGACGGCGTTGAGCGTGATGCTCGTGCACTGTCGATCGAGAAGTCCCAGCTGGACGAGATCCGCAAGGATCTGAACGAAGAGTTCCGCATCGTTGAAGGCGCGACCTTCGAACGTCTGCGTTCCGCTCTGGTAGGCCACAAGGCTGAAGGCGGCGCGGGCCTGAAGAAAGGTCAGGACATCACCGACGAAGTACTCGACGGTCTTGAGCATGGTCAGTGGTTCAAACTGCGCATGGCTGAAGATGCTCTGAACGAGCAGCTCGAGAAGGCTCAGGCCTACATCGTTGATCGCCGCCGTCTGCTGGACGACAAGTTCGAAGACAAGAAGCGCAAACTGCAGCAGGGCGATGACCTGGCTCCAGGCGTGCTGAAGATCGTCAAGGTTTACCTGGCAATCCGTCGTCGCATCCAGCCGGGCGACAAGATGGCCGGTCGTCACGGTAACAAAGGTGTGGTCTCCGTGATCATGCCGGTTGAAGACATGCCGCACGATGCCAATGGCACCCCGGTCGACGTGGTCCTCAACCCGCTGGGCGTACCTTCGCGTATGAACGTTGGTCAGATCCTTGAAACCCACCTGGGCCTCGCGGCCAAAGGTCTGGGCGAGAAGATCAACCGGATGGTCGAAGAGCAGCGCAAAGTCGCTGAGCTGCGTACCTTCCTGGACGAGATCTACAACCAGATCGGCGGTCGTAACGAAGATCTGGACAGCTTCTCCGATCAGGAAATCCTGGATCTGGCGAAGAACCTGCGTGGCGGTGTTCCAATGGCCACTCCAGTGTTCGACGGTGCCAAGGAAAGCGAAATCAAGGCCATGCTGAAACTGGCAGACCTGCCAGAAAGCGGCCAGATGCAGCTGACCGACGGCCGTACCGGCAACAAGTTCGAGCGTCCAGTTACCGTTGGCTACATGTACATGCTGAAGCTGAACCACTTGGTAGACGACAAGATGCACGCGCGTTCTACCGGTTCGTACAGCCTGGTTACCCAGCAGCCGCTGGGTGGTAAGGCGCAGTTCGGTGGTCAGCGTTTCGGGGAGATGGAGGTCTGGGCACTGGAAGCATACGGTGCTGCTTACACTCTGCAAGAAATGCTCACAGTGAAGTCGGACGATGTGAACGGCCGGACCAAGATGTACAAAAACATCGTGGACGGCGATCACCGTATGGAGCCGGGCATGCCCGAGTCCTTCAACGTGTTGATCAAGGAAATTCGTTCCCTCGGCATCGATATCGATCTGGAAACCGAATAACACGTGACGCGATCGAGAGCGGGGCAGGATTGCCCGCTCTCTGCTCCGCCAGGAGGAAAGGCCTTGAAAGACCTACTGAATTTGCTGAAAAACCAGGGTCAAGTCGAAGAGTTCGACGCCATCCGTATCGGATTGGCCTCGCCTGAGATGATCCGCTCGTGGTCGTTCGGTGAAGTTAAAAAGCCGGAAACCATCAACTACCGTACGTTCAAACCTGAGCGTGACGGTCTGTTCTGCGCCAAGATCTTTGGCCCGGTAAAGGATTACGAGTGCCTGTGCGGTAAGTACAAGCGCTTGAAGCACCGTGGTGTGATCTGCGAGAAGTGCGGCGTTGAAGTTGCACTGGCCAAGGTTCGTCGTGAGCGCATGGCGCACATCGAACTGGCTTCGCCGGTTGCCCACATCTGGTTCCTGAAATCGCTGCCGTCCCGTATCGGCCTGCTGATGGACATGACCCTGCGTGATATCGAGCGCGTTCTCTACTTCGAGAGCTATGTCGTTATCGACCCGGGCATGACCACTCTTGAAAAAGGTCAGCTGCTGAACGACGAGCAGTACTTCGAAGCGCTGGAAGAATTCGGTGACGATTTCGACGCCCGCATGGGTGCCGAAGCTGTCCGCGAACTGCTGCACGCTATCGACCTGGAACACGAGATTGGCCGTCTGCGTGAAGAGATTCCGCAAACCAACTCCGAAACCAAGATCAAGAAGCTGTCCAAGCGTCTGAAGTTGATGGAAGCCTTCCAGGGTTCCGGCAACCTGCCAGAGTGGATGGTGCTGACCGTTCTGCCGGTTCTGCCGCCAGATCTGCGTCCACTGGTCCCGCTGGATGGCGGTCGTTTCGCGACTTCCGACCTCAACGATCTGTATCGTCGAGTGATCAACCGTAACAACCGTTTGAAGCGCCTGCTGGATCTGTCCGCTCCGGACATCATCGTGCGCAACGAAAAGCGTATGTTGCAGGAAGCTGTCGATGCACTGCTCGACAACGGTCGTCGTGGCCGCGCTATCACAGGTTCCAACAAGCGTCCTCTGAAATCCCTGGCTGACATGATCAAGGGTAAGCAAGGTCGTTTCCGTCAGAACTTGCTCGGTAAGCGTGTTGACTACTCCGGTCGTTCGGTAATTACCGTAGGTCCGACCCTGCGTCTGCACCAGTGCGGTCTGCCGAAGAAGATGGCTCTCGAGCTGTTCAAGCCGTTCATTTTCGGCAAGCTGGAAATGCGTGGTCTGGCGACCACCATCAAAGCGGCCAAGAAAATGGTCGAGCGCGAGCTGCCGGAAGTTTGGGACGTTCTCGCTGAAGTGATTCGCGAACACCCGGTCCTCCTCAACCGTGCACCGACTCTTCACCGTCTGGGTATCCAGGCGTTTGAACCGGTACTGATCGAAGGTAAGGCTATCCAGCTGCACCCTCTGGTCTGCGCCGCGTACAACGCCGACTTCGACGGCGACCAAATGGCCGTGCACGTACCGCTGACGCTGGAAGCCCAGCTCGAAGCGCGTGCGTTGATGATGTCGACCAACAACATTCTGTCGCCAGCCAACGGTGAGCCAATCATCGTTCCGTCGCAGGACGTTGTACTGGGTCTGTACTACATGACCCGTGAAGCGATCAACGCCAAGGGCGAAGGTCGTGTGTTCGCGGATCTGCAGGAAGTTGACCGTGTGTTCCGTGCCGGCGAAGCCGCACTGCACGCCAAGATCAAGGTTCGTATCAACGAAACCGTGAACGATCGTGACGGCAACAGCGTGAACAACACCCGTATCGTCGACACCACTGTCGGCCGTGCGCTGCTGTTCCAGGTTGTGCCAAAAGGTCTGTCGTTCGACGTCGTCAACCTGCCGATGAAGAAAAAGGCGATCTCCAAGCTGATCAACCAGTGCTACCGCGTGGTTGGTCTGAAAGAGACCGTGATCTTCGCTGACCAGTTGATGTACACCGGTTTTGCCTACTCGACCATCTCCGGCGTTTCCATCGGTGTTAACGACTTCGTTATCCCGGATGAAAAAGCCCGCATCATCGGTGCTGCCACCGACGAAGTGAAAGAGATCGAGAGCCAGTACGCCTCCGGCCTGGTAACCCAGGGCGAGAAGTACAACAAAGTGATCGACCTTTGGTCGAAAGCGAACGACGAAGTTTCCAAGGCGATGATGGCCAACCTCTCGAAAGAGAAAGTCATCGACCGTCACGGCGACGAAGTCGAGCAAGAATCGTTCAACTCGATGTACATGATGGCCGACTCGGGTGCGCGGGGTTCCGCAGCACAGATTCGTCAGCTGGCCGGTATGCGTGGTCTGATGGCCAAGCCGGACGGTTCCATCATTGAAACGCCGATTACTGCGAACTTCCGTGAAGGTTTGAGCGTACTCCAGTACTTCATCTCGACTCACGGTGCTCGTAAAGGTCTGGCGGATACCGCGTTGAAAACTGCGAACTCCGGTTACCTGACTCGTCGTCTGGTAGACGTGGCGCAGGATCTGGTCGTGACCGAGATCGATTGCGGCACCGAACACGGTCTGCTGATGACTCCGCACATTGAAGGCGGTGACGTTGTAGAGCCGTTGGGTGAGCGCGTATTGGGTCGTGTCATTGCCCGTGACGTATTCAAGCCGGGTACCGAGGACGTCATCGTTCCTGCTGGCACCCTGGTAGACGAGAAGTGGGTCGAGTTCATCGAGCTGAACAGCATCGACGAAGTGATCGTGCGTTCGCCGATCAGCTGCGAAACCCGCTATGGCATTTGCGCCAAGTGCTACGGCCGTGACCTGGCTCGTGGTCACCAGGTGAACATCGGTGAAGCGGTCGGCGTTATCGCTGCCCAGTCCATCGGTGAGCCGGGTACCCAGCTGACGATGCGTACGTTCCACATCGGTGGTGCGGCAAGCCGTACTTCCGCAGCCGACAGCGTTCAGGTGAAGAATGGCGGTACCGTCCGTCTGCACAACCTGAAACACGTTGAGCGTGTGGATGGCAACCTGGTTGCTGTGTCCCGTTCCGGTGAGCTGGCAATCGCTGACGACTTCGGTCGTGAGCGCGAGCGTTACAAGCTGCCGTACGGTGCCGTGATTTCGGTTAAAGAAGGTGACAAGGTCGACGCTGGCGCAATCGTGGCCAAGTGGGATCCGCACACTCACCCGATCGTTACCGAAATGAAAGGTACCGTGACCTACGTGGGCATGGAAGAAGGCATCACGATCAAGCGTCAGACTGACGAATTGACCGGTATGACCAACATTGAAGTACTCGATGCCAAAGACCGTCCGGCTGCCGGCAAGGACATTCGTCCTGCGGTGAAGATGGTTGATGACAACGGCAAGGATCTGTTGCTGCCAGGCACTGACGTTATCGCTCAGTACTTCCTGCCAGCCAACGCCCTGGTCGGTGTTGCGGACGGTGCGAAGATTGCGATCGGTGATGTTATCGCTCGTATCCCGCAAGAAACTTCGAAAACCCGTGACATCACCGGTGGTCTGCCGCGTGTTGCCGACCTGTTCGAAGCCCGTCGTCCGAAAGAAGCGTCGATTCTGGCTGAAGTCAGCGGCACCATCGCGTTCGGTAAAGAGACCAAAGGCAAGCGCCGTCTGGTCATCACTCCGAACGACGGTAGCGATCCGTACGAAGAGCTGATTCCGAAGTGGCGTCACCTGAACGTGTTCGAAGGCGAACAGGTAAACCGCGGCGAAGTTATCTCCGACGGTCCGAGCGATCCGCACGACATCCTGCGTCTGCTGGGTGTGAGCGCGCTGGCCAAGTACATCGTCAACGAGATCCAGGACGTTTACCGTCTGCAAGGCGTGAAGATCAACGACAAGCACATCGAGACCATCCTGCGTCAGATGCTGCGTAAAGTTGAGATCTCCGAGTCCGGCGATTCCAGCTTCATCAAGGGCGACCAGATGGAACTGACTCACGTTCTGGTAGAGAACGAGCGTCTGAATGCGGAAGACAAGTTTGTCTCCAAGTTCACCCGCGTTCTGCTGGGTATCACCAAGGCGTCGTTGTCGACCGAATCGTTCATCTCGGCGGCTTCCTTCCAGGAAACCACCCGCGTACTGACCGAAGCGGCCGTAACCGGCAAGCGCGATTACCTGCGCGGCCTGAAAGAAAACGTGGTCGTGGGTCGTCTGATCCCGGCCGGTACCGGTCTGGCTTATCACAGCGAGCGCAAGCGTCGTCGTGATGCAGACAAGCCGTTGCGCGTAAGCGCCAGTGAAGTGGAAGCTGCACTGACCGAAGCGCTGAACTCGAGCGGTAACTGAGTTCTGCGAAAAATGAGCTGAGGCCCTGATCAAGCCGTTCATCGAATCGAGACAATTTGTCGAGGTTCGACGAGCGGGGAGGTCGGGGCCTTGCCTTGACTGGGGACAAGATCCTCTTTAGACTCTTGATCCCCTAAATTTGGCGGGAATTCGTTCCTGCCATTTTGCTTTTCTTGCAAGACAATAGCGTCGCAAGACAACAGTGGAGCTAGTAGATGGCAACTATCAACCAGCTGGTACGTCAGCCGCGTAAGCGTATCGTCGAGAAATCCGACGTGCCTGCGCTGCAGAACTGCCCGCAACGTCGTGGCGTGTGCACCCGTGTGTACACCACTACGCCGAAAAAACCTAACTCGGCACTGCGTAAAGTATGCCGTGTGCGTCTGACCAACGGTTTCGAGGTTTCCTCGTACATCGGTGGTGAAGGCCACAACCTGCAAGAGCACAGCGTGGTACTGATCCGCGGCGGTCGTGTAAAAGACTTGCCAGGTGTTCGTTACCACACCGTTCGCGGCTCCCTGGATACTTCCGGTGTTAAAGGTCGTAACCAAGGTCGTTCGAAGTACGGTACCAAGCGTCCGAAGTAATCGGCCGTTTTGCAGATTTTCATTTTATTGAGTCGATAAGAGTAAGGTCGGGCGCGCATCCACTGGATCTGTCCCGAGCTAACCTGAAGACCGTTTGAGGGCTTATCAATGCCAAGACGTCGCGTAGCAGCAAAGCGTGAGATTCTGGACGATCCGAAATACGGAAGCCAAATCCTCGCCAAATTCATGAACCACGTTATGGAAAGCGGCAAGAAAGCCGTTGCCGAACGTATCGTTTATGGTGCCCTGGAAACCGTTGCGGCTCGCAAGACCGGCACCGATCCCCTGGAACTCTTCGAAAAAGCACTCGACGCCATCGCTCCGCTGGTCGAAGTGAAGTCGCGCCGCGTTGGTGGTGCTACTTACCAGGTTCCGGTCGAGGTTCGTCCGTCCCGTCGTAACGCTCTGGCAATGCGCTGGTTGGTAGACTTCGCCCGCAAGCGCGGCGAGAAGTCTATGGCTCTGCGCTTGGCTGGCGAGCTGCTGGATGCTGCTGAAGGTAAAGGTGCTGCTGTTAAGAAGCGTGAAGACGTGCACCGTATGGCCGAAGCTAACAAAGCTTTCTCGCACTACCGCTTCTAATTTTAGCTTCACTAATTTTGCGAGGGCTTTATGGCTCGTACTACTCCGATTAGTCGCTACCGTAACATCGGTATCGTCGCTCACGTGGATGCTGGTAAAACCACCACCACCGAGCGCGTCCTTTTTTACACTGGCAAAAGTCACAAAATGGGCGAGGTGCATGACGGCGCCGCGACCACAGACTGGATGGTTCAGGAGCAGGAGCGTGGTATTACCATTACTTCTGCTGCCATTACCGCCTTCTGGAAAGGTTCCGAGAAGCAGTACCCACACGAGCATCGCTTCAACGTAATCGATACCCCGGGCCACGTAGACTTCACCATTGAAGTAGAACGTTCCCTGCGCGTACTCGACGGCGCTGTCGTTGTGTTCTGCGGTACTTCGGGTGTTGAGCCTCAGTCGGAAACCGTATGGCGTCAGGCCAACAAATACGGCGTTCCACGTCTTGTTTACGTAAACAAGATGGACCGTGCTGGTGCCAACTTCCTGCGCGTGATCGGTCAGATCAAACAGCGTCTGGGTCACACTCCGGTGCCGATCCAGCTGGCTATCGGTTCGGAAGACAACTTCCAGGGCCAGATCGACCTGATCAACATGCAAGCTGTCTACTGGAACGACTCTGACAAGGGTATGGTTCCGGTTCGCAAGGAAATCCCTGCGGACATGCTCGAGCTGGCTGAAGAGTGGCGCAACAACATGGTTGAAGCCGCCGCCGAAGCCAACGAAGACCTGATGAACAAGTACCTGGAAGGTGAAGATCTTTCGATCGAAGAGATCAAGGCTGCTTTGCGTGCACGTACTATCGCCGGCGAAATCGTTCTGGCTGTTTGCGGTTCTTCGTTCAAGAACAAGGGCGTTCCCCTGGTTCTCGACGCCGTTATCGACTTCCTGCCTGCTCCGACCGACATTCCTGCTATCAAGGGTTCCAACCCTGATAACGAGGAAGAAGAGATGGAGCGTCATGCAAGCGACGACGAGCCGTTCGCGGCCCTGGCGTTCAAGATCGCTACCGACCCATTCGTGGGTACCTTGACCTTCGTCCGCGTTTACTCGGGCGTGTTGAACTCCGGCGACGGCGTGATCAACTCGGTTAAAGGCAAAAAAGAGCGCGTGGGTCGTATGGTGCAAATGCACGCAAACGCCCGTGAAGAGATCAAGGAAGTACGCGCTGGCGACATCGCGGCCCTGATCGGCATGAAGGACGTCACCACTGGTGAAACCCTCTGCAACGCTGACAAGCCAATCATCCTGGTTCGCATGGACTTCCCGGAGCCGGTTATTTCGGTTGCCGTAGAGCCTAAGACCAAGGATGACCAGGAAAAAATGGGTATCGCTCTGGGCAAACTTGCTCAGGAAGACCCGTCTTTCCGCGTTAAAACTGATGAAGAGACTGGTCAAACGATCATCTCCGGCATGGGCGAGCTGCACCTGGACATCCTGGTTGACCGGATGCGCCGTGAGTTCAACGTCGAAGCCAACATCGGCAAGCCGCAGGTTTCGTACCGTGAGCGCATCACGAAGAACTGCGAAATCGAAGGCAAGTTCGTTCGTCAGTCCGGCGGTCGTGGCCAGTTCGGTCACTGCTGGATTCGCTTTGCTCCTGCTGACGAAGGTCAGGAAGGTCTGCAATTCCTGAACGAAGTAGTGGGTGGTGTGGTTCCTAAGGAATACATCCCGGCTATCCAGAAGGGTATCGAAGAGCAGATGAAGAACGGCGTTGTTGCCGGCTATCCGCTGATCGGCCTGAAGGCTACCGTGTTCGATGGTTCTTACCACGACGTCGACTCCAACGAGATGGCGTTTAAAGTGGCTGCTTCCATGGCGACCAAGCAACTGGCCCAGAAGGGTGGTGGTGAGTTGCTCGAGCCGATCATGGCGGTAGAGGTTGTTACGCCTGAAGACTATATGGGTGATGTGATGGGCGACCTTAACCGTCGTCGCGGCATGATCCAGGGTATGGAAGACACAGTGTCCGGCAAGGTTATCCGTGCCGAAGTTCCACTGGGTGAGATGTTCGGTTATGCGACCGACGTTCGTTCCATGTCCCAGGGTCGCGCAAGCTACTCTATGGAATTCAAAAAATACGATACGGCTCCGTCGCACATCGTCGAATCCGTTACCAAAAAACAAGGCTGATTCAGCCCCTTTAGGCTAGGAGTTAATTGTCGTGGCTAAAGAAAAATTTGATCGTTCCCTACCGCACGTAAACGTTGGCACCATCGGCCACGTTGACCACGGTAAAACCACTCTGACCGCTGCTCTGACTCGCGTCTGCTCCGAAGTTTTCGGTTCGGCCGTAGTTGAATTCGACAAGATCGACAGCGCTCCAGAAGAAAAAGCTCGCGGTATCACCATCAACACCGCGCACGTTGAGTACAACTCGAACATTCGTCACTACGCTCACGTTGACTGCCCAGGTCACGCTGACTACGTGAAGAACATGATCACTGGTGCTGCGCAGATGGACGGCGCGATCCTGGTTTGCTCGGCCGCTGATGGTCCGATGCCGCAAACCCGTGAGCACATCCTGCTGTCCCGTCAGGTAGGCGTTCCGTACATCGTGGTTTTCCTGAACAAGGCTGACCTGGTAGATGACGCTGAGCTGCTGGAACTGGTTGAGATGGAAGTTCGCGACCTGCTGTCCACCTACGACTTCCCAGGCGACGACACTCCGATCATCATCGGTTCGGCTCGTATGGCGCTGGAAGGCAAAGACGACAACGAAATGGGCACCACCGCTGTCAAGAAGCTGGTGGAAACTCTGGACAGCTACATCCCAGAGCCAGAGCGTGCTATCGACAAGCCTTTCCTGATGCCAATCGAAGACGTGTTCTCGATCTCGGGTCGCGGTACTGTTGTGACTGGTCGTATCGAGCGCGGTATCGTTCGCGTTCAAGACGCCCTGGAAATCGTTGGTCTGCGTGACACCACCACCACCACCTGCACCGGTGTTGAGATGTTCCGCAAGCTGCTGGACGAAGGTCGTGCTGGCGAGAACTGCGGCGTTCTGCTGCGTGGCACCAAGCGTGACGACGTTGAGCGTGGTCAGGTTCTGGTTAAGCCGGGTTCGGTTAAGCCGCACACCAAGTTCACCGCAGAAGTTTACGTTCTGAGCAAGGAAGAAGGCGGCCGTCACACTCCGTTCTTCAAAGGCTACCGTCCACAGTTCTACTTCCGTACTACTGACGTGACTGGTAACTGCGAGCTGCCAGAAGGCGTTGAAATGGTAATGCCAGGTGACAACATTCAGATGACTGTTACCCTGATCAAAACCATCGCGATGGAAGACGGTCTGCGTTTCGCAATCCGTGAAGGCGGCCGTACCGTTGGTGCTGGCGTCGTAGCTAAAATCATCGAGTGATCTCTTTATTGAGTCAGCTTTGATGAGTTGAAAAAGCCCCCGCTTAGCGGGGGCTTTTTTATTGGGTTGACACCTATCTGGGGCGTCTATAGAATTGCGCCTCCTTTTAACGGGCGTATTGCGCCCGGTGGGAATAGCAGCCGGAGTCTGAAATCCAATGCAAAATCAGCAAATCCGTATCAGGTTGAAGGCTTTTGACCATCGCCTGATCGACCAATCAACCCAGGAAATCGTGGAAACCGCGAAACGTACTGGTGCTCAAGTGCGTGGTCCAATTCCACTGCCTACCCGTAAAGAGCGGTTCACCGTTCTGGTTTCCCCGCACGTCAACAAAGACGCGCGTGACCAGTACGAGATCCGCACTCATAAGCGCGTTCTGGACATCGTCCAGCCAACGGATAAAACCGTTGATGCACTTATGAAGCTTGATCTTGCGGCCGGTGTGGAAGTGCAGATCAGCCTCGGCTAAGACTCGGTCTTGGTCGTGTAACGCTCTGAAATGGGCGGCCATAGCGGGTGAAAGCCCCGTACACTCATGAGGTTTACAACATGACTATTGGTGTAGTCGGTCGTAAAGCGGGTATGACCCGTATTTTCACCGAAGAAGGTGTCTCCATTCCGGTCACGGTCATTGAGATCGAGCCGAATCGCGTCACCCAGTTCAAAACTGAAGAAACCGATGGCTATCTTGCAGTGCAAGTCACTGTCGGCGAGCGTCGTGCTTCCCGTGTAACAGCTGCTCAGGCTGGCCACTTCGCCAAGGCGAACGTTGCCGCTGGTCGTACCGTAATGGAATTCCGCCTTGAAGAAGGCGAGTACCAGGCCGGCGATCTGATCAACGCTGAAATCTTCGCTGCTGGTCAACTGGTTGATGTAACCGGTCAGTCCAAAGGTAAAGGCTTCCAGGGTACGATCAAGCGTTGGAATTTCCGCGGGCAAGATAACACCCACGGTAACTCCGTATCCCACCGCGTCCCAGGCTCTATCGGCCAGTGCCAGACTCCTGGTCGTGTATTCAAGGGCAAAAAAATGTCCGGTCATATGGGCGCTGAGCGCGTGACCGTGCAGTCCCTGGAAGTAGTGCGCGTGGACGCTGAACGCAATCTGTTGCTGGTCAAGGGTGCTGTTCCTGGCGCTACTGGCGGCAACCTGGTTGTACGTCCAGCAGCCAAGGCTCGCGGTTAAGGGGAAGCTGACATGCAATTAAATGTAAATGACGCTCAAGCGATCGAAGTTTCCGAACTGACATTTGGCGGCGAATTCAACGAGACGCTGGTTCACCAAGCAGTCGTGGCCTACATGGCCGGCGGCCGTCAAGGTAGCAAGCAGCAAAAGACCCGTTCCGACGTTCGTGGTGGCGGTAAGCGCCCATGGCGTCAGAAAGGTACTGGCCGTGCTCGTGCCGGTACTATCCGTAGCCCAATCTGGCGCGGCGGCGGCACCACTTTCGCAGCTCGTCCACAGGATCACTCCCAGAAGCTGAACAAGAAGATGTATCGCGCAGCAATGCGTTCCATCCTTGCTGAGCTGGTGCGTACTGATCGTCTGGTCGTGGTTCAGGATTTCGCAGTTGAAACTCCGAAAACCAAAGACCTGCTGGGCAAACTGAACAACATGAGCCTGACCGACGTTCTGATCGTGTCGGACGCTGTTGATCAGAACCTGTACCTGGCTGCTCGCAACCTGCCACACGTAGATGTACGTGACGTGCAAGGTTCCGATCCAGTTAGTCTGATCGCATACGACAAGGTGTTGATCACCGTGTCGGCCGTGAAGAAATTCGAGGAGCTGCTGGGATGAACCAGGAACGCGTATTTAAAGTTCTGCTTGGCCCGCACGTTTCCGAGAAGGCTACGGTTCTGGCAGACAAGAAAGGCCAGTTCGTTTTCAAGGTTGCTACTGACGCAACCAAGCTGGAAATCAAGAAGGCCGTCGAAAGCCTGTTCAGCGTGAAAGTTGAGCGTGTTACTACCCTGAACGTTCTGGGTAAGAGCAAGCGCACCGCTCGCGGTCTGGGCAAGCGTAATGACTGGAAGAAGGCAGTTATCTCCCTTCAGCCAGGCCAAGATCTCGATTTCAGCAGCAGTGCTGAGTAAGGAAGGGGTGCATCATGGCAATCGTTAAATGCAAACCGACTTCCCCTGGCCGCCGTTTTGTGGTCAAGGTGGTCAACCAGGAGCTGCATAAAGGCGCTCCTCACGCACCGCTGCTCGAGAAAAAATCGAAGTCTGGTGGTCGTAACAACAATGGCCGTATTACCACTCGTCACATCGGTGGTGGCCATAAGCAGCATTACCGTATGGTCGATTTCCGTCGCAACGACAAAGATGGCATCGTCGCCACTGTCGAGCGTATCGAATACGATCCAAACCGTACTGCTCACATCGCACTGCTCTGCTACGCAGACGGCGAGCGCCGCTACATCATCGCCCCTAAAGGCGTGAGTGCTGGCGACACGCTGATCGCAGGTGCCCTGGCTCCAATCAAGCCAGGTAACGCTCTGCAACTGCGCAACATTCCAGTCGGTTCTACCGTACACGGCATCGAACTGAAGCCAGGTAAAGGCGCACAGATCGCTCGTTCCGCTGGTGCTTCGGCTCAGCTGATCGCTCGTGAAGGCGTTTACGTGACCCTGCGTCTGCGTTCCGGTGAAATGCGTAAAGTACTGGCTGAGTGCCGTGCGACCCTGGGCGAAGTCTCGAACTCCGAGCACAGCCTGCGTTCGCTGGGTAAAGCTGGTGCCAAGCGCTGGCGTGGCGTTCGCCCAACCGTTCGTGGTGTTGCCATGAACCCGGTTGACCACCCACATGGTGGTGGTGAAGGTCGTACCTCTGGTGGTCGTCATCCGGTATCGCCATGGGGCTTCCCGACTAAGGGCGCGAAGACTCGTGGTAATAAGCGTACCGACAAAATGATCGTCCGTCGTCGCAAGTAAATAGAGGGATACGACAGTGCCACGTTCTCTGAAAAAAGGTCCTTTTATTGATCTTCACCTACTGAAGAAGATCGAAGTGGCGGCGGAAAAGAACGATCGCAAACCAATTAAGACTTGGTCGCGTCGTTCGATGATCCTGCCACAAATGGTCGGTTTGACCATCGCTGTACACAACGGTCGTCAGCACGTCCCAGTTCTCGTAAACGAAGACATGGTCGGCCACAAACTGGGCGAGTTCGCCGGTACCCGCACTTATCGCGGGCACGTGGCAGACAAGAAAGCCAAGCGTTAAGGGGTAAGGAAATGGAAGTAGCCGCTAAGTTGTCGGGCGCTCGAATCTCCGCCCAGAAAGCCCGCTTGGTCGCCGACCAGATCCGCGGGAAGAAGGTGGGCGAAGCGCTCAACCTGTTGGCTTTCAGCAGTAAGAAAGCCGCCGAGATCATGAAAAAAGTGCTGGAGTCGGCCGTAGCCAACGCCGAGCATAACGAAGGCGCAGACGTTGATGACCTGAAGGTCAGCACCGTTTTCGTCAACGAAGGGCGTTCGCTGAAGCGCATCATGCCACGTGCCAAAGGCCGTGCTGATCGCATCGTCAAGCGGTCTTGCCATATCACTGTCAAGGTTGCTGACAAGTAACGGAGTCGAAGAGATGGGTCAGAAAGTACATCCCATTGGCATTCGCCTGGGAATCGTCAAGGAGCACACCTCCGTCTGGTACGCAGACGGTCGGACTTATGCGGACTACTTGTTCGCTGATCTGAAGGTGCGTGAATACCTCCAAGACAAACTAAAAAGCGCGTCCGTAAGCCGTATCGATATCCATCGTCCGGCCCAAACTGCACGCATCACCATCCACACCGCTCGTCCAGGTATCGTTATCGGGAAGAAAGGTGAAGATGTTGAGAAACTGCGTCAGGACCTGACCAAGCAAATGGGTGTGCCTGTGCACATCAATATCGAAGAGATCCGCAAGCCGGAACTCGACGGTATGCTGGTTGCGCAGAGCGTAGCTCAGCAGCTGGAGCGTCGTGTAATGTTCCGTCGCGCCATGAAGCGCGCTGTACAGAACGCCATGCGCATTGGTGCCAAAGGCATCAAAATCCAAGTGAGCGGTCGTCTCGGCGGTGCTGAAATCGCACGTACTGAATGGTATCGCGAAGGTCGTGTGCCACTGCACACCCTGCGTGCCGACATCGACTATGCCAACTACGAAGCTCACACCACTTACGGTGTGATCGGTGTAAAGGTTTGGATCTTCAAAGGCGAAGTAATTGGTGGTCGCCAAGAAGAGCTGAAGCCACAAGCACCAGCGCCTCGTAAAAAAGCTGCTAAGTAAGGGGTACGCCAAATGTTGCAACCTAAGCGTACGAAGTTCCGCAAGCAGATGACCGGCCACAACCGTGGTCTGGCACTGCGCGGTAGCAAAGTCAGCTTCGGCGAGTTCGCGCTGAAGTCTGTAGCTCGTGGTCGTCTCACCGCTCGTCAGATCGAGTCAGCGCGTCGCGCTCTGACCCGTCACGTAAAACGTGGCGGCAAGATCTGGATCCGTGTATTCCCGGACAAGCCGATCTCCAAGAAGCCTCTCGAGGTTCGTATGGGTAAAGGTAAGGGTAACGTGGAGTACTGGGTTGCCCAGATTCAGCCAGGCAAAGTCCTGTATGAAATCGAGGGTGTTTCTGAAGAGCTGGCGCGTGAGGCTTTCGCCCTGGCTGCTGCAAAGCTGCCGCTCGCCACCTCCTTTGTTAAACGGACGGTGATGTGATGAAAGCGAATGAACTTCGTGAAAAATCCGCACAGCAGCTGAACGAGCAACTGCTCGGCTTGCTGCGCGACCAGTTCAATCTGCGCATGCAGAAAGCAACTGGCCAGTTGGGGCAGTCTCATCTGCTCTCGCAAGTTAAGCGTGACATCGCTCGCGTGAAGACTGTGCTCAACCAGCAGGCAGGTAAGTGATCATGGCTGAAGCCGAAAAAACTGTCCGTACGCTGACTGGCCGTGTTGTCAGCGACAAGATGGACAAAACCATCACCGTTCTGATCGAGCGTCGCGTTAAGCACCCGATCTACGGTAAATACGTTAAGCGTTCGACTAAGCTGCACGCGCACGACGAAACCAATCAGTGCCACATCGGCGACAAAGTCACTATTCGTGAAACTCGTCCGATGGCCAAGACCAAGTCTTGGGCGCTGGTTGATGTTCTCGAACGCGCTGTGGAAGTCTAAGGGCTAGGGGTCGGAGAAATTATATGATTCAGACTCAATCCATGCTCGATGTGGCCGATAACAGCGGCGCTCGCCGCGTTATGTGCATCAAGGTGCTGGGTGGCTCCCATCGTCGTTACGCTGGTATCGGTGACATCATCAAAGTTACCGTGAAGGAAGCAATTCCTCGCGGTAAGGTGAAAAAAGGCCAAGTGATGACTGCTGTTGTAGTCCGCACTCGTCACGGCGTACGTCGTGCTGATGGCTCCATTATCCGCTTTGATGGCAACGCTGCTGTTCTTCTGAACAACAAGCAAGAGCCGATCGGCACCCGTATCTTTGGGCCAGTGACCCGTGAACTTCGTACTGAGAAGTTCATGAAGATCGTCTCGCTCGCCCCAGAAGTGCTGTAAGGAGATCCGACATGCAAAAGATTCGTCGTGACGACGAGATCATCGTGATCGCCGGCAAAGACAAAGGTAAGCGCGGTAAGGTGCTGAAGGTTCTTGCTGACAACCGTCTGGTTGTTGGTGGTCTGAACCTGGTCAAGCGTCATACCAAGCCTAACCCGATGTCGGGCGTACAGGGCGGTATCGTCGAGAAAGAAGCGCCACTGCACGCTTCCAACGTCGCCATCTTCAACGGCGAAACCAACAAGGCTGACCGCGTTGGTTTCAAAGTAGAAGACGGTAAGAAAATTCGTGTCTTCAAGTCGACCCAAAAAGCGGTTGATGCTTGAACACTGCTAGGTAGAAGACCATGGCACGACTAAAAGAGATTTACCGGAAGGAAATCGCTCCGAAACTTAAGGAAGAACTTAAGCTTTCGAACGTGATGGAAGTTCCGCGCGTTACCAAAATCACCCTGAACATGGGTCTGGGCGAAGCGATCGGCGACAAAAAAGTCATCGAGCACGCTGTTGCTGACCTGGAAAAGATCACCGGCCAGAAAGTCGTTGTGACCTACGCTCGCAAATCCATCGCTGGCTTTAAAGTCCGTGAAGGTTGGCCGATCGGCGTCAAAGTGACCCTGCGCCGTGAGCGTATGTACGAGTTCCTGGATCGTCTGCTGTCGATCTCCCTGCCTCGGGTTCGCGACTTCCGCGGCCTGAATGCCAAGTCCTTCGATGGTCGTGGCAACTACAGCATGGGCGTGAAAGAGCAGATCATTTTCCCGGAAATCGACTACGACAAGATCGATGCTCTCCGCGGTCTGGACATTACCCTGACCACCACTGCCAAGAACGATGATGAAGGCCGCGCTCTGCTGCGTGCTTTCAAATTCCCGTTCCGCAACTGATTGGAGTAGGAAAATGGCCAAGAAGAGCATGAAAAACCGTGAGCTGAAGCGTCAGCTCACCGTTGCCAAGTACGCCGTCAAGCGTGCAGCGCTGAAAGCTATCATCGTTGATCTGAACGCAAGTCCAGAAGCGCGTTGGGAAGCTACCGTAGCTCTGCAGAAGCAACCACGTGACGCAAGCGCTTCGCGCATGCGTAACCGTTGCCGCCTGACTGGTCGTCCGCACGGCGTTTACCGCAAGTTCGGCCTCGGCCGTAACAAACTGCGTGAAGCGGCAATGCGTGGTGACGTTCCAGGTCTGGTTAAAGCCAGCTGGTAATTGCTGTCAAAGCCTTGATGGTCGGGGTCGAAAGAACCTGACCATCGGTGGCCTTGAACTTGAATCAAGCCCCTTTTGGGGCTTGATTCATTTCTGGGGTATGTCTAGAATGACCGGCTCGCCTGAGCCCGTGTTTTTTATACCCGGAATTTCTCGGCGACAAGTAGTAGCCGCAAGGCTAATTTTTCTGTATTAGGAGCGTCTAGCCCATGAGTATGCAGGACCCGTTAGCGGACATGCTAACTCGAATCCGTAATGCCCAGATGGCTGAAAAGTCCGTCGTAAGCATGCCGTCTTCCACGTTGAAGGTGGCTGTAGCAAAAGTCCTGAAGGACGAAGGTTACATCGCGGGTTATCAGATCAGCAGCGAAACCAAACCACTGCTGTCCATCGAGCTGAAATACTTCGAAGGCCGTCCGGTCATCGAGGAAGTGAAGCGCGTTAGCCGTCCAGGCCTGCGTCAGTACAAGTCCGTCGAAGAGCTGCCAAAAGTACGTGGCGGTCTCGGTGTGTCTATCGTCTCCACCAACAAAGGTGTGATGACTGATCGTGCTGCGCGCGCTGCCGGTGTCGGCGGCGAAGTTCTTTGCACTGTGTTCTAAGGGGGGATAAGCATGTCTCGCGTCGCTAAGAACCCCGTTAAGCTGCCAGCCGGTGTCGAAGTAAAATTCGCAGGCCAACAGCTTTCGGTGAAGGGTGCCAAGGGTACTCTTGAACTGAACGTCCATTCGTCCGTTGAAGTCGTTGAAGAAGCCGGTGAGCTGCGTTTTGCTGCTCGCAATGGCGATCAACAGACTCGCGCAATGGCCGGTACCACTCGTGCGTTGGTAAACAACATGGTCCAGGGCGTAAGCCAAGGCTTCGAGCGTAAGCTCCAGCTGGTCGGTGTTGGTTACAAAGCGCAAGCAAAAGGTCAGGTGCTGAACCTGGCTCTTGGCTTCTCGCACCCAGTGGATTACGAACTGCCGGAAGGCATCACCGCTGAGACTCCTAGCCAGACCGATATCCTGATCAAGGGCATCGACAAGCAGCTGGTAGGTCAAGTGGCCGCCGAGATCCGCGACTTCCGTCCACCAGAGCCGTACAAAGGCAAAGGTGTGCGCTACGCGGACGAAGTCGTCCGTCGTAAAGAAGCCAAGAAGAAGTAGGGCATAGCAAATGACCGACAAAAAAGTTACTCGACTGCGTCGCGCTCGCAAAGCACGCCTGAAAATGCACGAACTCGAAGTCGTGCGTCTCTGCGTGTTTCGCTCTTCGCAGCACATCTACGCCCAGGTCATTTCGGCCGACGGCAACAAAGTCCTGGCAAGCGCCTCGACTTTGGATAAAGAACTGCGTGATGGCGCCACTGGCAACATCGACGCGGCCACTAAGGTTGGCCAGCTGGTCGCTACGCGTGCTAAGGCCGCTGGCGTCTCGCAGGTGGCTTTCGACCGCTCTGGCTTCAAGTACCACGGCCGCGTTAAAGCGCTGGCTGATGCTGCTCGTGAAGCTGGGCTGGAGTTCTAAGTTATGTCAAATAACGACCAAAAGCGCGACGAAGGCTACATCGAGAAGCTGGTTCAAGTTAACCGCGTAGCCAAAACCGTTAAAGGCGGCCGTATCTTCACTTTCACCGCGTTGACCGTGGTTGGTGATGGTAAAGGGCGTGTTGGCTTCGGCCGTGGCAAGTCGCGTGAAGTGCCTGCTGCGATCCAGAAGGCAATGGAAGCTGCTCGCCGCAACATGATCCAGGTTGATCTGAACGGCACCACTCTGCAGTACGCAATGAAGTCTGCCCATGGCGCTTCGAAGGTGTACATGCAGCCTGCTTCTGAAGGTACCGGTATCATCGCTGGCGGCGCTATGCGTGCTGTCCTCGAAGTTGCTGGCGTTCAGAACGTTCTGGCCAAGTGCTACGGCTCGACTAACCCTGTAAACGTGGTTCACGCCACTTTCAAGGGTCTGAAGGCCATGCAGTCTCCTGAATCCATTGCAGCCAAACGTGGCCTGCGTGTTGAGGAGATCAAGTAATCATGGCTACCGTTAAAGTTACGCTGATCAAAAGCATGACCGGCCGCATCCCTAACCACAAACTGTGCGTTAAGGGTCTGGGTCTGCGTCGCATCGGTCACACTGTAGAAGTCCAGGATACTCCCGAGAATCGCGGGATGATCAACAAGGCTTACTACATGCTGCGTGTCGAGGGTTAATCGATGAAACTCAATGATCTGAGTCCAGCGCCGGGTTCCCGTCGCGAAAAGCATCGTCCGGGCCGTGGTATCGGTAGTGGTTTGGGTAAGACTGGTGGCCGTGGTCACAAAGGTCAGACTTCCCGCTCCGGTGGCACCATTGCTCCAGGCTTTGAAGGCGGTCAACAGCCGCTGCATCGTCGCCTGCCGAAGTTCGGTTTCGTTTCCCTGAAAGCCATGGATCGCGCAGAAGTGCGTCTGTCCGAGCTGGCTAAAGTGGAAGGCGACATCGTCACCGTGCAGTCCCTGAAAGATGCCAACGTGATCAACGTCAACGTACAGCGTGTGAAAATCATGCTGTCCGGTGAAGTGACTCGCGCTGTCACTATCGGCAAGGGAATCGGCGCCACCAAAGGTGCGCGTGCGGCTATCGAAGCAGCTGGCGGCAAGTTCGAGGAATAAATGGCTAAGCAAGGTGCTCTCTCTGCGCTCGGCAAAGGCGGTATGTCTGAACTTTGGGCTCGTCTGCGTTTTCTGTTCCTGGCGATTATCGTCTACCGAATAGGCGCACACATCCCGGTTCCAGGTATCAACCCGGACCGACTCGCAGACCTGTTTCGACAGAATGAGGGGACCATTCTTAGCTTGTTCAACATGTTTTCCGGCGGCGCGCTGGAACGGATGAGCATCTTTGCACTGGGGATCATGCCGTACATTTCGGCATCGATCATCATGCAGCTGATGACCGCCGTCAGCCCGCAGCTGGAGCAGTTGAAGAAGGAAGGTGAAGCTGGCCGTCGCAAGATCAGCCAGTACACCCGCTACGGCACCGTCGTCCTCGCTCTCGTTCAGGCCATTGGCATGTCCATTGGTCTGGCGGGGCAGGGCGTTGCGTTCACTGGTGACTTTGGCTTCCATTTCGTCGCGGTCTCCACGTTTGTGGCTGGCGCGATGTTCATGATGTGGCTGGGTGAGCAGATTACTGAGCGTGGTGTAGGCAACGGTATCTCGATGTTGATTTTTTCGGGTATCGTCGCCGGTCTTCCGAGAGCAATCGGGCAGTCTTTCGAGTCTGCGCGTCAGGGCGATATCAACATCTTCGCTTTGGTTGCCATCGGTTTGCTGGCAGTAGCGATTATCGGTTTCGTGGTGTTCATTGAGCGTGGTCAGCGTCGTATCGCTGTTCACTACGCCAAGCGTCAGCAGGGCCGCAAGGTTTTTGCTGCGCAGACAAGCCACTTGCCGCTGAAGGTGAACATGGCCGGTGTTATTCCGGCTATTTTCGCGAGCAGCATTTTGCTGTTCCCGGCTTCGTTGGGTGCCTGGTTTGGTCAGTCTGAAGGTATGGGCTGGTTGCAGGACATCTCGCAGTCGATCGCTCCTGGTCAGCCGTTGAATATTCTGCTGTTTAGTGCAGGGATTATTTTCTTCTGCTTCTTCTATACGGCGTTGATGTTCAATCCGAAAGACGTAGCGGAAAACCTGAAGAAGTCCGGTGCCTTTATTCCGGGCATCCGTCCAGGTGAGCAGTCCGCACGCTATATTGATGGCGTTTTGACTCGCTTGACCATGTTCGGTGCTCTTTACATGACGGCCGTGTGCTTGTTGCCCCAGTTCCTGGTGGTTGCAGCAAACGTTCCGTTCTACCTTGGCGGGACCTCGTTGCTGATCGTGGTCGTGGTTGTGATGGACTTCATGTCCCAAGTACAATCGCACCTCGTTTCGCACCAGTACGAATCCCTGATGAAGAAAGCCAACCTGAAGGGTTACGGCAGCGGCATGTTGCGCTGAGTACCCATAAGGTTCGAGGAGTTGGTGATGAAAGTTCGTGCATCGGTGAAAAAGCTGTGCCGTAACTGCAAGATTATTCGCCGCGAAGGTGTTGTTCGAGTAATTTGCAGCGCGGAACCGCGTCACAAACAGCGCCAAGGCTGAGTGTGATTGTGCTTCAAGCCCGGTAGCTAGTGCGCTACCGGGTTGATTATTTGTTATTACAGCGATATTATCTCGCGCCCTATTTCTTGGCTTCCGGGGCGTAGGTAGCTGTCAATTGGAGTCCCACTGAATGGCCCGTATTGCAGGCGTTAACATTCCAGATAACAAGCATACTGTTATCTCGCTGACCTACATCTATGGTGTTGGTCGCACTACTGCACAGAAGATCTGTGCAGAGACTGGGGTAAACCCAGCCGCAAAGATCAAGGATCTGAGCGACGAGCAGATTGAACAGCTGCGTGGCGAAGTGGCGAAGTTCACCACTGAAGGTGACCTGCGTCGCGAAATCAACATGAAAATCAAGCGCTTGATGGACCTCGGTTGCTATCGCGGTCTGCGTCATCGTCGTGGTCTGCCAGTACGCGGTCAGCGTACCAAGACCAACGCGCGTACCCGTAAAGGTCCGCGTAAGCCGATCCGCAAGTAATCGCCCCAGCGAATCGACAGGAATTTAATCATGGCAAAACCTGCTGCTCGTCCTCGTAAAAAAGTTAAAAAGACAGTGGTTGATGGCATCGCCCACATCCATGCTTCTTTTAACAACACCATCGTGACCATCACCGACCGTCAAGGTAACGCTCTTTCCTGGGCTACCTCCGGTGGTTCGGGTTTCCGCGGTTCCCGCAAGTCCACCCCGTTCGCTGCTCAAGTAGCTGCTGAGCGTGCTGGTCAAGCTGCGCTGGAATACGGCCTGAAAAACCTCGACGTGAACGTCAAGGGTCCAGGTCCAGGTCGTGAATCCGCAGTCCGCGCTTTGAACGGCTGTGGCTACAAGATCGCCAGCATCACCGACGTGACGCCAATCCCGCACAACGGGTGCCGTCCGCCGAAGAAGCGCCGCGTGTAATCCAGGAGATTGTAAAGAATGGCTCGTTACATTGGTCCAAAATGCAAACTCGCTCGTCGCGAAGGCACCGATCTCTTCCTGAAGAGCGGCGTGCGCGCGATCGAATCGAAGTGCAACATTGAAGCAGCACCTGGTATCCACGGCCAACGCCGCGGTCGCCAGTCCGACTACGGCACCCAACTGCGTGAAAAGCAGAAGGTCCGTCGTATCTACGGCGTTCTCGAGCGTCAGTTCAGCGGCTACTACAAAGAAGCTGCTGGCAAGAAAGGTGCAACCGGTGAAAACCTGCTGCAACTGCTCGAATGCCGTCTGGACAACGTTGTATACCGTATGGGCTTTGGTTCGACTCGTGCCGAATCCCGTCAGCTGGTATCGCACAAGTCGATCAGCGTTAACGGTCAGACCGTAAACGTTCCGTCCTACCAGGTTCGTGCTGGTGACGTGGTTGCTGTTCGCGAGAAAGCAAAAAACCAACTTCGCATTGTCCAAGCTCTCGATCTGTGTGCCCAACGTGGCCGCGTAGAATGGGTAGAAGTAGACACTGAGAAGAAGTCGGGCGTTTTCAAGAACGTTCCTGCTCGCAGTGATCTGTCCGCCGACATCAACGAAAGCCTGATTGTCGAGCTCTACTCCAAGTAAGGGCTAGAAAATAGGTGCATCCATGCAGATTTCGGTAAATGAGTTCCTGACACCCCGCCACATTGATGTGCAGGTTGTCAGTCCAACCCGCGCCAAGATCACTCTCGAGCCTCTCGAGCGTGGTTTTGGCCACACCCTGGGCAACGCGCTGCGCCGCATCCTGTTGTCCTCAATGCCCGGCTGCGCAGTAGTCGAGGCCGAGATTGACGGTGTGCTCCACGAGTACAGCGCCATCGAAGGTGTACAGGAAGACGTAATTGAAATCCTGTTGAACCTTAAAGGTCTGGCCATCAAGCTGCACGGTCGTGACGAAGTTACGCTGACCTTGTCGAAGAAGGGTTCGGGGGTGGTTACCGCTGCCGATATTCAGCTGGATCATGATGTCGAGATCGTTAATCCCGATCACGTAATCGCTAACCTGGCGTCTAACGGCGCCCTGAACATGAAGCTCACCGTAGCTCGTGGTCGTGGTTATGAACCAGCAGACTCGCGTCAGAGCGATGAAGACGAAAGCCGCAGCATCGGTCGCTTGCAGCTTGACTCTTCGTTCAGCCCGGTTCGCCGTATCGCATACGTGGTGGAAAACGCCCGTGTCGAACAGCGTACCAACCTGGACAAGCTGGTTATTGATCTGGAAACCAACGGTACTCTGGATCCTGAAGAGGCTATCCGCCGCGCTGCAACCATTCTGCAACAGCAGTTGGCTGCGTTCGTCGACCTCAAAGGTGACAGTGAGCCAGTGGTTGTCGAGCAGGAAGACGAGATCGATCCGATCCTGCTTCGCCCGGTTGACGATCTGGAACTGACTGTACGTTCGGCTAACTGCCTTAAGGCGGAAAACATCTACTACATCGGCGACCTGATTCAGCGTACCGAAGTAGAGCTGTTGAAGACTCCGAACCTGGGCAAGAAATCCTTGACTGAAATCAAGGACGTTCTGGCCTCCCGCGGTCTGTCCCTCGGCATGCGCCTCGACAACTGGCCGCCTGCAAGTCTTAAGAAGGACGACAAGGCGACTGCCTGATCGTCGTAATCACCGAACGTAGTGTTTGGTAAGGAATGAACCATGCGTCATCGTAAAAGTGGGCGTCACCTGAGCCGCACCAGCTCGCACCGCAAGGCCATGTTCCAGAACATGGCGGTGTCGCTGTTCGAGCACGAGCTGATCAAAACTACTCTGCCAAAAGCCAAAGAACTGCGCCGCGTTGCCGAGCCGCTGATCACTCTGGCCAAGACAGACAGCGTTGCTAACCGTCGTCTGGCTTTCGACCGTACTCGTTCGAAAGCTATCGTTGGTAAGCTCTTCAACGACCTGGGCAAGCGTTACGCTACCCGTGAGGGTGGCTACCTGCGCATCCTCAAGTGCGGTTTCCGCGCTGGCGACAACGCGCCTATGGCGTACGTCGAACTGGTTGATCGTGCTGTCGGCGGTGAAGCTGTATCCGCTGAGTAAGACATCAGTCTGAAACAAGGAACCGGGCCTAGTGCCCGGTTTTTTGTGCCTGTAAGAAATGCGCGGTTCGTACAAGCTTCTACCCTGTTTGGGTCTGCACTATGTGCGGGGATTTGGTGTTAGTTTTTCTCTATTGATGACCATAAGTTAATGAATTTGTGGCTGTCATATTGATGATCGATACTCCCCAACAAGCCGATTAGCCGGCAGTTCAAGACCGATAGAGGATGAAGATCGCATGAGCCAGAACAAGACGCTTACGACCGCCAGTGGCGCACCTGTCGCTGATAACCAGAACTCTCGCTCCGCCGGCCCTCGTGGTCCGTTGCTGCTCGATGATTTCCACCTGATCGAGAAGCTTGCTCACTTCAACCGGGAAAACATTCCCGAGCGTCGTGTACACGCCAAGGGTTCGGGCGCATATGGCACTTTCACGGTCACTCGCGACATTACGCAGTACACCAGCGCCAAGCTGTTCTCTGCTGTCGGCAAACAGACGCCGACCTTCCTGCGTTTTTCAACGGTCGGTGGTGAGCGTGGCTCGGCCGACACCGAGCGCGATCCGCGTGGCTTCGCCCTCAAGTTCTACACCGAAGAAGGCAACTGGGACATCGTCGGCAACAACACGCCGGTGTTCTTCATTCGCGATCCGCTGAAATTTCCTGACTTTATCCACACCCAGAAACGCCTGCCGCAGAGCAACCTGAAAAGTGCGCAGATGATGTGGGACTTCTGGTCGCATTCGCCTGAAGCGCTGCACCAGGTCACCATTCTGTTTTCTGATCGGGGTATCCCGGACGGCTATCGCCACATGCACGGTTTTGGCAGCCACACCTACAGCCTGATCAGCGCTCAAGGCGAGCGTCACTGGGTGAAGTGGCACTACAAGACCAAGCAAGGGATCAAGAACCTCGCGCCGGCAGACGCGGCACGTCTGGCGGGCACAGATCCCGATTACGCCCAGCGTGATCTGTTCGAAGCCATCGAGCGTGGTGACTTCCCGAAATGGAGCGTGTGCATCCAGATCATGACCGAGGCCCAGGCTGCTGCTCACTACGAGAACCCGTTCGACGTGACCAAAACCTGGTCGCAGAAGGAGTTCCCGCTGATTGAAGTGGGTGAGCTGGAACTGAACCGTAATCCGCTCAACTATTTTGCGGAAGTCGAGCAAGCTGCGTTCGGTCCAAGCAACATGGTGCCTGGCGTAGGTCTGTCACCGGATCGCATGCTGCAAGGTCGTGTCTTCGCATACGCCGATGCCCACCGCTACCGTGTAGGCACCAACCACCAACAGCTGCCAGTGAATGCTCCGCGCAGCCCGGTGAATACTTACCAGCGTGATGGTTCGATGGCTTTTGGCAGCAATGGTGGTGCAGCGCCTAACTACGAGCCGAACAGCTACGTAGAGTCGCCGAAACAAGCGCCACATTATGCCGAGCCTGCGCTGGCCCTGAGCGGCGCGGCTGATCGCTACGATCACCGCGAAGACACCGACTACTACAGCCACGCCGGTGCGCTGTTCCGCTTGATGAGCGACGAACAGAAAGCGTTGTTGGTCAGCAACATTGCCGGCGCGATGGCGGGTGTGTCGAGTGATGTCGTCGACCGTCAGTTGCAGCATTTCCACAAGGCCGACCCGGCGTACGGAGAAGCAATCGCAAAGCTGCTCAACGTACAGCTTAACGAAGTCTAAACGAGAAGCAGAACCGCCCTCATTAGGGCGGTTTTTGCGTTATTTAGGCTGCTTTTCTCAGAATATCTTCGCTTTTATTGCGTGAAGTGAGTGACCTTCCAGTCAGGTTGGTTCAAACTACAGACTTTCAAGCAGGGAGATGTAGGGCGATGCAAGGCCACCCAGACGTTATCGATTACCTCAACACGTTGCTGACCGGCGAACTGGCCGCGCGTGACCAATATTTCGTTCACTCGCGGATGTATGAGGACTGGGGATTCACCAAGCTCTACGAACGAATCAACCACGAGATGGAAGAAGAGGCCGGTCACGCCGATGCGCTGATGCGCCGGATTCTGATGCTCGAAGGCACTCCGCGCATGCGCCCGGATGACCTGGATGTCGGTACCACGGTAGAGACCATGCTCGAAGCGGATCTGCGCCTTGAGTACAAGGTTCGTGCTGCACTGTGCAAAGGCATCGAGCTGTGTGAAAAGAATGGCGACTATGTGAGCCGCGATATCCTCAAGCTTCAGTTGCATGACACCGAAGAAGATCACACCTACTGGCTTGAAAAGCAGTTGGGCCTGATCAAACTGATCGGTATCCAGAACTACCTGCAGTCCCACGCGTCCTGATTGCAGCCTGTCTAGTCCTGAAATAGGTTTACACCTGTTTCACCCTAACGCCCGATGCACCGCATCGGGCGTTTTGTATTTTAAGGACAGGTGCGGGCGCTCCTGGTTGTAGATCAAGATCGCCTCCCGCACCAT
>NZ_JAIHBA010000004.1:0-178853 GCF_019718735.1 Pseudomonas sp. RIT778 | reverse complement strand
CTTCGGCGCTGAGGCTGCCGCTGGAATCGCTGTCCAGATCGCCGAATTGTTTGCTCAGGCTGACCAGCAGGCCGTCGTTGGACTTTTGCGACAGGGCGCTGCCCAGTTCGTCCTGATCCACCGCGCCGTCGCCATTGCTGTCGAGTTTGGCGAACAGTTCCTTTTGCAGTTGCTGGCTGCGGGCGTTCTGGGTGGAGGTGCTGCTGGTGCTGGTATAGCTCGTGTAGTTGCTGACGCTACCGATCATCGGGCTCACTCCTTGGACTGGAAAACCGGTGGGTGTACCGGCTTATGCAGCCTCCAGTCGCAAGGTGTCGTGGGTATGTGGGGTTTGTACCGGTCGGTACACAGTCGGGATCAGTGGCGGGGCAGTTGGATTACGGCAGTCAGGCCGCCGCCGGGTGTTTCTGTCAGGGTCAGTTGTCCGCCCTGGCGTTGCGCGGCTTCCCGGGCGATGGTCATGCCCAGGCCGACGCCGCCGGAGTTGCGGTTGCGTGAGCCTTCGAGGCGGAAGAACGGTTCGAATACGGCTTCACGCTTGTCTGCCGCGATGCCCGGGCCGTGGTCGATGACGCGGATCAACAGTTGTTCGCGCTGGTCTTGCAGTTCGATGTGCGCTTGGCCGGCGTAGCGCAGGGCGTTGTCCATCAGGTTGTTGATGCACGAGCGCAGCGCCATTGGTTGTACCTGCAAGGGGGCGCAGTGGCCGCTGACCTGCACGTCGGCACCTTGATCCTGGGCGTTTTCGCACAGTGATTCGACCAATGCCTGCACGTCCATCAATTGCAAGGCTTCGCTGGTGCGCTGTTCGTGCAGGTAGGTGAGGGTGGCGTCGAGCATGCCGATCATGTCGTCCAGATCCTGGCGCATCTGGCCTTGCAGCTTGTCGTCGTTGATGTTTTCCAGGCGCAGTTTCAGCCGCGACAGCGGGGTGCGCAGGTCGTGGGAGACGGCGCCGAGCATCCGCGCCCGTTGCTGCACCTGTTCGCGGATGCGGTGTTGCATCAGGTTGAACGTGTGTGCGGCCTGCCGGGCTTCCCGGGGGCCGGTTTCGTCCAGCGGCGGGCTGTCGAGGTCTTCGCTCAGGCGCTCGGCTGCATCGCTCAGGCGCTGGATCGGCCGGGTCAGCAGCTTGGCGCCGTACCAGGCGGCGATGATCAGCGAGATGAACTGGAAGGTCAGCGGCACGATCGGTCCGCCGAACCAGGGGCGCGGCGGACGGGGCGGGTAGCGTGGATCCTGCGGCGGCTGTTTGCCGTCGATGGTTTCCGAGAACTCCGGCGGCGGAGGTGGTGGCGGCGGACCGTAGAGGCGGAACCATGCAAAGGCCAGCAAGTGCGCCAGGACGATCGCCACCAACAGCACGCCGAACAGACGGCCGAACAGCGTGTCGAAGCGCGCCCGCATCAGCCGATGTCTCGCGCGTCGAACAGGTAGCCTTCACCGCGTACGGTTTTGATCAACTGCGGGGCTTTCGGATCGTCGCCGAGTTTTTGCCGCAGGCGCGAGACCAGCAGGTCGATGCTGCGGTCGAAGGCTTCGATCGAGCGGCCACGGGCGGCGTCCAGCAACTGTTCGCGGCTGAGCACCCGGCGCGGACGTTCGATGAACACCCAGAGCAGGCGGAATTCGGCGTTGGACAGCGGCACCACCAGACCATCGTCGGCGATCAACTGGCGCAGGACGCTGTTCAGGCGCCAGTTGTCGAAGCGAATGTTCGCACGCTGTTCGGTGCGATCGTCGCGCACCCGGCGCAGAATTGTCTGGATCCGCGCCACCAGCTCCCGAGGTTCGAACGGTTTGGCCATGTAGTCATCGGCGCCCAGTTCCAGGCCGATGATCCGGTCGGTGGGTTCGCAGCGGGCGGTGAGCATCAGGATCGGGATGTCCGATTCAGCGCGCAGCCAGCGGCACAGCGACAGACCGTCTTCGCCGGGCAGCATCAGGTCGAGCACCACCACGTCGAAATGTTCGGCCTGCATCGCCTGGCGCATGGCCGCGCCGTCGGTGACGCCGCTGGCGTGAATGTTGAAGCGGGCCAGGTAGTCGATCATCAGTTCGCGGATCGGCACGTCATCGTCGACGATCAGGGCACGGATGCTCCAGCGCTTGTCGTCTTTCTGCTCGTCGTTCACGGAAGCTTGGGAGTTGTGCATGAGGCTGTTCATCTGCCAGTAGGCCGCCAACCACAAAGATAGGCTGCGAGGTTGTGGTTTCAGCATAGGCGTCCGGCCGTGAGGCGGGAAGGGCTGCTGTAAGGACTTGTTGCGGCTGGCGAGGCTAGCGCGGGCGCATGTTGCCGGCGTGTCGGTTGTGTATCGGGTTCGACACAATACCCTGCAAGGCTATGCTGATCACGGTTGGCGCGACGATTTACCGATCATCGGGTGCCGCGCCGCCGCCGGTTCCGCTACAATGCGCGCCGATTTCGACTTGCCTGAGAGCCCATCCATGTCCGCCTGCCAGACTCCTATCATCGTCGCCCTGGATTTCCCTACCCGTGACGCCGCACTGAAGCTGGCCGACCAGTTGGACCCGAAACTGTGCCGGGTCAAAGTGGGCAAGGAACTGTTCACCAGTTGCGCTGCGGAAATCGTTGGCACCCTGCGTGACAAGGGTTTTGAAGTATTCCTGGACCTTAAATTCCACGACATTCCCAACACCACGGCGATGGCGGTCAAGGCCGCTGCCGAGATGGGCGTGTGGATGGTCAACGTTCACTGCTCCGGCGGCCTGCGCATGATGGCGGCCTGCCGTGAAGAGCTGGACAAGCGCAGCGGCCCGCAGCCGTTGCTGATCGGCGTGACCGTGCTGACCAGCATGGAGCGTGAGGATTTGGCGGGTATCGGTCTGGACATCGAGCCGCAGGAGCAGGTGCTGCGTCTGGCGGCACTGGCCGAGAAGGCCGGGATGGACGGTCTGGTGTGCTCGGCGCTGGAAGCCACGGCGCTGAAAACCGCGCACCCGTCGCTGCAACTGGTGACCCCGGGGATTCGTCCGGCCGGCAGTGCCCAGGACGACCAGCGCCGCATCCTGACCCCGCGTCAGGCGCTGGATGCCGGTTCCGACTATCTGGTGATTGGCCGTCCGATCAGCCAGGCGGCGGATCCGGCCAAGGCGCTGGCCTCGGTGGTTGCCGAACTGGCCTGAGTGAACAGCTGAAGCATCAAAGAAGGGAGCCCGATGGCTCCCTTCTTTGTTTTCAGACCTTCAACACCAGTTTGCCGAAGTTCTCGCCGCTGAACAGTTTGCCCAAGGTCTCGGGGAAGGTTTCCAGGCCTTCGACGATGTCTTCCTTGCTCTTGAGCTGACCCTTGGCCATCCAGCCGGCCATTTCCTGGGCGGCGCTGGCGTACTGCGCGGCGTAATCCATCACCACGAAGCCTTCCATCCGCGCGCGGTTGACCAGCAGCGACAGGTAGTTGGCCGGGCCTTTGACCGCTTCCTTGTTGTTGTACTGGCTGATCGCGCCGCAGATCACCACACGCGCCTTGAAGTTCAGGCGGCTCAGCACCGCGTCGAGGATGTCGCCGCCGACGTTGTCGAAATACACATCCACGCCTTTCGGGCACTCGCGCTTGAGGCCGGCGAGCACGTCTTCGCTCTTGTAGTCGATGGCGCCGTCGAAGCCCAGTTCATCGATCAGGAACTTGCACTTGTCGGCGCCGCCGGCGATGCCGATCACCCGGCAACCTTTGATCTTGGCAATCTGCCCGGCAATGCTGCCGACCGCGCCCGCTGCACCGGACAACACCACGGTGTCGCCGGCTTTCGGTGCGCCGACATCGAGCAGGGCGAAGTAGGCGGTCATGCCGGTCATGCCCAGTGCGGACAAATAAACCGGCAGCGGTGCCAGTTTCGGATCGACCTTGTAGAAACCTCTTGGCTCGCCGAGGAAATAATCCTGCACGCCAATGGCACCGTTGACGTAGTCGCCGACGGCAAACCCCGGATTGTTTGACGCGACGACTTTGCCTACGCCCAGCGCGCGCATGACTTCGCCCAGACCCACCGGCGGAATGTAGGATTTGCCTTCGTTCATCCAGCCGCGCATGGCCGGGTCGAGGGACAGGTATTCGTTCTTGACCAGAATCTGCCCCGCCGCCGGCTCGCCGACCGGTACTTCCTGATAGGTGAAGGTCTCGCGGGTGGCGGCGCCCACCGGGCGTTTGGCGAGCAGGAACTGGCGATTGGTCTGGTTGGTCATGACAGGCACTCGAATTGAATGAAGCCTTGTTGATAGACCTTCATGCGCGATGCCGCAAGGTTGGCTCACGGGGCGAATGCAGGTTGATCCAGTACGGTGATAGTCCCCGGCGGGGTTTCATCACTGCGATTCATGCAAGCCTAACCGGCCTTTTGATAGTGCTGACGTCACTCAGGCCCCTGTGGCTATGCTGCCTTCATCAATCCCCCCGCATTCGAGGACATAACAATGAGCATGACGTTTTCCGGTCAGGTAGCCGTCGTCACCGGCGCGGCCAACGGCATCGGCCGCGCGACGGCCCAGGCATTCGCCGCCGAAGGTCTGAAAGTGGTGGTGGCCGATCTGGATGCGGCCGGGGGCGAGGGCACCGTGGCGCTGATTCGTACAGCCGGCGGCGAAGCGACCTTCGTGCGCTGCAACGTGACCGTCGAAAGCGAAGTGAAAAATCTGATGGACGAGGTGATCAATACCTACGGCCGTCTCGACTATGCCTTCAACAACGCCGGGATCGAGATCGAGAAGGGCAAACTGGCCGAAGGCTCGATGGACGAGTTCGACGCGATCATGGGTGTCAACGTCAAGGGCGTCTGGCTGTGCATGAAGTATCAGCTGCCGTTGCTGCTGGCTCAGGGCGGCGGGGCGATCGTCAACACTGCGTCGGTGGCTGGATTGGGCGCTGCGCCGAAGATGAGCATCTACGCGGCTTCCAAGCATGCGGTGATCGGCCTGACCAAATCGGCTGCGATCGAATACGCCAAGAAGAAAATCCGCGTCAACGCCGTATGCCCGGCGGTGATCGACACCGACATGTTCCGCCGTGCTTATGAGGCCGACCCGAAGAAAGGCGAATTCGCCAACGCCATGCACCCGGTCGGTCGCATCGGCAAGGTCGAGGAGATTGCCAGCGCCGTGCTGTACCTGTGCAGCGATGGTGCGGCCTTCACCACTGGCCATTCGCTGGCAGTGGATGGCGGCGTGACCGCCTTCTAAGGAAGCGTCGACTGATACAAAAAAGGACCCGCCCACCGGCGGGTTTTTTTTCGCCTCGGGAGCGGTTCCGTGAATCCGCTAAACAATGTGTTTCAAATGGTGAGAACGGAGGCTTTTGGCGGTTTTGTCGCACAGCCTCAAGGGCGTGGCTGTGATTTACTGCCGCCAGCAAAACGGACAGGAGTTTGCGTGCTCATGGAATTGAGAATTGACCGACTGGCAATGGTGCCGGTCGTACAGCAGATTGTTGACGGGTTGACCGAGTGGATCATGCAGGGCCAGGTGCCGCCGACGACGCGTCTGCCCTCCGTGCGAGAGATTGCGCGGTGCAATCTGCTCAGCCAGTCCTGCGTCATGGAGGCTTGCGAGCGCCTGGTGGCGCAAGGGGTACTGGCCTCGCGGCAGGGCTCGGGATTCATGGTGGCGGCTTCGTTGCCCGGGTGCTGCAAGGCGATCGATGGCTCCGGGTGTGAGGGGGAGCGCAGCGGGGGCGATCCCGCCGCCAGATGGCGCAGCGGTTTGACGCTGGGAAGTGGCGTCCTGCCAGAGAGTTGGCGCGAGCCCGATGATCTCGCCTATGCGATTCGCGAGGTGACGCGCGCCGACATGGCCAGCCTGTTCAACTACAGCACGCCTCTGGGATTGCCGGCGTTGCGCGAACAGATCATCAAGCGCCTGGGATTGCTGAGTATCAAGGCCGTTGAAGAGCAGGTGATGACCACCGCCGGCGCCAGCCACGGGCTGGATCTGATCGTGCGTACCCTGTTCAAGGCCGGTGATTGCGTGGTGGTCGAGACCCCCGGTTATGCGCCGCTGTTCGATCTCCTGCGCTTGCACGGCGTGCGCATGCTGGAGGTTCGCCGCACGCCGGGCGGGCCGGATGTCGAGGCGCTCGAAGCGTTGCTGCAGCAGTTTCGGCCCACCGCGTTGTTCATCAACAGTCACCACCACAATCCCACGGGCAGCTGCCTGTTGCCGGCGGTCGCGCGACGCATTCTGGAGTTGAGCAGGCTCTACGATCTGCGGCTGATCGAAGATGATGTCTACGCTGACCTGCATAACGGCAGCGGCACTCGACTGGCAGCGCTGGATGACGAGGGACGGGTGATTTACGTCGGCAGTTTTTCCAAGACCCTGAGCAGCTCGCTGCGGGTGGGATTCGTGTTGGCCGACGGCGAGCTTATCGAGCGGATGGCGCGGGTCAAGATGATCAGTTGCATGGGCACTTCGAGGTTCTGTGAAGCAGTGCTGGCCGGGATGCTGGCCAGCGGCGCCTATCGCAAACTGGTGCAGCGCCAGCGCCAGCGTCTCAACACTGATCGTGCGGCTGCGTTGCAGGCTCTGGAAGATGCCGACTGGGAAGTGTTCGGCAAGCCCACGGGCGGCCTGTTCATCTGGGCGCGCGCGCCGCTGGCCGATGAGGCGCACTTGCGCAGGCATGCCTTGCGCTGCGGGGTGCAGCTGTCTTGTGCAACGTCGTTCAGCCCCAGTGGCGAAGCCTGCGACTGGCAGCGCATCAACGTGGCTTACGCCTGTGATCCCCGGGCACGACAGTTTTTTCGCAGCACCACCGTGGATCGACCTCAAGCGTTCTGAAAACGACGCGTGCGTAGCTTTTTGCCATTATTCCGACGCCAGAGACTTGTGCTGGTTCAAGGCCGTTGCGAATCTTCGACAACAGACTATGGCAGGGGACTACGCGCAATGATTTCGGCCGTGCAAGGACGTTTTGCCAACCTCGGTATGGCAAAAAAACTGGGTATCGGGTTTGTGCTGGTGTTGCTGCTGACTGCACTGGTGGCAGCCATTGGCGTCTGGTCCCTGCAAACCATCAGTCAGCGTTTCGACGGCCTCAAACAGATGTCGTCGCTCAACAGTGGCCTGCTCAAGGTGCGGCTGCTGGAGCAGGACTACGCCTTGCACGGCAACCCGAAAACCGTTGATGCCTTGCACGAGGGGGTCGACGGTCTGATCGCCATGGCCGACCAGCTCAAGATTTTGTCGCCGGGCAATGAGTCGGTCATGAACGACGTCCAACAGTCATTGGGCGCGTACCGCAAGGCATTCGATGAGTTCGTCTCGTTGTCCCAGGCCAAGGACCTGGCGCTGGAAATGGCCAGTTGGTCGGTGTCCAGCGTCGCCAACAATCTCGATGTGTTGCAGGCCGGTCTGGCCGACGACGGCGCGTACACCCTGAAAGACAGCGAGGGCAAGGACGGGGCGCAATTCATCGAGCAGGCCGGACAGGTCAGTCAGGTCTCACGCTTGATGTTGCAGGCGATGAACGAAGCGAGGGTGCGCCTGGATCAAAGCCGCAAGGGTGACGACAGCGCCGGCCAGGGCAATATCGAGCAGGCTGCGCAAGCCCAGGCGCAGGCTGAGCAGCTCAAGTCCACGGTCAAGGACGAGGGTTACCTGACGGTGCTCAATGAGGTCTCCGGGCACATTGCCGGTTTCAGCGACAAACTTGCCGAGTACACCGGGTTGCTGGCCCAGGAAAAGACTGTCTACCAGCAGTTGCACCAGCGGGCCGACGAAGTCGTGGCGCGGGTCGATCAGGCGTATGTCGCGCAAGACGGCGCCATGCAGGGCGAACTGAAAAAGAATTCGGTGCTGATCATTGGCTCATCGGCGCTGGCGTTGCTGGTGGGGCTGATTGCGGCGTGGGTGATTACCCGGTTGATCGTTGCACCGTTGCGCAGCGTGATTCATGTGGCGCAACAGATTGCGGCCGGTGATCTGAGCGCAACGATCGAGGTCTCCCGGCGTGACGAAATCGGTCAGTTGATGCTGGCCATGCAGCAGATGGGCGCGGGTTTGAGCACGATTGTCAGCGGGTTGCAGGCGGGGATCGAACAGCTGGCGAGTTCGGCGCAATCGCTGTCGGCGGTGACTGAACAGACCAACCTTGAGGTCAGCAGCCAGAAAGAGGAAACCGAACAGGTCGCCACGGCGATGAACCAGATGACCGCCACCGTCCACGATGTGGCGCGCAATGCCGAAGAGGCGGCGCTCGCGGCGCAGACCGCCGATGGCAAGGTCGAAAGCGGCCAGCAGGTGGTGCGCCAGAGCATGGCGCGGATCGAGCAACTGGCGGATTCGGCGACGTCGGCCAGTTCGAGCATCGAAAGCCTCAGTGCGGAAATCCAGAACATTGGCACAGTGCTGGGGGTGATCAAGAGTGTCGCCGAGCAGACCAACTTGCTGGCGCTCAACGCGGCGATCGAAGCGGCGCGGGCGGGCGAGCAGGGCAGGGGCTTTGCGGTGGTCGCCGATGAGGTGCGGGCGCTGGCCCGGCGCACGCAGCAGTCGACCGAGGAGATCGAGCGGCTGGTCAGCGCCTTGCGTTCAGCGGCGCATTCGTCGGTGCAGCAGATTCAGAGCAGTGGTGAGCTGGTGAAGCTGGCGGTGAGTGATGCGTTGCAGACCGAGAGTGCGTTGGGGAGTATTGCGGCGGCGGTTTCGTTGATTCAGCAGATGAATCAGCAGATTGCGGCGGCGGCCGAGGAGCAGAGTTCGGTGGCGGAGGAGATCAATCGCAGTGTGACGAGTATTCGGGCGAGTGCGGATCAGTCTTCGATTGCGATGCGGGGGAATGCGGCTTCGAGTGTTGAGCTGGCGCAGTTGGGGAGTGAGCTCAAGGGGATGGTGGGGCATTTTCGGCTTTGATTTGGACTTGGCGGCCTTTGGGCCGACCAGGTTCCCGTTTTATTGCGTTCATATCCGTTTCTGCGGGTGCTGCCGCTGGCGGTTTCGCCCTTACGGCGAGTCCCTTTTTCAAACGCCAAAAAGGAACCAAAAGGCTGGGCCCCGGCGTTCGGCCCCTCGCTGGGGCTCGGGGTTCCTTCGTTACGGGATTCATCCGGGGGCATCGCCTACGGTTTGCTTCGCTGCACCTCCTCTCGATGCATGCGGCTGCGCCGCACGGTCGCTGCGCTCCCACCCCCGGATAAATCCCTCCACTCAGCCTTCCGATGGGGCCGGCACGTCAAAAGCGGTACTTGAGCTAACGCTCATCGTGTTGAGTGGTGAGAAGCGAGAAGCGAGAAGCGAGAAGCGAGAAGCGAGAAGCGCCTGCGGGCTGCTTTTGCTTTTCCGTGGGAGCCAGCTTGCTGGCGATGGCGGTTTTGGATTCATTTCTGATCATCAGCCAATAAAAAAGCCACCTCTCGGTGGCTTCTCTCTCTGCAAGCACTCAGTCGTAAATTACTTTCTTCTTCCAGTCCGCATCAGCCTCGACATCTTTGAGGCCGGCAGTCAGTTGGTTTTCTTCGCCTTCGACCGGGGCGATTTTGTCCATGACCTGGGCGTTGGCGCGGGCCAGGAGTTTTTCCAGGTATTGGAGTTGTTCGGCGTAGATTTGCGGGTCCTGCTGTTTGCGCAGGTATTGCACGCCGCGTTCGAAGGCGAGGCGGGCCTGGCCTGGCTGGTTTTGCTGGAGGGCGTGCTGGCCTAGGTTGTTGAAGAATTCGATGTGCAGCAGCACGAGGATGTGGCGTACCTCGCGGATCCAGTGTTTGGCTTCGTTCGGTGGCAGGAAGCCGTCCTGGGCGGCGCGTGTGATCTGGCCGTGGAGGGCTTCGAGGAGGAAGCGGACGTCTTTGGCCTTGGCTTCGGTCTGGATCGGGGCCGGTGGGTTGTTGACCGGGATCGATTCGCCCTGGGCGACGAGGGCGCTGAGTTCAGTGATGCGGGCCTTGGTGGTGGCGCTGGTCTTTTCCAGGTTCAGCAGGCGCTGGCAGACGTTCAGCTCAAGGCGGGTCAGCAGCAGCTTGAGGGCCGGGGTCATGAACTGGCCGGGGAAGGTTTCGGTCAGTTCGCCGCAACGGCGCAGGCGGTCGTTGAGTTCGACCTTGGTGCGGGCCTTCTCCAGTTTGGTGTTTTCCACCACATGGTTCATGTAGCCAATGGCGATCAAGATTGCGATCCCGGCTATGACTAGCAGGGTGATCATGAGTGGTGTCACCGGTAAGACCTCTTTATAGGGTTCGCGTGCGAGTGTAGTGGCTTGGCATAGAGGAGCCTAGCGCCGCTCGACGGGTTTGGATCGGCGAAGCTGAATCTGTATCGGCCAGGAACCGGCTTATATAAATGCTGGCCCTTGGGGTGCAGATTGCCATCACCTGTGCCGTGGACTATAACGCCTTGGCGAGTGTCGGAATATAGGCGTCAATCGTCGGGCGACGCAAAAGCCTGAAACGGCTGGTAAAGCAGGTCGAAGTCATTGATTTAAATAAATTTATATCTGGGGGTTGACGACCTTTCAATCCATCCATAGAATGCGCGCCACTTGCAGCGTAAAGCACACAGCGAAACGCTGCAGGGAGTGAATGTTGTAGTGTGTCCCCTTCGTCTAGTGGCCTAGGACACCGCCCTTTCACGGCGGTAACAGGGGTTCGAGTCCCCTAGGGGACGCCAATGCGGGAATAGCTCAGTTGGTAGAGCACGACCTTGCCAAGGTCGGGGTCGCGAGTTCGAGTCTCGTTTCCCGCTCCAATTTTAAACAGCAACGCTTTCGGGCGGTGCTGAGTGAAACCAGAACCCAATCTTCGGAGACGGATCTGGACACCGAAACACACACCATGTGTTCCGGGTAGCGTGTCCCCTTCGTCTAGTGGCCTAGGACACCGCCCTTTCACGGCGGTAACAGGGGTTCGAGTCCCCTAGGGGACGCCATTTGCGGGAATAGCTCAGTTGGTAGAGCACGACCTTGCCAAGGTCGGGGTCGCGAGTTCGAGTCTCGTTTCCCGCTCCAAATTCAAAAAGCGCCGCTTTGCAAAGAGCGGCGTTTTTATTAGTGAAAGTTGTAGCCTGTCCCCTTCGTCTAGTGGCCTAGGACACCGCCCTTTCACGGCGGTAACAGGGGTTCGAGTCCCCTAGGGGACGCCATTGCGGGAATAGCTCAGTTGGTAGAGCACGACCTTGCCAAGGTCGGGGTCGCGAGTTCGAGTCTCGTTTCCCGCTCCATATTCAACAAAAACGCCGCTCAGTGATGAGCGGCGTTTTTGTTTGTGCGTTTTTTGTCGCGCAATAAAAAAGGACCGCGAGGTCCTTTTTTTGTGGGCCCGCCAATGTGGCGGGCCCGATACGCGATCAGAGCTTCGGCAATTGCCCGATGCGTCCCATCATTTCGGTGACGATCTGCAGGTCCAGCAGGAACTGGTCAACGGTCTTGAACTCGCCATCGGTGTGACCGGTGTACTTGACCTCCGGTCGTGCCAGACCGAATTGCACGCCGTTCGGCAGTTCATGCACCGAGGTGGCGCCGGCCGAGGTGCCGAACTCGTGTTTCATGCCGAGGTTTTCGGTGGCCACGGCCAACAGTGCCTTGACCCACTCGCCTTCAGGGTTGCGGTACATCGGTTCGGCGATCGAATAGTCGAAGTTCACCGCGACATGGTTCTTCTTGCTCCAGGCTGCCAGTTTGTCGGCGATTTCTGTCTTGAGCACTTCCGGCGACTTGCCCTTCGGCACGCGCAGGTTGACCGCGAGTTTGAAGGTTTTGTCGTCCATGCCGATGTAGGTCAGGGAGGTGGTCAGCGGGCCCATGAAGTCATCGGCGAAACCGACGCCCAGCTTGCTGCCCTTGTAATCCAGGCCCCAGTTGTCGGCGGCGTAGTGCGCAGCGTCGGTGATGTGGTTGTGCTTGAAGGCGATTTTGCCGTCCACGCTGTGAATGAAGTCGAGCATGCGGGCGACCGGGTTGACGCCGGATTCAGGCTCGGACGAGTGCGCGGAAACACCGGTGACGGTGAGTTTGACGTCTTTGCCATCGACCTTGGCGTTCACTTCGAAATCGCCGCCATTGCGCTTGGCGTATTCAGCGCCGGCCTTTTGCAGGCTGGCCGCCAGGTCGGCAGGTTTGTCAGTCACCAGGGTGACGACCGAAACTGATGGAATCTGGTTGGTCGCCAGGCCACCGGTCATCGAAGTGATTTCCGCGCCTTTGCCCTCGGCCTTGCGCTTGGCGAACTTGGCCATGACGGTGCCGTAGCCTTTCTCGGCAATCACCACCGGGTAGCCACCGTCCAGTGCCAGGTTGTACTCCGGCGTCGGGTTGCGTTCGAAGTAGTAAGGAATCGCGTCACCGGTGGTTTCTTCGGTGGTATCCACCAGCAGTTTGAAATTGCGCGCCAGTGGCAGTTTCTCTTCCTTGATCACCTTCATGGCATACAGCGTCACGACGATGCCGTTCTTGTCGTCCTCGGTGCCACGGCCGTACATGCGGTCACCGATCAGCGTGACCTTGAACGGATCAAGTTTGGTGCCGTCCTTCAGCACCCAGTTCTCCGGCGTTACCGGCACCACGTCGGCGTGAGCATGAATGCCGACGACATCCTTGCCGCTGCCGTCGAGGGAGATTTCGTAAACGCGGTTGTCGATGTTGCGGTAGTTCAGGCCGAAGGACTCAGCCAGAGCTTTGATCTTGGCAGCGATCTTGATGAATTCGGGGTTGTCGTGCTGATCGACACCGTCCTTGCGGAAGGTCGGGATTTCCACCAGTTCGCGCAGGGTTTCCAGCGCAGCTTTGCCGTACTTCACGCGGGTGTAGAGGCCGAGCAGGCGATGGATCTCGTTCTGTTGTTCGGCGGTCAGCGTCTTGTTGTCGAGGAAGGCGCTGATGGCTGGACGCAGATCGTCGGTCTTGCTCAGGTCGTTCTTGGCCAGATCGCCGAGAAACGCTCTGAAGTCGCTGACCTTCGCCTCATTGAATGTCTTGAGGATGGTCGCACTCTGCTGCTCGGTAAGGTTGGCGTGGGCTAGCAGTGTGACGGACGAAAGGCTGGCCAGAATCAACGTCGACGCGGCCAGTTGCTTGAGTGAAAAGTCCATTGCTAAGGGCATTCCTTTGCAGGCAGTGAGTAGGAGGTGTCTGATGGAAGCGTCAGACGGTTTCGCAAACTAACACCACCAGCGAGTGATAGGGGAGCCCCCGAAGTGGGACGCGTCGCACAGAAATGCAAAAGCGGCGCAGAATCGAAAAAGGCCGGCTGGAAGTGTCTAGGACGGGACCGACAGTCAATATGGAAAATTTTCAGTCACTTTCCAGATCTGTCATGGGTGATCTATGCCCGGCCGAACTGGCGCATTTCCAGTCCTTCAACCTGACCTCATCCCTGATTTCGGCGCAGGCGCCGACAAGTCGTTCGACATCTTTCCCGGTGAGTTCCGAATTCATTGAGAAACGCATCAGGGAGCGATTGAGCGCAGTGGCCGGCGCGCAGAAAACCGATCCAAAAATACCGCGAGCCTGTAAGGCATCGCGCAACCGAAGCGTGAGCAGTTCTCGTCCAGGCTGTAATGCAATGATCTGTTCCGTGCCGGCGCTGACGTCATAGCCCAATTGCACAAGGGCTGTCCGGACCAGGCGGGAGACTGCGCGCAGTCGGTCTCGTCGTTCATCGGCGTGTTGCAGAAAGTCCGCTGCGCGTTCAAACCAGCTCAATTCATTATCCCGCAGGCTGGAGCTGAAAATGGCGAGGTAGGACTCCGTGGCGAAGTAATCCTTGAACGAATCCGGGCAAGTGATCAGTCCTGCACGCCCGGCGAACGCCTTGGCCAGGCTGGCGGTCTGGAAGTGTACTTTCCCAGATAAATGCTCCTGAGCAACCAGTCCTGCACCCTCAGGGCCGTGTGTGCCAAGAGAATGGGATTCGTCGACGAGCAGCACGCAGTCACGGCGCTTGGCAAGAGCGGCAAAGTCCTTCAGGGGACAAAGGCTGCCGTTGGTGCTGTAGACCGCATCGACGACAATCACCCCTTGCCCATTCTTTTTGATTTGCCGTTCTGCATGCTCGGCATCGTTATGGATGAAGGGAATCGGACGCGCCCGCGCAGCCTGTGCGCCTTGCCAAAGCGACATATGGGCGTTCATGTCCAGATAGACCGGATGATCCTCGCTGGCGATTGCCTGCAATAACCCGACGTTGGCAGCCCAACCTGACTGGCAGAGAATAGCGTTCCGGGCCCCCATGAATCGGGCCAATCGCTGTTCCAGTCGGGCCGTGGGCGTATCACCATGAAGGAAAACGGCCGACATCAGCAATTGATGACGAGCCTGGAGAACGGCTTGTGCCTGGGCCTCTATCAAATGATGTTCGCTAGTCAGACTCAGGTAGTCGTTGCTCGACAGGTGCAGCGCGCCGGGTGAGGGCTGTATACCTCGCAACAAGTGCTGACCCGCCCAGCGCTGTTGAACGCGACCGATGGTGTGGCGTTCGATTCGTTTTTGCACGAAGCCTGGCAGATCCGCATGAACGGATTCGCTTGGAGAATGAACGGATGGCTCATGAATCGGCATGATGGCGTTCCTATCAGCACGGGGCTGCGGGAGTACCCCGTGGATCGAACTACATGCCTTATCCGCTTTTCCGGCTACTGTCAGAGTTGACAGTCTGCGAAGAAAACCGACGAATGACTTCATTAAACAAGGCTCGCCAGTCCGACTGTGCGAGCCTTTTTTTGGTGGGTGGTTTACATCGACAACACCAGACGCCCGGCAAACAGGATCAGAATCACCCCCATGCTGCGCTCGAACCAGTGGCCCATGCGCATGAACAGCACGCGCACTTTGCTGCTGGAAAAGAACAGCGCGACGATCACGAACCACAACGCATTCACCCCGCACATCCACAATCCGTACAGGGCCTGGATTTGCAGCGGTGTGCTGGCGCTGATGATCGTGGTGAAGATCGCCAGGAAAAACAGCGTGGCCTTGGGGTTGGTGGCGTTGGTCAGGAAACCGGTGGAAAACGCCTTGAACAGCGATTGCTCGACCAGCGGTTCGTCGCTGGTTTTTTCGCCTTCCATTGTCGTCTTGGGTTTACTGCGGATCAGGCTGACGCCCAGGTAAAGGATGTAAGCGCCGCCGACCACTTTGGCGACGGTCAGCAGCCAGGGCGTGGTGTGCATCAAGGCGCCGACGCCCAGCAGGGTGTACAGCACGTGCACGGAAATTCCCGCGCCGATGCCCAATGCCGTGCAGATGCCGACCAAGCGGCCGAAACGTACACTCTGGCGGATGGTCACGGCGAAGTCCGGGCCGGGAGCGACCACGGCCAGAAAGTGGATGGTGGCCAGCGCCAGAAACTCGCCCAGGTAATTCGATGTCATTTCAGCTCCAGAAAGTCAGGGGTGAAGCATTGCCGCGATAGCCGACAAAAAACGAAAGGCTCAAGCGCGGATCGGCCACGCCCGGCGTTACCGAGTGCATGCGACGCGAATTGAACATGATGAAATCCCCCGGCTCCGGGCGTACTTCGAGGGCGGGCGGGCCGAGCAGTGCCGGGTCGATGCCGTAGCTGTCGCCGCGCATTTCATCGAACTGGTCCGGGGAAATGTCGTCTTCCCACATCTGCAACGCGCCGCCCTCGGTCGGCATGTTGAGGTAGACGTTGCAGGCGAACTGCGCCTCCAGACTGCGGGCCTGGAAACTCTCCGGGGCGTCCTTGGCGAAGATGTCGTGATGGGCCAGAAAGCACACGCCCGGTTTCACCACTCGGGACAGGCCGACATACATCTTGCGACCGTAGAGGTTTTCCAGATGGGCACCCGCCGGCCAGGATTCGTCGAGCATGCAGCGCAGGGTGTCGACCGGCGACGAGTAGGGCGCGCAGCGGTTGCGCAGTTCGGCGATGTTGCTGGTGGCGCGCTCGAAGTAGTCTTCGATCAGCAGCGGCTGGTTTTCCGCCTCGTAGAACGCCATGCCGATGCGACCGATACTGGGCGCGTTGATGTAGCCCTCGAAGCCGGGGGCGAGGATCTTGTCGCCAATCTGGATCGCCTGCGCCTGGGGCAGAAAGCCCTTGACGCGGATGGCGAGGACTTCTTCGTTGGCCAGTTTTTTTATGCACGTCTCATCGAGACGCTCGACGTCAAGCATCATGGTTTCAGGTCCATCTATCGAATAGTCAACGGAACCGGCGAACGCGGTTCCCCCGGCGTCGGACGCTGCATCTGGCAGCGCCCGAAATCCTCAATCCACGCTGTAGTGGACGGACAACGTGCCTTTCTTCTGCGAAAGGGACGCGATCGTGACTGTGCCCAGATCCTTCAGGCTGCGTACATGGGTGCCACCGCAGCCATAGGCTGGCAGTTCACCGAAACCGATTTCCCGCGCGCCTTCGCGCAGGGACGTCAGACGTGGCAGATCGTGTTCGATCCACTGGCCGATGCCGTATTGAACGACTTGTGCATCGACTTCCTGAGCCGAATCTCCGGGCTTGAATTGCACACGGCCTTCGTCCGGCCAGTGATGGGCCTTGATCGGCATCCAGCCCATGGCCTGGACAAAGTGGCCGATCAAATGCCCGGCAGAGTGCATGCGGGTGTTGAAGCGGCGGCGTTCTTCGTCGACGCGAATCTGGGTCATGCCCAGCGGCACCGGTTGATCGACGAAATGAATGATCCGGTCCGGTTCCTGGACGACGCGAAGAACCTGGCTGTCGCCAATCCAGCCGGTATCACAGGGTTGGCCACCGCCCTGAGGGTGAAAAAGCGTGGCGCGCAACACAACGGCGAATTCGTTCTCGTGGGGCGTGCAGTCGAGGACTTCCACATTGGCCTTGAGGTCATCACTATGGAAAAAGAGGCGAAGCGTCATATTCCATGCCCTTATTAAAGTTTCTTTTTTAATTATATGAATCGTGCAATAACGTGATAATCCGTTCAAACATCAAAGGACTGTTGCGCCGTGAGCATAAATCTACCGCTGCCGCTGCTCGGTGAAATGGCGATTTTCGTCAAGGTCGTCGAGACCGGCAGCTTCTCCGAAGCCGCTCGCCAATTGGGTTCGTCACCCTCGGCAGTCAGCCGCAGTATTTCCCGGCTGGAGAAGGCGCTGGCCACACGGCTGCTGCAACGCACCACGCGCAAACTGCGCTTGAGCGATGGCGGAGAAGAAGTGTTCAAGCGCTGCCAGGAAATGGTCAGCGCGGCGAAGTCGGTGATGGAGATCAGCGGCCAGTTCACCCACGAAGCCGAAGGTCTGGTCCGGGTCAGCGTGCCGAAAGCGGTAGGGCGCTTCGTGATTCATCCGCACATGCCGGAGTTTCTGCGGCGCTATCCGAAGGTCGATGTTGAGCTGTTGCTGGAAGACCGCCAGGTCGATCTGATCGACGATCATGTCGACCTGGCCATTCGCATCACGGATCGTCCACCGGCCGGACTGGTCGGACGACAACTGCTGACCATCGACCATTTGCTCTGCGCGACGCCGCAGTATCTGGCCGAACACGGGACGCCAACTCATCCCCACGACTTGCTCAACCACAGTTGCATTTATCTGGGCGAAACCCCGAGTGATGCGCGATGGAAATTCAAGAAAGGCACGAAGGCCGTCACCGTCGGCGTGCGCGGGCGGTATGCCGCCAACCACACCGGCGTGCGTCTGGGCGCCGTGTTGCAGCACATCGGCATTGGCAGCCTGCCGTATTTCACCGCGCGTTATGCCCTGGAGCAGGGGCTGATCGTGCAGGTCCTGCCGGACTGGACGTTCCTGGCGTCCTACCACGGCGGACTGTGGTTGTTGCACTCGCCGACGCGCTATCTGCCGCCGAAGCTGCGGGTGTTCATCGACTATCTGGTGGAGTGCCTGGAGAAAGAGCCGACTTTGAGCAAGCCGGGAAAGTCCGGCGGTTCAAAACCGTTGGCCGAGTACGAATTGCCCGAGAGTGAAGGGTTGCTCTGACCCAATAAAAAAGGCCCGCATGGATCACCATGCGGGCCTTTTTTATTGGGTGAAAATCAGTGCTTGCTGTCCTGGGCGGACATCGCCAGCAGCTGTTTTTCCTGGTTCCAGTCGAACGGTTCGTCGTTCTGTTCGGCTTCGTAGCGGCGTTCTTCCAGCGCCTGATACATGTCGATTTCTTCGTCGGACAGGTAATGCAGGCAGTCGCCGGCGAAGAACCACAGCAGATCCCGCGGGATCAGGTGGGCAATTTGCGGGTAACGGGTAATCACTTGAGTCAGGATGTCCTGCCCCAGGTATTGGCTTTCGATCGGCTCGATCGGCAGTGACGCCAGCAGTTCGTCGAAACGCTCCAGGAACAGGGCATGGCTTTCTTCGGGAACCTGATCGGCCTCACCTACGGCGACCAGGATACTGCGCAGGTGGTCGAGCAAAACCAGATGATCGGCAACGACGTTGGACACGAGATAAGTCCTCAAGAGCAAAACGGGCGCGGGAGTATAAAGCCCCTGCGCCCGTTTTTCACTGATTGAAGGGATCAGCGGATTTTGCCGTCCGCCGGTTGCAGTTGCTCCTTGTCGAAATCATCGACATCGATCACCTTGCGCCGCGCCGCTTCGGCATCACGCAAGGTCTGGGCTTCCACGGCCTGCAACACCCCGGCCTCCAGCGCCGCATCGATGGCGTGTTCGCCGGCGACCGGTTTGACCTGACCGCTCTTGAGCGAGGTGTGCAGTTTCTTGTGCAACGGTTGCGCTGCATTCAGTTGATCGCAGGCATGTTGCAGCGCACCGACCGCATCGTCTGCCGATTGCGGGCGATAGCAGCCGGCAAGCAGTTCTTCCAGCGCCGGATCGCCCTTGGCCCGGCCGATGACCGCAGCCACTTCGGCACCGAGTTTGTCCGACGGGCCTTTGTGACGGCGACCGAACGGGAACACGATCACTCGCAGCAGGCAGCCGAAGACCCGGTTCGGGAAGTTGGTCAGCAGTTCATCCAGCGCTTTTTCCGACTGGCCGAGGCTTTCTTCCATGGCCCATCGGAACAGCGGTTCCATGTACGCCGGGGAATCGAGGTCGTGATAACGCTTGAGCGCTGCGGATGCCAGATACAAGTTGCTCAGTACGTCACCCAGACGCGCCGACAGACGCTCGCGGCGTTTCAGTTCGCCGCCCAGCAGCATCATGCTCAGGTCGGCGAGCATGGCAAACGCGGCAGCCTGACGGTTGAGCGCACGGAAATAACCCTGGCTGAGCTTGTCTCCCGGCGCATGTTCGAAATGACCGAAACCGAGGTTCAGCACCAGAGTACTGGCGGCGTTGCTCACGGCAAATCCGATGTGCTTGAGCAGCAGGCCGTCGAATTCCTTGAGTGCCTGATCCTTGTCCTCGCGACCGGCGAGGGCCATTTCCTTGAGCACGAACGGATGACAGCGGATTGCGCCCTGACCAAAGATCATCAGGTTGCGCGAAAGAATGTTGGCGCCTTCCACGGTGATGAAGATCGGCGCGCCGTTCCAGCTGCGACCCAGATAGTTGTTCGGGCCCATGATGATCGCCTTGCCGCCATGCACGTCCATGGCGTGGCTGATGCACTCGCGACCGCGTTCGGTGAGGTGGTATTTGAGGATCGCCGACAGCACCGAGGGCTTCTCGCCCAGATCCACCGCATTGGCGGTCAGCATCCGCGCAGCGTCCATCATCCAGGCATTGCCGCCGATCCGCGCCATGGCTTCCTGAATGCCTTCGAACGCTGAGAGTGGCACGTTGAACTGCTCACGAATCTGCGCGTACTGCCCGGTCACCAGACTGGTGAACTTGGCCGCGCCGGTGCCCACCGCCGGCAGCGAGATCGAACGCCCGACCGACAGGCAGTTCATCAGCATCATCCAGCCTTTGCCGAGCATGTCCTGGCCGCCGATGAGGAAGTCCAGCGGGATGAACACGTCCTTGCCGGAGTTGGGGCCGTTCATGAACGCCGCGCCCAGCGGCAGGTGGCGGCGACCGATTTCCACGCCGGGAGTGTCGGTCGGAATCAGCGCGAGACTGATGCCGAGGTCTTCCTTGTCGCCGAGCAGATGATCCGGGTCATAGGCCTTGAAGGCGAGGCCGAGCAAAGTCGCGACCGGGCCGAGGGTGATGTAGCGTTTTTCCCAGTTCAGGCGCAGGCCGAGGGTTTCCTGACCTTCCCATTCGCCTTTGCAGATGATACCGGTGTCGGGCATCGCACCCGCGTCTGAACCAGCGAGCGGACCGGTCAGCGCAAAGCACGGAATGTCGTCGCCCCGGGCCAGCCGTGGCAGGTAGTGATTACGTTGTTCGTCGGTGCCGTAATGCAGCAGCAGTTCGGCCGGGCCGAGGGAGTTGGGCACCATCACGGTGGAGGCCAGGTCGCCGCTGCGGGTCGCCAGTTTCATCGCCACCTGGGAGTGGGCGTAGGCGGAGAAACCCTTGCCGCCGAACTCCTTGGGAATGATCAGGGCGAAGAAACCGTGTTCCTTGATGTGAGTCCAGGCTTCGGGCGGCAGATCCATCGACTGGCCGATCTGCCAGTCGGTGACCATCGCGCAGAGTTCTTCGGTCGGGCCGTCGATGAACGCCTGTTCCTCTTCGCTCAGTTGCACCTTGGGATAGGACAGCAGCTTGTCCCAGTCCGGACGGCCGCTGAACAGTTCGCCGTCCCACCACACCGTGCCGGCATCGATCGCGTCGCGTTCGGTCTGCGACATCGGTGGCAGGGTTTTCTGGAACCAGCTGAACAGCGGCGCGGTGAAGTGTTTGCGGCGCAGGTCAGGCAACAGCAGCGGGGCGGCCACCAGGGCCAGCACGACCCAGAAAATCAGCAGCAACCAGCCCGGTGCGTGGCTGAAAATCCCCATCGCCAACAGGTAAGCGGCAACGATGCCCAGTGCCGGCAGCGGGGCGATGCGCCGGTGGGCCAGATACGCCACGCCGACGATCAGAACCAGTATCCACAACAACAGCATATTTAATCCTCCGTGAACCAGGGCGAACCGACCCACCAGAGCTTAGACGGCATCTGCAAAACGGGGCGGTCAGAGCAAGGTGATTGAAATCGTGGGAAACCCCGGATGTCTTTTGTAGGTTCGGTGGGCAACACGCGTGGGAAATCGTTCGCCGCTTCCGCGTCTTTGCGTGCATGTTTGGCCGAAACGTCGTTATCTCTGTGCTGAACCTCTCGCTAGACTCGGGGCTCAATCAGGAGAATGTCGTCATGCACGAGTATCTGAGCCCCGGCCGCTTCATCGATAGTGACCACCCCTCGGTGGTGGAGTTCGCCGAGCAGCACCGTGGTGCCAGCCGCGATCCGCTCGCGCAGGCGATCCGTCTTTATTACGCCGTGCGCGAGGCGGTGCGTTACAACATGTACACCTTCAGCCGCGACCCGCAGACCTTGCGCGGCAGCTACGCGCTGGCGGCGGGTGAGAGTTATTGCGTGCCCAAGGCCACGTTGCTCGCCGGTTGCGCGCGCCATTGCGGGATCCCCGCACGCATCGGTCTGGCGGATGTGAAAAATCATCTGTCGACGCCGCGTCTGCTTGAACTGCTGAGAAGCGAAGTGTTCGCCATGCATGGTTATACCGAGCTGTTTCTCAATGATCGCTGGGTGAAAGCCACACCCGCGTTCAACCAGAAGCTCTGCGAAATGTTCAACGTTGCGCCGCTGGAATTCGATGGCGTAAACGACAGCGTTTTCCACCCGTACAACAGCGATGGCGCGCTGCTGATGGAGTACCTGGTCGATCACGGCCAGTTCGCCGATGTACCGGAATCTTTTTTCTTCGAACATCTGCAGAAATGTTATCCGCACCTGTTCAACGATCAGCAGAAGCCACTGTCCGGTGACATGCGCGGTGATGTCGGCAGCCTCTGATCCGGCGTATGCTGCCTGCCCATTTACTGGAAAAGAGGCGGTCATGCTGAAGATCTGGGGTCGCAAGAATTCGTCGAATGTCAGAAAGCCGTTGTGGGCTGCCGAAGAGCTCGGACTGGCCTACGAGGCCATCGATGCCGGTGGCGCGTTTGGTGTGGTCGACACACCGGAGTACCGGGCCATGAACCCGAACGGGCGGGTGCCGGTGATTCAGGACGATGGTTTCGTGTTGTGGGAATCGAATGCCATTGTGCGTTACCTGCTGGCAAAACATGCGGCCGATACCTCGTGGTATCCGGCGGATCCGCAGACCCGCGCCACCGCTGACAAATGGATGGACTGGACGACTTCCAGTTTTGCCGGACCGTTTCGCACGGTGTTCTGGGGCGTCCTGCGTACCCCGGCAGACAAGCAGGACTGGCCGGCAATCCACGCGGCGATCAAAGAATGTGACGGGTTGCTGGCGATGGCCGATCAGGCGTTGAAGCACCAGCCGTATCTGTCCGGCAATGAAATCGGCATGGGCGATATCCCGCTCGGCAGTTTCATTTACGCCTGGTTCGAGATGCCGATCGAGCGCGCGCCACAGCCGAATCTTGAAGCCTGGTACGCGCGGTTGAAGCAGCGTCCGGCGTATCAGAAAGCTGTCATGACCGCGTTGACTTAATACCTACTATCGACACACTTGACTGTACTTGTGCGGCGACGGCAAGCACCATTGCGCTCGAGCGCTGCGGTTGTCTTCCTCGCCGCCGGCCTTTTATCAGTCCTTTTTTCTTCACTGGGTGCGTAAATCCGATATGAGTTCCGCTCTGTCCATCCGGCAGCTAACCAAAACCTACGGCAACGGGTTCCAGGCCTTGAGTGGTATCGATCTGGACGTCGCCGAAGGTGACTTCTTCGCCTTGCTCGGCCCCAACGGCGCCGGCAAATCCACGACCATCGGCATTCTCTCGACCCTGGTCAACAAGACCAGCGGCACCGTGAATATCTTTGGCCACGACCTGGACAAGAACCCGGCGGCGCTCAAGCGCTCCATCGGTGTGGTGCCCCAGGAATTCAACTTCAACCAGTTCGAAAAGACCTTCGACATCGTCGTGACCCAGGCCGGTTACTACGGCATTCCGGCGAAGGTCGCCAAGGAACGCGCCGAGCAGTACCTGACCCAGCTCGGTCTGTGGGACAAACGCGATGTGCCGTCGCGTTCGCTGTCCGGCGGCATGAAGCGTCGCTTGATGATCGCCCGGGCGCTGGTCCATGAACCGCGTCTGCTGATCCTCGATGAACCGACTGCCGGCGTCGACATCGAGCTGCGTCGCTCGATGTGGACGTTCCTCACCGAACTGAACCAGAAAGGCATCACCATCATCCTCACCACACACTATCTGGAAGAGGCTGAGCAGTTGTGCCGCAACATCGGCATCATCGACCACGGCACCATTGTCGAGAACACCAGCATGCGTCAGTTGCTCGGCCAGCTGCATGTGGAAACCTTCCTGCTGGATCTGAAAAACGGCCTGAGTGCTGCGCCGCAACTGGCGGGTTATCCGGCGCGTCTGCTGGACGGCCATACCCTGGAAGTCCAGGTCGACAAGTCCATGGGCATCACCGCGCTGTTCGGCCAACTGGCCCTGCAGAACATCGAAGTGCTGAGCCTGCGCAATAAAACCAATCGCCTCGAGGAGCTGTTCGTGTCCCTGGTGGAGAAAAATCTGTCGAAGGTGGCGGTATGAGTTCCGAGCTGCGCCCCAACCTCGTTGCCCTCAACACCATCGTTTACCGCGAAGTCAGACGCTTCACCCGGATCTGGCCGCAGACCCTGCTGCCGCCGGCGATCACCATGGTCCTGTACTTTGTGATCTTCGGTAACCTGATCGGCCGGCAGATCGGTGACATGGGTGGTTTCACCTACATGGAGTACATTGTGCCGGGGCTGATCATGATGTCGGTGATCACCAACTCCTATGGCAACGTGGTGTCGAGTTTCTTCGGCAGCAAGTTCCAGCGCTCCATCGAAGAACTGATGGTGTCGCCAGTGTCGCCGCACACGATCCTGATCGGTTACACGATCGGTGGCGTCCTGCGAGGCCTGATGGTGGGTGTGATCGTGACGATCCTGTCGCTGTTCTTCACCCATTTGCAGGTGCACCATCTCGGCGTGACGGTGCTGGTGGTGGTGCTGACGGCGACGATCTTCTCGCTGCTGGGCTTCATCAACGCCGTGTTCGCACGTAACTTCGATGACATTTCGATCATCCCGACCTTCGTGCTGACCCCGCTGACCTACCTCGGTGGCGTGTTCTATTCGATCACCTTGCTGCCGCCGTTCTGGCAGACCGTGTCGCTGGCCAACCCGGTGCTGCACATGGTCAACGCCTTCCGTTACGGCATCCTTGGTGTGTCGGACATTCGCATCGGCATCGCGATCACCTTCATGCTGGTGGCGACCGTGGTGTTGTATATCGGTTGTTCTCGGTTGCTGGTGAGCGGGCGCGGCATGCGCACCTGATCCCTTCAATGCTGCAATGAAAAACGGCCTCCCACAGTGGAGGCCGTTTTGCATTCACGCCTGACGTCTTTTCTTGCGCCGCGCCCATTGCCGGGCCACCCACCAGCGCCAGTACATCATCACCAGACAATAGGCGAGGGCGCCCAGTGCCAGCCCGACCACCACCGAACCCAGCAGGAACGGTTGCCACAAGGTCGAGAGCTCGCCGCTGATCCATTCCCAGGTCAATTCGTCGGGGAGCGTGCGTGCGGGCACATCCATCAGCCAGGCCCCGGCCTGATACGTGCAGAAGAACACCGCCGGCATGGTGATCGGGTTGGTCAGCCAGACCAGACTCACGGCAATCGGCATGTTGCCGCGCACCATGATCGCGAGGACGGCCGCCACCAGCATTTGCGCGGGAATCGGCAGGAACGCGGCGAACAGGCCAACGGCCATGGCGCGGGCCACCGAGTGTCGGTTGAGGTGCCAGAGGTTCGGGTCATGCAGCAACGTACCGAGAAAGCGTAAGGATTTGTGTTCCCTGATGCTCGTCGGGTCGGGCATGTAACGTTTGAATAAGCGCCGGGGCATAAGGCTTCTCGGTCGGTTAAGGCGGCAAGTATGTCTGGATTCTACGAACCGCCCATTCAGACTTTGTGACAATTGATAACGACGGTCGTGCCCCGCAACCGCTATGCCTGAAGGTGGGACTCTCAAGGACGGGCTTATGCGCACAGGGATGATGGCGCTGGCGGTCGGTCTGCTGGCTCCGGTTTTTTTGCCGGCTTTGCCGCCGGTCGGGTTATTGCTGGTGTTGCCGTGGGTGGCGCTGATGCTGCTGCCGTTTCGCAGCTATCCACTAGCGTTTTTGCTGCTTGGATTTACATGGGCGGGTTTCAACGCGCAGATGGCGTTGAATGACCGGCTGCCTTCCCGGCTGGATGGCGAAACGCGCTGGGTGGAAGGACGGGTCGTCGGCTTGCCGCAGAATGCCGAGGGCGTCGTGCGCTTCGAACTGGCCGATGCGCGCTCGCGTCACGAGAAACTGCCGTCGCTGATGCGTCTGGCGTGGTACGCCGGGCCTGAGGTCAAAAGTGGCGAACGCTGGCGACTGGCAGTCAAGCTCAAGCGCCCCGGTGGCCTGCTCAATCCGGATGCGTTCGATTACGAAGCCTGGCTGCTGGCGCAGCGCATCGGCGCCACCGGGACGGTGAAGGATGGCGAGCGCCTGGCGCCGGCGCAGTGGGCTTGGCGCGACAGCATTCGCCAGCGCCTGCTTGCAGTGGATGCCCAGGGACGTAACGGAGCCTTGGCCGCGTTGGTACTCGGTGATGGTTCGGGGCTCAGTCGCGAAGACTGGCAGACCTTGCAGGACACCGGCACCGTGCACCTGCTGGTGATTTCCGGTCAGCACATCGGGCTGTTGGCGGCGTTGATGTATGCGCTGGTCGCCGGGCTGGCGCGGGTCGGGATCTGGCCGTTGCGTTGGCCCTGGCTGCCCTGGGCGTGCGGTCTGGCATTCACGGCGGCGCTGGGCTACGGCCTGCTGGCCGGGTTCGACGTGCCGGTGCGGCGGGCCTGCGTGATGGTTGCGCTGGTGTTGCTGTGGCGATTGCGATTTCGCCATCTCGGTGCGTGGTGGCCTTTGTTGCTGGCCTTCAATGGTGTGCTGTTGATGGATCCGCTGGCCAGTCTGCGTCCGGGGTTGTGGCTGTCCTTTATCGCGGTCGCCGTGCTGATCTTCACCTTCGGCGGCCGTCTGGGGCCGTGGCGCTGGTGGCAGACCTGGACACGCGCGCAGTGGCTGATCGCGATCGGCTTGTGCCCGGTGCTGGTGGCGCTGAGCCTGCCGATCAGTCTCAGCGGGCCACTGGCCAATCTGCTGGCGGTGCCGTGGGTCAGTTTCGCGGTGTTGCCGCCGGCGTTGCTGGGCACTTTGTTGCTGCCGATCCCCTACGTCGGGGAAGGGCTGCTGTGGCTGGCCGGTGGACTGATCGATGGATTGTTCCGGGCGCTGGCCCTGATTGCCGGGCGTTGGCCAGCGTGGGTGCCGACGACGATGGAGTGGTGGATCTGGGCGCTGGGAGGTCTTGGTGCCCTGTTGTTATTACTGCCCCGAGGCGTTCCCTTGCGTTCCTTGGGCTGGCCATTGCTGCTGGTGTTGGCATTTCCGCCCCGGGAACGTCTGGCCGAAGGCGCAGCGGATGTGTGGCAACTGGACGTCGGCCAAGGCCTGGCGATTCTGATCCGCACCCGGCATCACACCTTGTTGTACGACAGCGGTCCGCGTTTCGGCGACTTCGACCTCGGTGAGCGAGTGGTGCTGCCGGCATTGCGCAAACTGGGCGTGGAACACCTCGATCTGATGCTGCTCAGCCATGCCGATGCCGATCACGCAGGTGGCGCACTCGCCGTAGCGAAAGGATTGCCGGTCAGCCGGGTCATCAGCGGCGATCCGCCGGGTTTGCCTGAAGCGCTGAACGCCGAGGTCTGTGAAAGCGGCCGGCAATGGCAGTGGGACGGCGTTGCCTTTCATCTATGGCAGTGGGCCGACGCCCGTGACAGCAACCAGCGTTCCTGCGTGTTGCAGATCGAAGCTAATGGCGAACGGTTATTGCTGACCGGTGACATCGACAGCGCTGCCGAACGGGATCTGCTCAACAGCGCGCTGGCAGTTCATACCCAATGGCTGCAAGCCCCGCATCACGGCAGCCGCAGCTCCTCATCGATGGCCTTGCTCAAGACTTTGCAGCCTCAGGCCGTGCTGATTTCCCGAGGGCAGGGCAATTCGTTCGGCCATCCGCATCCGACGGTCATTGCCCGCTACCGCAAACAGGGCATACACATCCATGACAGCGCCGAGCAGGGCGCCATTCATCTGCAACTGGGGCGGTTTCAGCCAGCCCGGTCGATGCGTCAACAACGCCGCTTCTGGCGTGACCCGCCGTTGCCGGGGGCGGAGTACCGTTGAGCACGGTCGTCGGGGCGACGCGTCTTTATCGCGAACCGGTATGGTAAAGTGGCGCACTTTTTCGAGGGGGCTGTCACTGTGTGGGAATTGGTCAAATCCGGCGGCTGGATGATGTTGCCGATCATTCTGAGTTCCATCGCCGCCATGGCGATCGTCGCCGAGCGCCTGTGGACCCTGCGCGCCAGTCGCGTCACCCCTGAGCATCTGCTGGGTCAGGTCTGGGTCTGGATCAAGGACAAGCAGCTCAACAAGGAAAAACTCAAGGAATTGCGCGCCAACTCGCCGTTGGGGGAAATCCTCGCCGCGGGCCTGGCCAACTCCAAACATGGTCGCGAGATCATGAAAGAGTGCATTGAAGAAGCGGCCGCTCGGGTCATCCACGAGCTGGAACGCTACGTCAACGCGCTGGGCACCATCGCTGCCATGTCGCCGCTGCTCGGTCTGCTGGGTACGGTGCTGGGCATGATCGACATCTTCAGTGCCTTCACCGGTTCCGGCATGACCACCAACGCTTCGGTGCTGGCCGGCGGTATTTCCAAGGCGCTGATCACCACCGCTGCGGGCCTGATGGTCGGTATTCCGGCGGTGTTCTTTCACCGTTTCCTGCAACGCCGCATCGATGAACTGGTGGTGGGCATGGAGCAGGAAGCGATCAAACTGGTGGAAGTGGTGCAGGGCGACCGTGACGTCGATCTGGCCGGGGAAAAAGCGTGAAATTCCGTCGCAAACCCCGGGAAACCATCGACATCAACCTCGCGTCGCTGATCGACGTGGTGTTCATTCTGTTGCTGTTTTTCGTCGTGACCACCACCTTCACCCGCGAAACCCAGCTGCGCGTCGACCTGCCGGAAGCGGTCAGCGGCTCGCCGGCCGAGGACCAGCAGGTCAAGCAACTGGACGTGGCCATCAGCGCCGAAGGCGTGTTCTCGGTGAACAACAAGATTCTGCCGAAAAACGATCTGGCGACCCTGATGGAGGCCATGCAGAAAGAAGCCAACGGCGACACCAACATGCCGTTGTCGATCAGTGCTGACGGCAAGACTCAGCACCAATCCGTGATCACCGCCATGGACGCGGCCGGCAAGCTCGGTTTCAGCCATCTGCGCATGACCACGGTCGAGGCGGCGCCCAAATCCTGATGGCCATGTCCGATCGTCTGCTCGCCGCGTGGTATCAGGGGCATCCGGCCCTGACGCTGTTGCGGCCGCTGGAGTGGCTGTACCGCCGCGTCGTGGCTGGCAAGCGTCAGCGCTTTCTCGACGGTGAAGGTCAGATCTATCAGTCACCAGTGCCGGTGATCGTGGTCGGCAACATCACCGTCGGCGGCACCGGCAAGACGCCGATGATCCTGTGGCTGATCGAGCACTGCCGACGTCACGGGTTGCGGGTCGGTGTGGTCAGCCGGGGTTACGGCGCCAAACCGGCGCAACTGCCATGGCGGGTCGAAGCTGACCAGACTGCCGACATCGCCGGCGACGAACCCTTGCTGATCGTGCAGCGCACCGGCGTGCCACTGATGATCGATCCCGATCGCTGCGCCGCCGTCAGAGCCCTGCTGGACAGCGAGCCGCTGGACCTGATCCTGTCCGATGACGGCATGCAGCATTACCGCCTCGCGCGGGATCTGGAACTGGTGCTGATCGACGCCGCCCGTGGCCTTGGCAACCAGCGCTGCCTGCCCGCCGGCCCCCTGCGCGAACCGGCCGAACGCCTGCAAAGCGTTGACGGTGTGCTGTTCAACGGCGCCCTTGAAGATCGCGACGGCGGTTTCGCTTTCCACCTCAAGCCGTCGGCGCTGGTCAATCTGCGCAGCGGCGAACGCCGGCCGCTCGATCATTTTCCGCCCCGTCAGGCCGTGCACGCGGTGGCCGGGATCGGCAACCCACAACGTTTCTTCAATACCCTCGAAGCGCTAGACTGGCGGCCTGTGCCCCACGCGTTTGCCGATCACGCCGAATACAGCGTGCAGGCCTTGAGTTTCACGCCGTCATTGCCAGTGGTGATGACTGAAAAGGACGCGGTGAAGTGCCGTGCCTTTGCCGCCGATGACTGGTGGTACCTGGCGGTCGATGCCGTGCCGTCGCCGGCCTTCGTGGCCTGGTTCGACACACAGTTGATGCGCCTGTTGCCGGATCGTCTTTTGCCTTAATCCGTTTTTATCCAGGGAATGTTCATGGACACCAAATTGCTCGACATCCTCGCCTGCCCGATCTGCAAAGGCCCGCTCAAGCTCAGCGCCGACAAGACCGAACTGATCAGCAAGGGCGCCGGCCTGGCGTACCCGATCCGCGACGGCATCCCGGTGATGCTGGAAAGCGAAGCCCGCACCCTGACCACCGACGAGCGTCTGGATAAATGACCACCGCCTTCACCGTTGTCATCCCGTCGCGATATGCCTCGACCCGCCTGCCGGGCAAACCGCTGCTGGATATCGCCGGCAAGCCGATGATCCAGCATGTCTGGGAGCAGGCCAGCAAAAGCAGCGCCAGCCGTGTGGTCGTGGCCACCGACGATGCGCGCATTGTCGAGGCCTGCAAGGCTTTCGGCGCCGAAGTGGTGCTGACCCGTGAAGATCACAACTCCGGTACCGATCGTCTGGCCGAAGTGGCTGCGAAGCTGGGCCTTGAGCCTGATGCCATCGTGGTCAACGTGCAGGGTGACGAACCGTTGATCCCGCCGAGCGTGATCGATCAGGTCGCCGCCAACCTCGCAGCCCACACCGAGGCGCGCATGGCCACCCTGGCCGAGCCGATCGAAGACGTGGAAACCCTGTTCAACCCGAACGTGGTCAAGGTTGTCAGCGACCTCAACGGTCTGGCGCTGACCTTCAGTCGCGCGACCCTGCCATGGGCCCGCGATGCGTTCGCCAAGAGCCGCGATGTTTTGCCGGAAGGCGTCCCTTATCGTCGCCACATTGGCATTTATGCCTACCGCGCAGGCTTCCTTCAGGATTTCGTGAGCTGGGGTCCGTGCTGGCTGGAAAACACCGAGTCCCTCGAACAGTTGCGTGCCCTCTGGCACGGCGTGCGGATTCACGTGGCTGACGCGTTGATCGCGCCGCCGACCGGGGTCGACACCGCCGAAGACCTCGAGCGCGTCCGTCGCCTGCTGGAGGCCTGATGCGCGTTCTGTTCGTGTGCCTGGGCAACATCTGCCGTTCGCCCACCGCCGAAGGCGTTTTGCGCCACAAGTTGCGTGAAGCGGGGCTGGCGGATCAGGTCGAAGTGGCCTCCGCCGGCACTGGCGACTGGCACGTCGGTAATCCGCCGGACAAGCGCAGCCAGGCTGCGGCCAAACTGCGCGGTTATGACCTGTCGGCGCAACGCGCTCAACAGGTCAGCCGCGCCGATTTCGCCAGCTACGACCTGATCCTCGCCATGGACAACAGCAACCTGCGCAACCTCAAGGCCTTGCAACCGTCCACCGGCAAGGCCGAGCTGGATCTGTTCCTGCGCCGCTATGAAGGCGTGGTCGACGAAGTGCCGGATCCGTACTACGACGGCGATCAGGGCTTCGAGCAGGTGCTGGATCTGATCGAACGTGCCTGCGATCAGCTGTTGATCGAAGTGAAGGGGCGGTTATGAGTTTGCAGGTACAGCCGCAGGTTTCCCTGAAACCCTTCAATACCTTCGGCGTCGACGTTCGCGCGCAGCTGTTTGCCGAAGCCCACAGTGACGCCGATGTGCACGAAGCCCTGGCTTACGCGACTTCCCACGATGTGCCGTTGCTGGTGATTGGCGGCGGCAGCAACCTGTTGCTCACGGCGGACATCCCGGCGCTGGTGCTGCGCATGGCCACTCGTGGCATCCGCGTCATCAGCGACGACGGCAACCGCGTGGTGATCGAAGCCGAAGCTGGGGAGCCATGGCACCCGTTCGTGCAGCACACGCTGGCGCAGGGTTTTTCCGGGCTGGAGAATCTCAGTCTGATCCCCGGCACCGTTGGCGCCGCACCGATGCAGAACATCGGTGCCTACGGTGTCGAGATCAAGGATGTGTTCGCCGGCCTGACGGCGCTGGATCGCCAGACCGGCGAGCTGCGCGACTTCAGTCTGGAAGAGTGCAACTTCGCCTACCGCGACAGCGTGTTCAAGCAGCAGCCGGGTCGTTGGCTGATCCTGCGGGTGCGCTTTGCACTGGATCGAGTAGCGCATCTGCATCTTGAATACGGCCCGGTGCGTCAGCGCCTGACCGAGCAGGGCATCGAGCAGCCGACGCCGACGGATGTCAGCCGCGCCATTTGCAGCATCCGCAGCGAGAAACTGCCGGATCCGGCGGTGCTCGGCAATGCCGGCAGCTTCTTCAAGAACCCGCTGGTGCCGGCGGCCGTGGTCGCACAGATCAAGGCGCAGCATCCGGATCTGGTGGCCTACGCGCAACCGGACGGGCAGATGAAACTGGCGGCCGGCTGGTTGATCGAGCGCGCCGGCTGGAAAGGTTTCCGTGAGGCCGATGCCGGCGTGCATAAATTGCAGGCGCTGGTGCTGGTCAACTACGGCGCGGCAACCGGGCTGCAATTGCTCGATCTGGCCCAGCGCATCCAGAAAGACATTTCAGAACGTTTCAATGTCGAGCTGGAAATGGAGCCCAATCGCTATTGAGGCTACGCTTTCAAGGCTGAACCCAAAGCCCTGCACTATTTAAAAAGTGCAGGGCTTTTTTGTTAATCGCGGGTTAACGTAGCCAGCTAACGATACCAGTCATTTGCTCCACCAAAGGCCCGGTGCAGACGTTCCCGTCGGTACAAGAGAGCCTGATTAGCCTGAGCCCATCTGCGCGAACCACCACCGTCCCTGCGGTGGCAGATGGCTCGACCCCATAACCTCCATGAATATGCGGGCGTGCCCATGATTACCCTGAAACTTAATGGTCAAGACCATCCACTCGATGTCACCGAGGACATGCCGCTGTTGTGGGCGATCCGTGACGTCGCCGGTTACAACGGCACCAAGTTCGGCTGCGGTATGGGCCTGTGCGGTGCGTGCACCATTCATATCGACGGCGCGCCGGCGCGCAGTTGCATCACCCCGATCGGTTCGGTGGTCGGGCAGAGCGTGACCACCATCGACAACCTGCATGCCGACCCGGTCGGTCAGATCGTCCAGCAAGCCTGGCTCGACACGGCTGTGGCCCAATGCGGTTACTGCCAGGGCGGGCAGATCATGTCCGCCACCGCGTTGCTCAAGACCAATCCGAACCCGAGCGACGAGCAGATCGAAGAAGCGATGGTCGGCAACATCTGCCGCTGCGGCACCTACAACCGGATCAAGACCGCGATCCGTCAGGCATCCACTCACCTGAAGGAGGCCAAGGCATGAGCCGTCTACCGAACGATTTTGCCCTGAGCAACCTGAGTCGCCGGGGCTTTCTCAAAGGCGTCGGCGCCACGGGTGCGCTGGTGCTGGCGGCGAGCTGGGGCTGGCAGGATGCGCTGGCCGAAGACAAGCCGAAGCAGTTCGGCGCCGACGGCATGCCCAACGGCTGGATCGACGATCCGAAGGTCTACGTCAGCATTGCCGCCGATGGCACGGTGACCGTGGTCTGCAACCGTTCGGAAATGGGTCAGGGCGTGCGCACCAGCTTGACCATGGTGGTCGCCGATGAACTGGAAGCCGACTGGGCGCACGTCAAGGTTCAGCAGGCGCCGGGTGATGAAGTGCGCTTCGGCAACCAGGATACCGACGGCTCGCGTAGCATGCGTCACTGGTACGAACCGATGCGCCGTTGCGGCGCCGCCGCCCGGACCATGCTGGAGCAGGCCGCCGCTGCGCAGTGGAAGGTGCCGGTCGGCGAATGCCGCGCGCAACTGCATAAAGTCATTCACACGCCGTCCGGGCGCGAGCTGGGTTACGGTGAGCTGGCCGCTGCGGCCAGTGCGCTGACAGTGCCGGCCCGTGACAGCCTGCGGCTCAAGCAACCGTCGGAATTCCGCTACATCGGCAAGGAAGGCACCAAGGCCATCGACGGTGCCGACATCGTCAATGGCCGCGCGGTATATGGAGCCGACGTGCATTTCGACGGCATGCTGTTCGCGGTCATTGCGCGTCCGGCGGTGTACGGCGGCAAGGTCAAGTCGGTCGACGACAGCGCCGCGCTGAAAGTGCCGGGCGTCCTCAAAGTCATCCAGATCGAACCCCGGCCATTGCCTTCGGAATTCCAGCCTTTGGGTGGCGTGGCCGTGGTGGCCAGCAACACCTGGGCGGCATTGAAGGGGCGTGAAGCGTTAAAGATCGAGTGGGACGATGGCCCGAACGCCACTTATGACTCGGTCGCCTATCGCAAGGAGATCGAAGCCGCTTCGCTGAAACCGGGCAAAGTGGTGCGCAATACCGGCGACATCGACAAGGCCATCGGCAGCGCCGCCAGCACGCTCGAAGCCTCTTATTACTTGCCGCATCTGGCTCAGGCGCCGATGGAGCCGATGGTCGCCATCGCCCGTTACAAGGATGGCACCTGCGAGGCATGGGCACCCAGCCAGGCGCCGCAGGTCACCCGCGAGCGCATCGCCGAACGCCTGGGGCTGCCGTTCGATAACGTCACCTTCAATGTCACGCTGTTGGGCGGTGGTTTCGGCCGTAAGTCGAAACCGGACTTCGTCGTTGAAGCTGCCGTGCTCGCCAAGGAGTTTCCTGGTAAAGCAGTGCGTGTGCAGTGGACCCGGGAAGACGACATCCACAACTCGTATTTCCACACCGTGTCCGCCGAATACCTCAAGGCCGGCGTGGGCAAGGACGGCTTGCCTTCCGCCTGGCTGCACCGCACGGTGGCGCCGAGCATAACCGCGTTGTTTGCGCCGGGCATGAATCACGAAGCTGCGTTCGAGCTGGGCATGGGCTTTACCAACATGGCCTACGCGATTCCCAACGTGCGCCTGGAAAACCCTGAAGCCACGGTGCATACGCGGGTCGGCTGGTATCGCTCGGTGTCGAACATTCCCCATGGTTTCGCGATCCAGAGTTTCGTCGACGAACTGGCGCACAAGGCCAAGGAAGATCCGCTCAAGTACCAGATCAAGCTGCTCGGCCCGGATCGGAAGATCGACCCGCGCACGCTCAGTGAAGAATGGAACTACGGCGAATCCCCCGAGCGTTATCCGATCGACACCGGGCGCATGCGTACCGTGCTGGAAACGGCAGCCAAGGCGGCAGGTTGGGGGCGTCAACTGCCCAAGGGCCGTGGCCTGGGGCTGGCCGTGCATTACAGCTTCGTCACCTACGTGGCGGCGGTGATCGAAGTCGAGGTCAAGGACGACGGCACGCTGATCGTGCACAAGGCCGATATCGCCGTGGATTGCGGCCCGCAGATCAACCCCGAGCGGATCCGTTCGCAGTTCGAAGGCGCGTGTGTGATGGGCCTGGGCAACGCCGTGTGGGGTGAAATCAGCTTCAAGGACGGCAAGGTGCAGCAAGACAACTTCCATATGTATGAAGTGGCGCGCATGTCGCTGGCGCCGAAGGAAGTCGCGGTGCATCTGGTGGCGCCGCCGGGTGAGGTGCCATTGGGCGGTGTCGGTGAGCCGGGCGTACCGCCGATTGCGCCGGCGCTGTGCAACGCGATCTTCGCCGCCACCGGTCAGCGCATCCGTAACCTGCCGGTGCGTTACCAGTTGCAGGGCTGGCAGAAGGCGCAAGCGTGATGGACAGCGCCGATCTGAATGTCCTGCGCAGTGTGCTCGAATGGCGTCGCGCCGGGCAGCGAGTGATGTTGTTCAGCGTGGTGCAGACCTGGGGCACCGCGCCCCGGGCGCCCGGCGCGATGCTGGCGTTGCGTGAGGATGGCGTGGTGATTGGCTCTGTGTCCGGTGGTTGCGTCGAGGACGATCTGATCGCCCGGCTGCACGATGGGCGGATTCCCGCCAACGGGCCGCCGGTGCAGTTGATCACCTACGGCGTCACGCAGGAAGAGGCCGCGCGCTTCGGCCTGCCTTGCGGCGGCACCCTGCGCCTGACCGAGGAGCGGGTCGGCGATCCGGCGTGGGTCGCCGAGTTGCTGGACCGTTGCGAGGCTCACGAAATCGTCGCGCGCGAGCTGAATATCGGCACTGGCGAAGTGGTGTTGCGCCCGGCCGGCAAGACCGACACCTTGAGCTTCGACGGCCAGACCCTGCGTGCCATTTACGGCCCGCGCTGGCGCCTGCTGTTGATCGGCGCCGGGCAGTTGTCGCGGTATGTGGCCGAGATGGCGCGGCTGCTGGATTTCGAAGTGCTGATCTGTGATCCGCGTACCGAGTTCGTCTATGGCTGGGAAGAGCAGCATGGGCGGTTTGTGCCCGGCATGCCCGACGAGGCGGTGCTGAATATCCAGACCGATGAGCGCACGGCGATTGTCGCGCTGACTCACGATCCACGGCTGGATGACATGGCGCTGCTCACGGCGCTCGACTCCAAAGCGTTCTATGTCGGTGCGCTTGGCTCGCGGGTCAACAGCATCAAGCGTCGGGAAAATCTCGCTGAGCTAGGCTTGTCGGAAGCGGCCATCGCCCGTTTGCACGGGCCCATCGGTTTGCATATTGGCAGCCATTCCCCGGCGGAAATCGCCTTGTCGCTGTTGGCGGAAATCGTCGCGATCAAGAATGGTGTCGAGCTCAAGCAGAAGAAAACAGTGGAGAGTGTATGAGCCGATCCATCGGAGTGATTGTGCTGGCGGCGGGCGAGGGCAGCCGCTTTCGCGAGGTGGCGGGTGCCGACAAGGACAAGCTGCTGGCCGATTGCACCGGGCGTGATGGCGCGGTGCGTTCGGTGATCGAGCAGGTGTTGGTCAACCTGCCGGCGAGCCTCGACCGGCGAGTGCTGGTGACGACCGAGGCGCGGCCGCAGGCGATGCGCATGGCGCAGGCTTACGGGTGTGACATTGTCTCGATCGAGACCGCGGGAATGGGCGATAGCATCGCGACGGGTGTGGCGGCTTGCCCGGATGCCGATGGCTGGCTGATTGTGCTGGGCGACATGCCGTTCATTCTGCCGTCGAGCATTGAGCGGATCGTGGCGGCGATTGCCGAGGATGCGGTCAGCGTACCGACGTTGAACGGTGACTATGGGCATCCGGTCGGGTTTGGTCGCTCGTTCGCCGCAGGGCTGATGGCCTTGTCCGGTGACCGGGGCGCCCGACCGCTGTTTGCCCAAGGACGGGTGATTGAAGTCGCGGTGGATGATCCGGGTGTGTTGTGGGATATCGATGTGCCCGACGCGCTGGTTTTTCCGCCGTCCTGATAAAACCTTGAGGCATAAAAAAGCCCCGCCTGGATTACCAGGCGGGGCTTTTTATTGGCTTTTGAAATCAGACGAGGGGTTTAGGCTCGTGTTCTTTTTCCTGGGCCTCTTCGTGTTGCTCGACCGCTTCCTGAACGGAGCGTGGTGCTTCGGCAATCACGGCTTCAACGGCAGCTTCTTCAGCGACCGGGGCAGGAGCTGCCTCGACCACTTCGGCAACCACTGGCTCGGCAGCGACTGGAGCAGCAGCGGCAGCCAGTTCGGCTTCCTTCTGCAGACGCTCTTCTTCACGCTTGCGACGACGCACTTCACGCGGGTCGTTCGGTGCGCGGCCACTTGGGGTCAGGGCGCTGACCGGAGCAGCTTCAACCACTGGCGCTGGTGCTTCGGCTACTACTGGCGCTTCAACCACAGGGGCTTCAACGACCGGTGCCGGTTCAGCAACAACTACTGGCTCGGCAGCCTTGGCTTCTTCAACGACAGGCGCTTCAACCACTGGCGCTGGTGTTTCAGCGACAGCCGGCTCGGCGACCCAGTTGAATGCGGTCTGTTCTTCGCGAACTTCACGCACGGTTTCGGTCACGGTTTCAGCGACGGTTTCGACAACCGACTCTTCAACTACGGCTGGTGCTTCGAAGGTCACTGCTGGTTCGGCAGCCGCTTCAACCTGAGGCTGAGCTTCGCGAACCGGAGCCACTTCGACTTCCGGAGCAGCAGGTGCTTCAACCGGAGTGGTGGCTTCAACAACCGGCGCTTCTACTGGAGCAGTTTCCAGAGTGGCAGCGGTGGCGCGTTCAGCTTGCTCGTGGGCCTGAGCTTCAGCCGGAGCGCTGATCACGGTGCTGGCAACAGCAGCGGTCACAGCCAGGCCAGCGGCCAGATCGGCAGTGCTTGGCGCTTGAGCGTTTTCGCCGGACTCGGATTCTTCCGAACCTTCGATCACGTTGCCGTTGGCATCACGCTGACGCTCGCGACGGTTGCTGCGACGACGCTGACCACGGGAGCGGCGGCGTGGACGATCGCCTTCGGCGTTCTCCGAACCGTCTTCCGGCAGTTGCTCTTCGTTGGTGGTGATTTCTTCTTCAGCGACGGCAGCAGCGGCCTGTTCGGCACGCGGTTGACGCTCTTCACGCGGAGGACGTGGCGCACGTTCTTCACGCGGCTGACGGGCCGGACGCTCTTCAGCGGTGGCGGCGGCAGCAACGGCTGGAGCGGCATCCAGAGGTTCGCGCAGTTCACGTACGCGTTCTTCACGCTCGCCACGCGGCTTGCGATCTTCACGCGGAGCACGTGGTGCACGTTCTTCACGAGGTGCGCGCGGTGCGCGTTCTTCGCGGGCTACCGGTGCTTCGTCACGGGATTCGCGCGGCTCGCGGACTTCACGTGGTTCGCGCGGCTGACGCTCTTCACGCGGCTCACGTGGGGCGCGCTCTTCACGCGGTGCACGCTCTTCGCGCGGCTTGCGTTCTTCATCGCGGCGACCGTTACGGTTGCGGCTCTGCTGACGACCGTTGCGACGCTCTTCGTTGCGGGCCGGACGCTCGGTGGCTGGTTTTTCAACCACAACCGGAGCAACTGGCTCTTCCTTGGTGGCGAACAGGCTGACCAGCGACTTCACCAGGCCTTTGAACAGGCTTGGCTCTGGCGCGGCAACCGGAGCAGGTGCCGGGGCCGGAGCGGCGACTTCGGTCGGAACCGGAGCGTTGGCGCGGGCCGGAGCCGTCTTGACCGCGGCTTCCTGGCGAACCAGGGTGCGGGTCGCGGCGGCTGGCTGGACGTCTTCGACATCGGCGGCAGCGGCAGCGATTTCGTAGCTGGACTGGTTGGTCGCGGCTTCCGGGCTGTCGTCACGCAGACGCTGAACTTCGAAATGCGGGGTTTCGAGGTGATCGTTCGGCAGGATGACGATACGGGCGCGGGTGCGCAGTTCGATCTTGGTGATCGAGTTGCGTTTTTCGTTGAGCAGGAACGCGGCTACCGGGATCGGCACTTGAGCGCGAACTTCGGCGGTGCGGTCTTTCAGGGCTTCTTCTTCGATCAGGCGCAGGATCGCCAGAGACAGCGATTCGACGTCACGGATGATGCCGGTGCCGCTGCAGCGCGGGCAGACGATGCCGCTGCTTTCGCCGAGCGAAGGACGCAGGCGCTGACGGGACATTTCCAGCAGGCCGAAGCGCGAGATGCGACCGATCTGCACGCGAGCGCGGTCGGCTTCCAGGCATTCGCGGACTTTCTCTTCCACGGCGCGCTGGTTCTTGGCAGGGGTCATGTCGATGAAGTCGATGACGATCAGGCCGCCGATGTCGCGCAGGCGCAACTGACGGGCGATTTCTTCGGCTGCTTCAAGGTTGGTCTGCAGGGCGGTTTCTTCGATGTCGCTGCCTTTGGTGGCGCGCGCCGAGTTGATGTCGATGGACACCAGGGCTTCGGTCGGATCGATGACGATGGAGCCGCCGGACGGCAGTTCGACGACGCGCTGGAAAGCGGTCTCGATCTGGCTTTCGATCTGGAAACGGTTGAACAGCGGAACGCTGTCTTCGTACAGCTTGATCTTGCTGGCGTACTGCGGCATCACCTGGCGGATGAAGGTCAGGGCTTCGTCCTGGGCTTCAACGCTGTCGATCAGCACTTCGCCGATGTCCTGGCGCAGGTAATCGCGGATGGCGCGGATGATCACGTTGCTTTCCTGGTAGATCAGGAATGGCGCGGAACGATCCAGCGAGGCTTCTTTGATGGCGGTCCAGAGTTGCAGCAGGTAATCGAGGTCCCACTGCATTTCTTCGCTGCTGCGGCCAAGGCCGGCAGTGCGCACGATCAGACCCATGTCGGCCGGAGCGACCAGACCGTTCAGCGCTTCACGCAGTTCGTTGCGCTCTTCGCCTTCGATGCGACGGGAGATGCCGCCGGCACGCGGGTTGTTCGGCATCAGAACGAGGTAACGACCGGCCAGGCTGATGAAGGTGGTCAGGGCTGCGCCCTTGTTGCCACGTTCTTCTTTTTCGACCTGAACGATGACTTCCTGGCCTTCGCTCAGGACGTCCTTGATGTTGACGCGGCCTTCAGGGGCTTTCTTGAAGTATTCGCGGGAGATTTCTTTGAGGGGCAGGAAGCCGTGGCGCTCGGAGCCGAAATCGACAAAGGCAGCCTCAAGGCTTGGTTCGATGCGAGTGATGCGGCCTTTATAGATGTTGGCCTTTTTCTGCTCGCGTGCACCGGATTCGATGTCCAGGTCGTAGAGGCGCTGGCCATCTACCAGTGCAACACGCAACTCTTCGGGTTGAGTTGCGTTAATCAGCATTCTTTTCATGTAGTACCGTCGGTTTCCGGGCTGCCGGAAACGGCGTTCGGCACACACGACTTCTCACGGTCGGTGTCAGGTGCGTCGGGAGTGGTTGGCCATTCCCGTGTCCAGCGATGTCCGGCCAATTGGGCCGTTATCGCGACGTACGCGTCCTGCTTGCTGTGGCTACTTAAGCACTCAGTCAGGAGGAGGAATCAACCGGTGGCTGTGGACGAGATGAAGCGTCTTGATAAAGCCTGTTGCTACACAGTCCAGCGGTTGTGCATCTCCACCCTACACGTATCCCTGATAATTCGGGTGCTGCCGCGCGCAGAATCCGCAGCGGGTTGGCATTTACCGTGAGCTCCGAAAGGGGAGGTCACGCATCATGGCTAATTCAGGCGGTGTTTCCGGAGTCTTCGCTCGGGGTCATCCGCGGCTGACTGCACTTTGTGAACTGGCCGTGAATATGGCTCGCGTGGCGAGTCAAAACTCTGCTTTGCGGCGTGATTCAGGCCTCATGTCACCTGCGCTTGTTACAGCTGCAAACTCCACCGTTACGTAGCAAAAGCCCCGTAGGACGGCCTCGCGTCCTGGTGAATTGCGTTGGTCAGGGCCGGTTTTTGACCGTGGTTCCGCTGTCCAGGCCGCTTTTGGCGGCGTTCGCGACTATAGCAGCAATGATTAAGTGCTTCAATTCCATAAAAAATTGTTATCATCGGCGCCATGACGACTACTGCCCCTTCGACTCCAGGCGTTCAACTGCTTGAGGTCTCGCCGGAATATGCCGGCCAACGAATCGACAATTTCCTCCTCGCCCGGCTCAAAGGCGTGCCCAAGACCTTGATTTACCGCATTTTGCGCAAAGGCGAAGTGCGTGTGAACAAAGGTCGGATCAAGCCCGAATACAAGCTGCAGGCCGGCGACATCGTGCGCGTGCCGCCCGTGCGCGTGCCTGAGCGTGACGAACCGGTACCTCTGGCCCAAGGCCTGTTGCAGCGCCTGGAAGCCTCGATTGTCTACGAAGACAAGGCCCTGATCGTGATCAACAAGCCCGCCGGCATTGCGGTTCACGGTGGCAGCGGCCTGAATTACGGCGTTATCGAAGCCTTTCGTCAGTTGCGTCCCGATGCCAAGGAGCTCGAGCTGGTTCACCGTCTCGATCGTGATACCTCCGGCCTGCTGATGATCGCCAAGAAGCGCAGCATGTTGCGTCACTTGCATGCCGCGTTGCGCGGTGACGGCGTCGACAAACGCTACATGGCCCTGGTTCGCGGCAACTGGGCGACCTCGATCAAGCAGGTCCGTGCGGCGCTCGGCAAGAGCAATCTGCGCTCCGGTGAGCGCATGGTCGAAGTCGACGAGGAGGAGGGCAAGGAGTCCGTGACCGTGTTCAAGGTCCTGCGTCGCTTTGGCGATTTTGCCACTTTGATCGAAGCCAAGCCGATCACCGGTCGCACGCACCAGATCCGCGTCCACACGTTGCACGCCGGGCACTGCATTGCCGGTGACACCAAATATGGCGATGACGGTTTCAGTAAGGAAATCCGTGATCTGGGCGGCAAGCGCCTGTTTCTGCACGCCTACATGCTGACCGTGCCGCTGCCCGATGGCGGTGAACTCAAGTTGCAGGCGCCGGTCGATGAAATGTGGGCCAAGACTGTGGAGCGATTGAGTGCGCCCATCTGATTACAAACTGCTGATTTTCGATTGGGACGGCACGCTCGCCGATTCCATTCATCGGATTGTCGAGGCAATGCACTCGGCATCCGGGCGTTCAGGTTTCGAGTTGCGTGATGATTTTGCCGTCAAAGGCATCATCGGTCTGGGCTTGCCCGAGGCAATCCGTACGCTGTATCCCGAAATCAGCGATGCCGAAATGACCTTGTTTCGCGAGTATTACGCCGATCACTACATCGCTGCAGAAGCCGTGCCTTCGCCGTTGTTCGAAGGCGTAGTCGAGTCGATGGCGTCCTTTCGCGAGCAGGGTTATCACCTGGCTGTCGCGACCGGCAAGAATCGTCGCGGGCTGGATCGGGTGCTCAAGGCCAATGGCTGGGAAGATTATTTCGATATCACCCGCGCTGCCGATGAAACTGCAAGCAAGCCGCACCCTCTGATGCTGGAGCAGATCCTTGCGCATTGCGGTGTGCGTGCCGAGCAGGCGCTGATGGTCGGCGATTCGTCCTTCGATCTGCTGATGGCGCGCAATGCAGGGATGGATTCGGTGGCGGTCAGTTATGGCGCGCAATCGATCGAATCGCTGCAGCAATTCGAGCCGCGACTGTCGATCGACCATTTTTCCGAATTGCACGCCTGGCTGGGGCAGCAGGCTTAATACGTTTTTGCTGGGGTGGATGGCATGACCGACGAATGGAAAGCACCGGCCAAGGCAACTGCCGACGACGGTGATGCGAAAAGCTGGAAGCTGCTGGAAAAGACCCTGCTGGCCGGCGTGCAGGAGCAGCGTCGATCGCGGCGCTGGGGCATCTTCTTCAAGCTGCTGACCTTTGTTTATCTGTTTGTTGCGCTGATCCTGTTCACGCCGTTGATGGACATGGAGAAGAGCGCTACGCGCAGCTCCAACTACACCGCGTTGATCGACGTCACCGGCATGATCGCCGACAAGGAGCCTGCCAGCGCCGACAACATCGTCGGCAGCCTGCGCGCGGCGTTCGAGGATAAGAAGGTCAAGGGCGTGATCCTGCGCATCAACAGTCCGGGCGGCAGTCCGGTGCAGTCGGGTTATGTGTATGACGAGATCAAGCGTCTGCGCGGCCTGCATCCTGACACCAGGCTGTACGCGGTGATTTCCGACTTGGGCGCTTCCGGTGCCTATTACATCGCCAGTGCTGCTGATCAGATCTATGCCGACAAGGCCAGTCTGGTGGGCTCTATTGGTGTGACAGCGGCCGGTTATGGGTTTGTCGGCACCATGGAGAAGCTTGGTGTCGAGCGTCGAACCTACACCTCCGGCGAGCACAAGGCGTTCCTCGATCCGTTCCAGCCGCAAAAGCCGGAAGAGACGGCGTTCTGGCAAAGTGTGCTGGATACCACGCACAAGCAGTTCATCAATAGCGTCAAGCAGGGGCGTGGCGATCGCTTGAAAGACAAAGAGCATCCGGAGCTGTTCTCCGGGCTGGTCTGGTCTGGCGAGCAGGCGCTGCCACTGGGTTTGATCGATGGTCTGGGCAATGCCAGTTCGGTGGCGCGTGACGTGATTGGCGAAAAGGAACTGGTGGACTTCACCGTTCAGGAATCGCCGTTCGACCGCTTCTCGAAGAAGCTCGGTGCCAGCGTTGCCGAGAAACTGGCAATGTGGATGGGTTTCAACGGCCCGTCGTTGCGCTGATCGAATGCTGCAAGAAAAACCGGCCTGAGGGCCGGTTTTTTGTGGGTCAGGGAATCTGTACGCCTTCCATCAACAGCATGTCGATCAGGCGAATCAGCGGCAGGCCGATCAGGCTGGTGGCGTCCGGGCCTTCGGTGGATTGAAACAGGCTCACGCCCAGTCCTTCGGCCTTGAAGCTGCCGGCGCAGTCGTAGGGCTGCTCGGCGTGCAGGTAGCGCTCGACGCGGGTCTGGTCCAGCACGCGCATGTGCACGGTGAAAGGCACGCAGTCGACCTGGCAGTGGCCGGTGTGGCTGTTGAGCAGGGCCAGGCCGGTGAGGAAGGTCACGCTGGCGCCGCTGGCGGCCATCAGTTGTTCGCGGGCGTTTTCGAAGGTGTGCGGCTTGCCGATGATGCGCTCGCCGAGTACCGCAACCTGGTCGGAGCCGATGATCAGATGAGCAGGGTGGCTGTCGGCCAAAGCTTGGGCCTTTTGTTCGGCGAGGCGCTTGACCAGCTCGATTGCCGACTCGTCCGGGCGATGGCTTTCATCGATATCCGGCGAGCTGCAGACGAACGGCAGGCGCAGGCGGCTGAGCAATTCCCGACGATAGGTCGAGCTTGAAGCGAGTAATAAAGGCAGCATTCGCATCTCCAGAGGCAGGCGACAGATTCTAGCGGAGCCGCGCAAGTGACGGACAGGGCACAATTTCCTTTGACATGGGTGGGTGCATCCCTATAATGCTGCGCCTATGTTGAATGACCCGATTCCACCTCACGTTGACCCGCGCAAATTGGCTGACCGTGGCACCACCCTTCAAGGTGAACTGCTGCTGGCCGATTTGAAGAGACTCTGCGACCCGCTTTCCGACGATGTCGGTACGGTGCAGGCAAAATTCGTTTTTGAACGAGATGAACGTAAATCTGTGGTGATCCACAGCTTTATCGACACCGAAGTCAAAATGGTTTGCCAGCGTTGTCTTGAGCTGGTCACCCTGCCGATCCACAGCGAATGCAGTTACGCTGTTGTGAAGGAGGGTGCGAATACCCAGTCGTTACCGAAAGGTTATGACGTGCTGGAACTGGGCGAAGATCCATTGGATCTGCAGTCACTGATCGAGGAGGAGCTTCTGCTCGCCTTGCCCATTGTGCCTGCTCATCATCCGGAAGAATGCCAGCAGCCGGCGGGAGCAGATGAGCCCGAACCGAGCGAGGACGAGGTAACGCGGTCCAACCCGTTCAGTGTATTGGCGCAGTTAAAGCGTGACCCAAACGTTTAGGAGTTAATCAATTATGGCTGTTCAGCAGAACAAAAAATCCCGCTCTGCCCGTGACATGCGCCGTTCGCACGACGCTCTCGAGGCTAGCACCCTGTCTGTAGAAAAAACCACTGGTGAAGTTCACCTGCGTCACCACGTATCGCCAGAAGGCGTATACCGTGGCCGTAAAGTGATCGACAAGGGCGCTGACGAGTAATCACTTGTCCGCTCAAGTCATCGCGATTGACGCAATGGGCGGGGACTTCGGTCCCCGCAGCATTGTTCAGGCCAGCCTTGCTTGCCTTTCTGCTACACCCTCGCTGCACCTGACCCTAGTCGGTCAACCCTCCCTTCTTGAAGAACTGATCACCGGCCAATCGGCTGCCGATCGCGCGCGCCTGACGATTGTTCCGGCGTCCGAAGTCATCACCATGGACGAAAAACCTGCCCAGGCCCTGCGTGGCAAGTCGGACTCGTCGATGCGTGTCGCCCTCGAATTGCTGCGTGACGGCAAGGTTCAGGCCTGTGTCAGTGCCGGCAATACCGGTGCCTTGATGGCCCTGTCGCGATTTGTGCTCAAGACCCTGCCGGGGATTGATCGTCCGGCCATGGTCGCCGCGATCCCTACCCAGAAGGGCTATTGCCAGTTGCTCGATCTGGGCGCCAACGTCGATTGCAGCGCCGAGCATCTGTTGCAGTTTGCCGTGATGGGGTCGGTGGCGGCGCAAACCCTGGGCATTGCCCGACCGCGTATCGCGCTGCTGAATATCGGTACCGAAGACATCAAGGGCAATCAGCAGGTCAAGCTGGCTGCGACGTTGCTGCAGGCTGCTCGGGGCATCAATTACATCGGTTTCATCGAAGGCGACGGCTTGTATCGCGGCGAGGCAGATGTGGTGGTTTGCGACGGTTTCGTCGGCAATATCCTGCTCAAGTCCAGCGAAGGTCTGGCGACCATGATCGCTGCGCGCATCGAGGCCTTGTTCAAGAAAAACCTCGCCTCCCGCGCTGTCGGCGCACTGGCGCTGCCATTGATGAAGCGTCTGCAGGCTGATCTGGCACCTGCGCGACATAACGGCGCAAGCTTCCTCGGTTTGCAGGGCATTGTCGTGAAAAGTCACGGTTCGGCCGGGGTTCAGGGGTTTCAGAGTGCCATTCAGCGAGCGCTGATCGAGATTCAGGAGAATCTTCCCGAACGCCTGCACGGCCGTCTGGAGGATTTGTTGTCTTAGGCGTTTTCGTCGGACAATGCTTAAATGTGACCGCCCGGTTCAAAGGGCCATCCAACTGTCAGTTTCTTGCGTCCCTCTAGCGGGATGCCATTTTTCCGACGACAAGATCATTAGGGGCTTGTTACATGTCTGCTTCCCTCGCATTCGTCTTTCCAGGACAGGGTTCGCAGTCCCTCGGCATGCTGGCCGAGCTGGGCGCGCAACATCCACTGATCCTCGAAACTTTCAAAGAAGCATCCGATGCTCTGGGCTACGACCTGTGGGCGCTGACCCAGCAGGGCCCGGAAGAGCTGCTCAATCAAACCGACAAAACCCAACCGGCCATTCTGACCGCTTCGATCGCCCTGTGGCGTCTGTGGTTGGCGGAAGGCGGTGCGCGTCCGGCCTTCGTTGCCGGTCACAGTCTGGGTGAATACAGCGCGCTGGTCGCTGCCGGCAGCCTGAGCCTGGCCGACGCGGTAAAGCTCGTTGAACGCCGTGGCCAACTGATGCAGGAAGCCGTTCCGGCCGGGCAGGGCGGCATGGCTGCCATCCTCGGTCTGGAAGATGCCGATGTTCTCGCTGCCTGTGCCGAAGCGGCGCAAGGCGAAGTGGTCAGCGCGGTGAACTTCAACTCCCCGGGCCAGGTGGTGATCGCCGGTGCCAAGGCTGCCGTTGAGCGCGCCATCGAAGGCTGCAAGGCTCGTGGCGCCAAGCGTGCCATGCCGCTGCCGGTCAGCGTGCCGTCGCACTGCGAGCTGATGCGCCCGGCCGCCGAGCGCTTCGCCGAATCCATCGCTGCCATCGACTGGCAGGCGCCGCAGATCCCTGTGGTACAGAACGTCAGCGCCCAGGTGCCGGCGGATCTGGAAACCCTCAAGCGTGATCTGCTGGAGCAACTCTACAAGCCGGTACGCTGGGTCGAGTCCGTACAGACTCTGGCCGCCAAAGGCGCGACCAACCTGGTCGAGTGCGGTCCTGGCAAGGTGCTGGCCGGTCTGAACAAACGTTGCGCCGAAGGCGTTTCGACTTCCAACCTCAATACCCCAGACGCTTTCGCTGCTGCTCGCGCAGCGGCTGTCTGAATCAGGAGAAGCTTGCATGAGTCTGCAAGGTAAAGTTGCACTGGTCACCGGCGCAAGCCGTGGCATCGGCCAAGCTATCGCACTGGAACTGGGTCGTCAGGGCGCCATCGTTGTTGGCACCGCGACTTCCGCTTCGGGCGCCGAGCGCATTGCTGCGACCCTGAAGGAAAACGGCATTCAGGGCGCAGGTTTCGAACTGAACGTCACCAGCGACGAATCGGTTATCAAAGTGCTGGCGAGCATCCAGGAGCAGTTCGGTGCGCCGGTGGCGATTCTGGTCAACAATGCCGGCATCACCCGCGATAACCTGATGATGCGCATGAAAGACGACGAGTGGTACGACGTGATCGATACCAACCTGAACAGTCTGTATCGCCTGTCCAAGGGCGTTCTGCGCGGCATGACCAAGGCGCGTTGGGGCCGAATTATCAGTATTGGCTCGGTGGTGGGTGCCATGGGCAACGCTGGCCAAGTAAACTATGCAGCCGCCAAGGCCGGTCTGGAAGGTTTCAGCCGTGCCATGGCGCGTGAAGTCGGTTCGCGTTCGATTACGGTCAACTCGGTAACCCCAGGGTTCATCGACACCGATATGACTCGCGAGCTGCCTGAAGCACAGCGTGAAGCCTTGCAGACGCAGATTCCGCTGGGCCGTCTGGGACAAGCTCAAGAGATCGCGTCCGTGGTCGCTTTTCTTGCATCCGACGGTGCGGCATACGTGACCGGGGCTACAATCCCGGTTAACGGCGGGATGTACATGTAATTCAAATGTGACGGATTGCTTCAAAAAAATGTCATACGAGCTGTCTAAAATCCGTTATAAAGCTGCAATCTATTTATAGGCAGAGGGCCGCAGGGTTTGAGGAGTGAAGCTTTCAGTTGAAAAGCTGAAAAGTCTTTCTATACACTTACCCACTGGCCAGCTGCCTGAATTTGTCCATTAGGAGTGAAAACAAGGTATGAGCACCATCGAAGAGCGCGTCAAGAAAATCGTTGCCGAGCAACTGGGTGTTAAAGAAGAAGAAGTGGTCAACACCGCTTCCTTCGTAGAAGACCTGGGTGCCGACTCCCTTGACACCGTTGAGCTGGTGATGGCTCTGGAAGAGGAATTCGAGACCGAAATCCCTGACGAAGAAGCTGAGAAGATCACTACTGTACAAGCTGCAATCGACTACGTTACTAGCCACCAGGCGTAATAGTTTGTAATCGTTGCTTGCTGTCATGGAAAAACCGCACTGCCATCATGGCGTGCGGTTTTTTCTTTAGGCCTGATGCAAAGTCGTCATTTGAAAAAGGAGAGTGCTGTGTCGCGTAGACGCGTCGTAGTCACCGGTATGGGTATGTTGTCGCCACTGGGCACGGATGTGCCGAGCAGTTGGCAGGGCATTCTGGCTGGCCGCAGTGGCATTGGTCTGATCGAACACACCGACCTTTCTGCCTATTCCACCCGCTTTGGCGGCTCGGTAAAGGGCTTCAATGTCGAGGAATACCTGTCGGTCAAGGAAGCGCGCAAGCTCGACCTGTTCATTCAGTACGGTCTGGCGGCCGGCTTTCAAGCCGTACGCAATGCCGGTCTGGAAGTCACCGATGCCAACCGTGAACGCATTGGCGTGGCCATGGGTTCGGGTATCGGCGGTCTGACCAACATCGAAGAAACCAGCCGCACCCTGCACGAGACTGGCCCGCGCCGGATTTCTCCGTTCTTTGTGCCTGGCTCGATCATCAATATGATTTCCGGTTTCCTGTCCATCCACCTGGGTGCACAGGGGCCTAACTACGCCATCGCCACAGCGTGTACCACCGGTACGCACTGCATCGGCATGGCGGCGCGCAACATCATGTACGACGAAGCCGACGTGATGATTGCCGGCGGTGCCGAGATGGCCGCGTGCGGTCTGGGCATGGGCGGCTTTGGTGCTTCCCGTGCGCTGTCGACCCGCAACGACGAGCCGACCCGCGCCAGCCGTCCGTGGGACAAGGGTCGTGACGGTTTCGTACTGTCCGACGGCGCCGGTGCCCTGGTGCTCGAAGAACTCGAGCACGCCAAGGCCCGTGGCGCGACCATCTACGCCGAACTGATCGGTTTCGGCACCAGTGGCGACGCCTTCCACATGACTTCGCCACCCGCCGACGGCGCTGGTGCCGCGCGCTGCATCACCAATGCGCTGCGCGATGCGAAGATCAACGTCGATCAAGTGCAATACATCAACGCCCACGGCACTTCGACCCCGGCCGGTGACCTCGCTGAAGCCAACGCGATCAAGTCGGTGTTCGGTGATCACGCCTACAAGCTGGCGGTCAGCTCCACCAAGTCCATGACCGGTCACCTGCTGGGTGCGGCGGGCGCGGTCGAGGCGATCTTCAGCGTGCTGGCGATCAACAGCCAGGTGGCGCCGCCAACCATCAACCTCGATGAGCCGGACGAAGGCTGCGACCTCGATTTCGTGCCGCATACCGCGCGCAACATGGATATCGATGTCGTGCTGTCCAACTCGTTCGGGTTTGGCGGCACCAACGGCACGTTGGCGTTCCGTCGGTTCGCCGGCTGATGGACTGCTGGGTCGACGGTCTGCCGGCTGACGCTCTGTCGCTGAAAGATCGCGGCCTGGCTTACGGCGACGGTCTGTTCGAGACCATCGCCGTGCGTGGCGGTCAGCCGTTGCTGCTGGATCGGCATCTGACGCGACTGGCCGATGGCTGTGCGCGTCTGGCCATCGCAGCCGACATCGAGCAGGTTCGCCATGAGCTGCAATCCTATGCCGCCGCAATGGGCGAGGGCGTGCTCAAGCTCATCCTCACCCGTGGCGACGGATTGCGCGGTTATGCGCCGGATCCTTCGGCGCAGGGCCGACGCATTCTGCAAGGCAATCCTCCCGCCGCTTATCCAGCGGCCCACGCCGAGCAGGGCGTTCGCCTGTTTCCGTGCAGCACGCGCCTGTCCAGGCAGCCGTTGCTCGCCGGGCTCAAACACCTCAATCGACTGGAACAGGTCATTGCCCGCGCTGAATGGCAGGACACTGAGCATGTCGAAGGTTTGATGCTCGACCAGGCCGGTCGGGTGATCGAAGGCGTGTTCAGCAATCTGTTCCTGGTGCGTGACGGTGTGCTGATCACGGCGGACCTGAAACGCTGCGGCGTGGCCGGTGTGATGCGCGCAGAAATATTGTTTCAGGCCGAGTCCCTGGGCATCCCCGTGCAAATCACCGACATCCCCCTGGAACAGCTGCAATGGGCCGATGAAGTCTTTGTCTGCAACAGCGTGTATGGCGTCTGGCCGGTACGCGCCTGTGCTGCTCTGAGCTGGCCGGTTGGCCCGCTCACCCGTAAACTGCAAACCATTGCCCGCGCGCTACTGGATGCCTGATTCGTGAGACGTAAACTTTTGCTGCTGCTGGAAACCGGACTGGTTCTGGCAGGGCTGCTGTTGGGCGCCAGCGCCTGGAAGATTCATTCGGCACTGGAACAGCCCCTGAACATCACGCAGGAAGAACTGCTGGATGTGCCCAAGGGATCCACCCCGACCCGTACTTTTCTTGGACTCGAAGCCGATGGCGTCATCAAGGACGCTTTCTGGCTGCGGGTCTATTGGCGTTTCAACCTGGCCGGCACGCCGATTCACAGCGGTGAATACCGCATGCAGCCGGGCATGACCGTCAACGGCCTGATCGACCTGTGGAAACGTGGCGATGTGGTTCAGTACAGCCTGACCCTGGTCGAAGGCTGGAACTTCCATCAAGTGCGCGCCGCGCTGGCCAAAGATGAAAAGATCGAGCAGACCCTCAACGGCCTGAGCGACAGTGATGTGATGGCCAAAATCGGTCACAAGGGCCTGTTCCCTGAAGGCCGCTTCTTCCCCGACACATACCGCTTCGTGCGCGGTGTGACCGATACCGAACTGTTGAAAAAGGCTTTCGACCGCCTCGACGAGGTGCTGGCCAAGGAGTGGGAAAAACGCTCCGCCGACGTGCCTTACACCGAGCCCTATCAGGCGCTGATCATGGCGTCGCTGGTGGAGAAGGAAACCGGCGTGCCTCAGGAACGTGGCCAGATTGCCGGCGTCTTCGTGCGGCGCATGGCGCTGGGCATGCAGCTGCAGACCGATCCGACGGTGATCTACGGCCTGGGTGATCGCTACAACGGCAAGCTGACTCGTGCGCATCTCAAGGAAGCCACGCCGTACAACACGTACATGATTCCGGGTCTGCCGCCGACGCCGATCGCCATGGTCGGACGTGAAGCCATTCACGCCGCACTCAACCCGGTGGATGGCACCAGCCTCTACTTTGTTGCCCGTGGTGATGGCAGCCACGTGTTCTCCGATGATCTGGATGCGCACAACAATGCGGTGCGCGAGTACCAGCTCAAGCGGCGCGCGGATTACCGCTCGAGCCCGGCGCCTGCGACCGCGCCCGAGGCCGCGCCGGCAGCCGAGGAGGCGATTCCTGCCGCTTCACCCGATACTGCACCGGAATCGTTGCCGCAGCCGCCTGTTCAAGAGCCTGCGCCGACGCCGGAACCGGAAGCCTCCGCTCCCCAAAACACGCAATGACTTTGATTAAGGACTGCCTGTGACTGGCTTGTTTATTACCCTGGAAGGCCCGGAAGGCGCCGGCAAAAGCACCAACCGCGAATACCTCGCCGAGCGCCTGCGCGCCGCCGGTATCGAAGTGGTGCTGACCCGCGAGCCCGGCGGTACGCCGCTGGCCGAGCGCATTCGTGAGGTGTTGCTGGCCCCGGTCGACGAAGTGATGAACCCGGACACCGAGCTGCTGCTGGTGTTCGCCGCCCGTGCCCAGCATCTGGCTGAAGTCATTCGCCCGGCGCTGGCCCGTGGTGCGGTGGTGCTGTGTGACCGTTTCACCGATTCTACTTACGCCTATCAGGGCGGCGGTCGCGGCTTGTCGCTGGAGCGCATCGCGGCGCTGGAGACTTTCGTGCAGGGCGATTTGCGTCCCGACCTGACGCTGATTTTCGATCTGCCGGTGGAAATCGGCCTGGCCCGGGCCAGCGCTCGGGGTCGTCTGGATCGTTTCGAGCTGGAAGGCCGTGAGTTTTTCGAGGCCGTACGCAGTGCTTTCCTCAAGCGCGCCGAAGCCGATCCGGCGCGTTACGTGCGGATCGACGCCGGTCAGCCGTTGGCCAAGGTTCAACAATCGCTGGATACGCTGATTCCGAACTTGCTGGAGTTGAGCCGTGGCTGAGGCCTATCCGTGGCAGGACAGCCTCTGGCAGCAACTGGCCGGTCGCACTCAGCACGCCCACGCGTATCTGTTGCATGGCCCGGCCGGTATCGGCAAACGCGCGCTGGCCGAGCGGCTGATGGCCAGCCTGCTGTGCCAGCGTCCGACGCCTGAAGCCTGCGGCGAGTGCAAATCCTGCCTGCTGCTCAAGGCCGGCAGCCACCCGGACAATTACATCCTCGAACCGGAAGAAGCGGACAAGGCGATCAAGGTCGACCAGGTGCGCGATCTGGTCAGTTTCGTGGTGCAGACCGCGCAACTGGGCGGGCGCAAGGTGGTGCTGATCGAGCCGGTGGAGTCGATGAACATCAACGCCGCCAACGCCTTGCTCAAGAGCCTTGAAGAGCCGTCCGGCGATACCGTGTTGTTGCTGGTCAGCCACCAGCCGAGCCGGTTGCTGCCGACCATCAAGAGTCGTTGCGTGCAGCAGGCTTGCCCGCTGCCGAGCGAATCCATGAGCCTGCAATGGCTGGCTCAGGCACTGCCGGAATGTTCCGAAGACGAACGGGTCGAACTGTTGACTCTGGCCGCCGGCTCACCGTTGGCCGCCGTCACGTTGCAGGGGCAGGGCGTGCGTGAACAGCGTGCGCAGGTTGTCGAAGGCGTGAAGAAGCTGCTCAAGCAGCAGCAATCGCCGACGCAACTGGCCGAAGAGTGGAAAAACATTCCGATGCTGCGTCTGTTCGACTGGTTCTGCGACTGGTCGAGCCTGATCCTGCGCTATCAATTGACCCAGGATGAAGCAGGCCTCGGCCTGACCGACATGCGCAAGGTCGTGCAGTACCTGGCGCAGAAAAGTGCTCAGCCTAAAGTGCTGGATATTCAGGACTGGATCCTCGCCCAGCGTCAGAAAGTCCTGAGCAAGGCCAACCTCAATGCGGCGTTGCTGCTGGAAGCGTTGCTGGTGCAATGGGCGAGCTTGCCTGGCCAAAGATAAGAATGTGTACCTAGACTCTGAACATCAGCAGTGGAGGTCAACATGAATGAACCTGTCAGCCCGGGGCCGCGCAACGGCATCTTGTCCCTGACCATCAAGGACAAGTCGGTCCTTTACGCCGCCTACATGCCGTTCATCAAGAATGGTGGCCTGTTCATCCCGACCAACAAGAGCTACAAGTTGGGCGATGAGGTGTTCATGTTGCTGAACCTGATGGACGAGGCAGAGAAGATTCCGGTGGCCGGCAAAGTGGCCTGGATCACCCCCAAAGGCGCCCAAGGCAACCGCGCAGCGGGCGTCGGCGTGCAATTCAACGATGGCGACAACACCGCGCGCAGTCGCATCGAAACTCATCTGGCCGGAGCCCTGAAGTCCGACCGTCCCACTCATACGATGTAAGTTGCAGCCCTTTTTATGCTTGTAGATTCCCATTGTCACCTTGATCGCCTCGACCTCGCCGCTCACGACGGTTCCCTGGATGCCGCGCTGGATGCGGCCCGTCAGCGCGGGGTCGGACACTTCCTGTGCATCGGCGTCAGCGCCGACAACGCGGCCGATGTCAAAGCCCTCGCCGAGCGTTACGACGACGTCGATTGTTCGGTCGGCGTGCATCCGCTGGATGTGCAGCCGGGCGCGGCGCCGGCGCTGGACTGGCTGTTGCATGAGCTCAATCACCCGAAAGTGGTGGCGATCGGTGAAACCGGTCTGGACTATCACTACGAGCCGGAAGCCGCCGAACTGCAGCAGGAATCGTTCCGTCTGCACCTGCATGCAGCACAGCAGACTGGCAAACCGGTGGTCATCCACACCCGTGGCGCCCGCGCCGACACCCTTGAGTTGTTGCGCGAAGCCGCGCTGTCCCAGGCCGGTGTGCTGCATTGCTTCACTGAAGACTGGGACATGGCCAAGGCGGCGCTGGACATGGGTTATTACATTTCCCTGTCGGGCATCGTCACCTTCCGCAATGCCGACGCACTGCGCGATGTAGCGAGCAAGGTTCCGGCCGATCGCCTGTTGGTGGAAACCGATTCGCCGTACCTGGCGCCGATCCCGTATCGCGGCAAACCGAACCTGCCGCAATACGTGCGGGAAGTGGCAGAGTTTCTGGCGATGCTGCGCGGCGAGAACTACGAGCGTTTTGCCGAGCAGACCACCGAGAATTTCAAGCGACTGTTTCCGCTTGCGAATGTAAAAGCCTGAATCGCAGGCAAAAAAAACCCGGGTTCTGGGGGGTGAATCCGGGTTAAGACCATTAGGAGTAAAACAAAGGCACGCGGTCCCTTGGTACCTTTACCGGCGCGACACTTGGGGGAGATGTCGCCCGACAGTTCAAGTATTGATCAGTCTGGCGCCGAGTCCAGTTGGCCGGCCGGGGTTTTTAAACAAATTTGGAATACGTTCGCTTCGGTTATGTTCTCATTCCCCCCGAAACGTTCGTGAAATGAACAAGAAACACAGATATGGTCGGATGATCCGTGCATTTTTGCGCAAGTTAGGCATAATACGCGGCTTCGAATTTTGACCCCTACAGACCTTTTCTTATGCACAAAGAACCTCGTAAGGTCCGTGAGTTTCGTCGCCGCGAGCAAGAAATTCTCGATACCGCGCTCAAGCTGTTCCTCGAACAAGGTGAAGACAGTGTCACCGTCGAGATGATTGCTGATGCCGTGGGTATCGGCAAAGGCACGATCTACAAGCACTTCAAGTCCAAGGCCGAAATCTATCTGCGCCTGATGCTCGATTACGAGCGCGACTTGAACGAGCTGTTGCACTCGGCCGATGTCGACAAGGACAAGGAAGCGCTGTCCCGTGCCTACTTTGAATTCCGCATGCGCGACCCGCAGCGCTATCGCCTGTTCGATCGCCTGGAAGAGAAGGTGGTCAAGGGCAATCAGGTGCCCGAGATGGTCGAGGAGCTGCACAAGATCCGTGCCTCGAACTTCGAACGCCTGACGCTGCTCATCAAGGGCCGCATCAGCGAAGGCAAGCTTGAGGACGTGCCGCCGTACTTCCATTACTGCGCTTCCTGGGCGCTGGTGCACGGCGCGGTGGCGCTGTATCACTCGCCGTTCTGGAGCAATGTGCTGGAAGATCAGGAAGGTTTCTTCCAGTTCCTGATGGATATCGGCGTGCGTATGGGCAACAAGCGCAAGCGTGACCCTGAAACCCCAAGCAGCTGAATCATTCAGTCGCCTTATGCGCCGTGTTTTTCGCTACATGGCGCAGTACCGCAGGAATATACTCAGGCATAGGGCTTGCTAAAACTTGAATTGTGAGTCAAGTTTTAGCCGCTCGATTTTCCATCGCCGGAGTGCTTCATGATCGTTGACCGTCAAGGCAGGCGTTTTCGCAATTTGCGGATCAGTCTGACTTCAGCCTGCAATTACGCCTGTACCTACTGCGTGCCCAACGGCAAGCGGCTGGTGGCTGCGCAGGATGAACTGTCGGCCGAGGCCATGGCACGTGGCGTGGCCTATCTGATCGAAGCCGCCGGCATCGAGCGCCTGCGCATCACCGGCGGCGAGCCGCTGGTCAGCCCCAAGCTCGAATCCTTCATGAGCGCCGTCGGCAGGATGGGCCTGGAAGACATCAGCCTGACCACCAACGGTCAGCTCCTGGCGAAAAAACTCCCGCTGCTGGTCGATGCCGGCCTGCGACGCATCAACGTTTCCCTCGATACCCTGGACGCCGGCGCGTTCCGCAGCATTGCCCGTGGCGGCGATCTGGCCACCGTGCTGGATGGCATGGATCAGGCGGCCGCGGCGGGGATGAAGATCAAGGTCAACATGGTGCCGTTGCGCGGACAGAACCTCGACCAGGTGATGCCGCTGCTCGATTACTGCCTCGAGCGCGGCTTTGAGCTGCGCTTCATTGAGCTGATGCGCATGGGCCACCTGGCCTCTGATTCCAATGCCTTCCTGCAACAGTTCGTCAGCCTGCAACAGCTGCTGAGCCTGATCGGCGAACATTACGAGTACGCGCAAACCGACGCGCCGGTGGACGCCACGGCGGTTCGCTATGCGATTCCCGGTCGGGGCAACTTCGGCGTGATCGCCAACGAAAGCGTGCCGTTCTGCCGAACCTGCTCGCGCCTGCGCCTGTCGTCGACCGGATGGCTGCATGGCTGCCTGTCGTCGAGCAACCGCCACTACGTCGGTGACCTGCTCGACAAGCCGCGTCACGAAGCGCTGCCGGCGTTGCAGCGACTGCTGGTCAAGGCTTTGGGCGACAAGCAGGAAGTCGCATTCTCCGGCGGCGCCACCGTTATGAAGATCATCGGCGGCTAAGTCCGGTTTAGCCACAAAGTCTTATTTCAAAGCGGATACCTGCACATTTCCAAGGACTGGCGCAAAAGCTGCATCCTACGGCCATTCGCCGGTTTTCCGTCACCGGCTTCTGGAGGATTAGGATGCGTAGCCTGGTTTTGCTGCTGGCCGTTTTGGCGCTGGGCGGCTGTATGACTGTCAGTGACATGGCCGAAGGGACTCGCTACCAGATGAGCGACGCTGGGCTGCTGGATCACAGCGACAGCCGTCGCGTAAACAATTTCCGCATTCAGCCGGATTCGTTCATCTACATTGCGCAAGGCTCGTTCGCGCCGCCGGGTGGTTCTTACCCGCGTCCCAACGTCGTCGCCGAAGAGGCCTTCAAAGGCTTCGTCGAATACTTCCCGATGGTCCGCCGCGCCCGCGCGCCGGAAGGCCTCGATCAGGCGATGGGCGAAGCTCGCGACGCCGGTGCCCACTACCTGCTGTACACCCGTTTCGCCAAGGCGGACGACCGCATCGGCAACTCCGATGAATGGCTGGATCAGGAAGCAGTGGATCGCCTCGGTATCGACGGCGGCGTGATTCAGATCATGTTGATCGAGACCAGCACCCAGTATTTGATTGATACTGCACGGATCAAGAGTCGTGGCGGTTTACTGACGTTCCACGACAACAAGCCCGAAGACCTGATCGGCCCACCGCTTGCGCAGTACGCGCGCAGCCTGCTGGGCGTCGGGGACCAGTAATTCAAGGAGTACGCCATGAGTGGCCCGCAAAAAGCCAATGACCTGCTGGGGCAAATCCCCAAAACCAAAGGCTTGCCGCCGGTGCACTTGTGGAACCCGGATTTCTGCGGCGACATCGACATGCGCATCGCCCGCGACGGAACCTGGTATTACCTGGGCACGCCGATCGGGCGCAAGCCGATGGTCAAGCTGTTCTCCACCATCATCCGCCGCGACGGCGATGACTATTTCCTGATTACTCCGGTTGAGAAAGTCGGGATCAAGGTCGACGACGCGCCATTCGTGGCGATTGCCGTCGAGGTGGAAGGCGAGGGTGAGGCGCAAGTGCTGCGCTTCACCACCAACGTCGATGAAACCACCGAGGCCGGCGCGGAACATCCGATCCGGGTCGAGATCGATCCGACCACGCAAGAGCCCGCACCTTACGTGCATGTACGCACCAACCTCGAAGCGCTAATCCACCGCAACGTGTTCTACCAATTGGTCGAACTGGCAGTCAGCCGTGAAATCGATGGCCAGCGCTGGCTCGGCGTCTGGAGCGGCGGCGAGTTCTTCCGCATCGGTCTCGAACCTTAAAAAAACCGCAGTCTGTGAAAGCAGGCTGCGGTTTTTTGTCGTTGACTCTTAATCGTATGATGATTAGCGTGGGCATCCACAGCGAACGGCTTCGGGGTGTCCATGTCGAGCAGTTTTCACGCATCAACGGTTGACTGGCTGGGCGCCTGGATTGCCGCCGGCCAGGTCAAACCCGGGCAGGCGATCAAGGTCGAGGCCGATCTGGGCGAGCAGCTCGGGGTCAGCCGCACCGTGATCCGCGAAGCCATCAAGACCCTCGTCGCCAAAGGCATGCTCGAAGTCGGGCCGAAAGTCGGCACGCGGGTGCTGCCGATCAAGCGCTGGAACCTGTTCGATCCGCAAGTCGTGGGCTGGTTGTCACGCAGCGGCCTGCCGGAAAACTTCGTCGATGACCTGCTCGACCTGCGCCGCACCATTGAACCGATGGCAGTGCGCTGGGCCTGCGAGCGGGCGACCGTCGAACAGGTCCAAGCCGTGCAGCAGGCCTACAACGCGCTCGAGCGGGCGGTCGACAGCGGCATCGATTACAACCGCGCCGACCAGTTCTTCCACGAATGCATTCTCGCCGCCAGCCACAATCAATTCATCGAGCAAATGGTGCCGGCCCTCGGCGCGCTGCTTGCCGTGTCCTTCGAAGTCTCGGCGGCCGATCCTGACGAACTGCGCCGCACTTTGCCCATCCACAAAGACATGGCCGACGCCATCGCCGCCCGGGATGCCGCGCGCGGGGTGTGGGCCTGCATGACCCTGATCGACAATGCCGACCTGGCCATCAAGCGGTTCTACCCGCAGGTGATGGCCGACAAAAAAGCCAGCTGACAAAAACAACAAGACAGGAGGTTGCATGACGTGGACTGCGGTGACAGAACATCGGGCGCAACTGGGCGAAGGCCCGTTCTGGGATGCGCCGACCCAGGCGCTGTACTGGGTGGACATCGCCGGCCAGCAGGCGCTGCGGCTGATCGGGCAGAACGTGCAGATCTGGCAGATGCCGGAGCACGTCTCGGCGTTCATTCCTTGCGCCAGCGGCGACGCGCTGGTGACCCTGAGCAGCGGCGTCTACCGGCTCGATCTCGATTCCCCCGGACTTGAGCCGCGACTGACGCTGTTCTGCGTCGCCGACCCGCAGCCGGGCAATCGCGCCAACGAAGCACGTTGCGATGGCCAGGGCCGCTTGTGGCTCGGCACCATGCAAAACAATATCGGCGAGCAGGGCGAGGATCTGCCGATCACCCGTCGCTCCGGCGGGCTGTTCCGGGTTGATCCGGATAAACGCGTCACGCCATTGCTGCGTGGTCTGGGCATTCCCAACACGCTGCTCTGGAGCGACGACGGCACCACGCTGCTGTTCGGCGACAGCCTCGACGGCACCTTGTATCGCTATTTCATTCACACCGACGGCAACCTCGACACTGCCCAGCCTTGGTACAGCGCCGATCAGAACGGCGGCCCGGACGGTTCGGCGATGGACGCCGAAGGCTACGTGTGGAACGCCCGCTGGGACGGCAGCTGCCTGCTGCGCCTGACGCCGTATGGCCAGATCGACCGCAAGATCGACCTGCCGATCAGCCGCCCGACCAGTTGCGTATTCGGCGGCGCCGACCTGAAAACCCTGTACATCACCAGCGCCAAAAGTCCGTTGAACCACCCGCTGGATGGCGCCGTGCTGTCTTTGCGAGTGGACGTCGCCGGAAAGCTCTGTACGCGATTCGCTGGTTAAATCCCAAAATATGGGATGCAAAATTATATATTGAGATTATTCGGCGGTCGGGTTTATAGTCGGCTCCAGCAGTAACACGCACTCACACTTAAAAAGAACAAAACAGGTGAAGTGATGCAGCGAATTTCCATCGCACTCCACAGCGGAGTCAGCGCTTCGGGCCGTTTAGGTACTGAGGCGTGCGCTCGCCTGTTTTGTTCCACAAGCCTTCCAGACCGGACATCGTCAGATGCCCGGTTTTTTTATGCTTTCGAACAGGAGTCCTGATTCATGGCTGAACCTCTGTCCCTGCCACCGGTGCCCGAGCCACCGAAAGGTGAGCGCCTGAAAAACAAGGTCGTGCTGCTGACCGGCGCCGCACAAGGCATCGGCGAAGCAATCGTCGCGACCTTCGCCTCGCAGCAGGCCAAACTGGTGATCAGCGATATCCAGGCTGAAAAGGTCGAGAAGGTCGCCGCGCACTGGCGCGAGCAGGGCGCCGATGTGCAAGCGATCAAGGCCGATGTATCACGTCAGCAGGATCTGCACGCCATGGCCAAACTGGCCATCGAGCTGCACGGTCGCATCGACGTGCTGGTCAACTGCGCCGGGGTCAACGTGTTCCGTGATCCACTGGAAATGACCGAAGAAGACTGGAAACGCTGCTTCGCCATCGACCTGGACGGCGCTTGGTACGGCTGCAAAGCCGTGTTGCCGCAGATGATCGAGCAAGGCATCGGCAGCATCATCAACATTGCCTCGACCCATTCCACAAACATCATTCCCGGCTGCTTTCCGTACCCGGTGGCCAAGCACGGCTTGCTCGGGCTGACCCGCGCGCTGGGCATCGAGTACGCGCCGAAGGGCATTCGCGTTAACGCCATCGCTCCGGGCTACATCGAAACCCAGCTCAACGTCGATTACTGGAACGGCTTCGCCGACCCACACGCCGAACGCCAGCGCGCCTTCGATCTGCACCCACCAAAACGCATCGGCCAACCGATTGAAGTGGCGATGACCGCCGTGTTCCTGGCCAGTGATGAAGCGCCGTTCATCAACGCCTCGTGCATCACCATCGATGGTGGTCGCTCGGTGATGTACCACGACTGAAAATCCGGATTTCAGGTGGCAAGTTCCGCCTGAAATCCAATCATCATACGATATGACTATTGTCGTCATGATTTGCGGGAAACGCTTCGACCGCTGTAACGCTTTTCAAATAACGCTCAAGAAAAATAACAAGGAGTCTGCTTATGAAACGTCGTTTCGGGATTCGTACCCTGTGCAGTACCGCGCTGGCGGTCACTGCGTTCAGCCTGAGCAGTTCGCTGCTGGCCGCCGATCCGGTGAAGATCGGTTTCCTGGTCAAGCAGGCTGAGGAGCCGTGGTTCCAGACTGAATGGGCCTTCGCCGAGAAAGCTGCCAAGGACAAAGGCTTCGAGCTGATCAAGATCGCCGTGCCGGACGGCGAGAAAACCCTCTCGGCCATCGACAGCCTCGCGGCCAACGGCGCCAAGGGCTTCGTCATCTGCCCGCCGGACGTGTCCCTCGGCCCGGCGATCATGGCCAAGGCCAAACTCAATGACCTGAAAGTCATCGCCGTCGACGACCGCTTCGTCGACGCCAACGGCAAGTTCATGGAAGACGTGCCGTACCTCGGGATGGCCGCGTTCGAAGTCGGCCAGAAGCAGGGCGCCGCCATGGCCGCCGAGGCGAAAAAGCGTAACTGGGACTGGAAAGACACCTACGCGGTGGTCAACACCTACAACGAACTCGACACCGGCAAGAAGCGCACCGACGGCTCGATGAAGGCCCTCGAAGACGCGGGCATGCCGAAAGATCACATTCTGACCGCCGCCCTGAAAACCCTCGACGTACCGGGCAGCATGGACGCCACCAACTCGGCGCTGGTCAAGCTGCCGGGCGCGGCGAAGAACCTGATCATCGGCGGCATGAACGACAACACCGTGCTCGGCGGCGTACGCGCCACCGAAGCCGCCGGGTTTGCCGCGGCCAACGTGATCGGTATCGGCATCAACGGCACCGACGCCATCGGCGAGCTGAAAAAGCCCAACAGCGGCTTCTACGGTTCGATGCTGCCGAGCCCGCACATCGAAGGCTACAAGACTGCCGAGATGATGTACGAGTGGGTCAACACCGGCAAGGAACCGCCGAAGTACACCGCGATGGACGACGTCACCCTGATCACCCGCGACAACTTCAAGCAGGAGCTGGAGAAGATCGGCCTGTGGAACTGACGGCAGCGGCGGCCCGGGCAGCCGGGCCGCTTGAACGGTGTGATGAGGTGGCTTAAATGCACGCGCAAGTACAGACACAAGAACACAGCGCCAGCGGCAGCCTGCGTTTCAACGGGATCGGCAAGACCTTCCCGGGCGTGAAGGCGCTGGACGGCATCAGTTTCGTCGCCCACCCCGGGCAGGTCCACGCCTTGATGGGCGAGAACGGCGCCGGCAAATCGACCCTGCTGAAAATCCTCGGCGGTGCCTACATTCCGAGCAGCGGCGAGCTGCAGATCGGCGATCGGACGATGGCGTTCAAGTCGACCGCCGACAGCATCGGCAGCGGTGTGGCGGTGATTCACCAGGAGTTGCATCTGGTACCGGAAATGACTGTGGCCGAGAACCTGTTCCTCGGTCATCTGCCCGCCAGTTTCGGCCTGATCAATCGCGGCGCGCTGCGCCAGCAAGCCTTGGCCTGCCTCAAAGGCCTGGCCGATGAAATCGACCCGCAGACCAAGGTCGGACGCCTGTCCCTCGGTCAGCGGCAACTGGTTGAAATCGCCAAGGCGCTGTCCCGTGGCGCGCATGTGATTGCCTTTGACGAACCGACCAGCAGCCTTTCGGCGCGGGAAATCGACCGGTTAATGGCGATCATCGGCCGACTGCGCGACGAAGGCAAAGTCGTGCTTTACGTCTCCCATCGCATGGAAGAAGTGTTCCGCATCTGCGACGCGGTGACGGTGTTCAAGGACGGTCGCTACGTGCGCACCTTCGACGACATGAGTCAGTTGACCCACGATCAACTGGTGACTTGCATGGTCGGGCGCGACATTCAGGACATCTACGATTATCGCGGTCGTCCACGCGGTGCCGTGGCGCTGAGAGTCGATGGCTTGCTCGGCCCGGGCCTGCGCGAGCCGATCAGTTTCGATGCGCACAAAGGCGAGATTCTGGGCCTGTTCGGACTGGTTGGGGCAGGGCGCACCGAGCTGTTCCGGCTGCTCAGCGGTCTTGAGCGCAACACCGCCGGACGCCTGGAATTGCGCGGCCATGAACTGAAGCTGCGTTCGCCCCGCGATGCAATTGCTGCCGGGATTCTGCTGTGTCCGGAGGATCGCAAGAAGGAAGGCATCATCCCGCTCGCCAGCGTCGCCGAGAACATCAACATCAGTGCGCGTGGCGCGAACTCCGGTCTCGGTTGCCTGCTGCGCGGGATCTGGGAAAAGGGCAACGCCGACAAACAGATCAAGGCCCTGAAAGTGAAAACGCCCCACGCCGGGCAACAAATCAAGTTCCTGTCCGGCGGCAATCAGCAGAAAGCCATTCTCGGCCGCTGGCTGTCGATGCCGATGAAAGTCCTGCTGCTCGACGAACCGACCCGCGGCATCGACATCGGCGCCAAGGCCGAGATCTACCAGATCATCCATAACCTGGCCGCCGACGGTATTTCGGTGATCGTGGTGTCCAGCGATCTGATGGAGGTAATGGGCATTTCCGACCGCATTCTGGTGCTGTGCGAGGGCGCCCTGCGTGGCGAAGTCAGCCGCGACCAGGCCAACGAATCCAACCTGCTGCAACTGGCTTTGCCGCGCCACCGCGCTGACGGCGTGGCGAACTGAGAGGTGACTATGATGACAACCCAAAACGAAACCCTGCCGACCGAGCGCAAACCTCTGGATATGCGGCGCTTCCTCGATGACTGGGTGATGCTGCTGGCGGCGGTGGGCATTTTTGTCGCCTGCACCTTGCTGATCGACAACTTCCTCTCGCCGCTGAACATGCGTGGCCTGGGCCTGGCGATTTCCACCACCGGGATCGCCGCGTGCACCATGTTGTATTGCCTGGCGTCGGGACATTTCGACTTGTCGGTGGGTTCGGTGATTGCCTGCGCCGGCGTGGTTGCGGCGGTGGTCATGCGCGATACCAACAGCGTGTTTCTCGGCGTCAGCGCGGCGCTGGTGATGGGCCTGATCGTCGGCCTGATCAACGGCATCGTGATCGCCAAGTTGCGGGTCAATGCGCTGATCACGACGTTGGCGACCATGCAGATCGTCCGTGGCCTGGCCTACATTTTTGCCAACGGCAAAGCGGTGGGCGTATCGCAGGAATCGTTCTTCGTGTTCGGCAACGGCCAGTTGTTCGGCGTGCCGGTGCCGATTCTGATCACCATTGTCTGCTTCCTGTTTTTCGGCTGGTTGCTGAATTACACGACCTACGGACGCAACACCATGGCCATCGGCGGCAACCAGGAAGCGGCGCTGCTGGCAGGGGTGAATGTCGATCGCACGAAGATCATCATCTTCGCAGTGCATGGGGTGATCGGTGCGCTGGCGGGGGTGATTCTGGCTTCGCGGATGACTTCGGGTCAGCCGATGATCGGGCAGGGTTTTGAGCTGACGGTGATTTCGGCTTGCGTGTTGGGCGGGGTGTCGCTGAGTGGCGGGATCGGGATGATTCGGCATGTGATTGCCGGGGTGTTGATTCTGGCGATTATCGAGAATGCGATGAACCTGAAGAATATCGACACGTTTTATCAGTATGTGATTCGAGGGTCGATTTTGTTGTTGGCTGTGGTTATCGACCGACTCAAGCAACGGTAATCCGCAATACCCTGTGGGAGCGAGCTTGCTCGCGATAGCGGTAGATCCGACACTTTGATGTCGGATGTGCAGGCCTTATCGCGAGCAAGCTCGCTCCCACAGTTCATCCTGTCTACCGAACCTTCCGTCACTTCCAGATAAATACTCCTTGCTCGCCCTGTCTTGTTTCGGGTATCACTTTGTACATGATTAGACAGGTACGATTTGACAAGAAACAACGGGTGGTCGACGAGCTCGTCCGACGCATCGAAAGCGGTCTCATGGAGGACGGCTTTCTGTTGCCCGGCGAGCATCAGTTGGCTCAGGAATTCAACGTCAGCCGTGGCACGTTGCGCGAAGCGCTGGCCGAACTGAAGCGGCGCAATTACATCGCCACGCAAAGCGGGGTCGGCTCCATCGTCACGTTTGACGGGGTGGTGCTCGACCAGCGCAGCGGCTGGGCCCAGGCCCTGGCCGACAGCGGGGCGATGATCAATACCGACGTGCTGCGTCTGGAGGCCGTGACACGTGCGGATCTGCTTGCGCGTTTCGGCTCCGATCAATTCATTCTTCTCGAACGTCGCCGCCGTTCCAACGACGGCACGGCGGTGTCCCTTGAACGCTCTCTGATGCCCGCCAGCGGAGGCCTGGAAAGCCTGCCGCGAGTGGGCCTGATCGATAACTCCCTGACCATCACCCTGGCCGCCTACGGTTACATCGGCGAGCGCGGCGATCAGTGGATCGGTGCCGAACCGCTCAACGCCGTGGACGCCGAACTGCTCGGCCGCCCAGAAGGCACGGTGTTCCTCAAGGCATTGCGCACCACCTACGACCGGCAGAACCGTTTCATGGAACAGGTCGAAAGCCTGCTCGACCCGGTGCATTTCCGCCTGCACCTGCAATTTGGAGAATCGAAATGACCGCCCTCGACCGTGCCTTGGGCGCGTTTTACGGCCTGGCCCTCGGCGACGCGCTGGGCATGCCGACCCAATCCCTGAACCGCGAAACCATCAAGCAGCGCTTCGGCCAGATCACCGACCTGCAGGACGCCGGCCCCTTGCAGCCGATTGCCGCGAACATGCCCAAAGGCTCGATCACCGACGACACCGAACAGGCGATTCTGGTCGGCGAGTTGCTGGTTGAAGGCAAGGGCCGGATCGAACCGGCGGTGCTCGCGCAACGGCTGATCGAATGGGAAGCCGAGATGCAGGCCAAGGGCTCGCAGGATTTGCTCGGCCCGTCGACCAAACGTGCGATCGAAATGATCCTCGCCGGCCATTCGCCGGAAGAGGCCGGGCGTTATGGCACCACCAACGGCGCAGCGATGCGCATCACCCCGGTGGGCATCGCGGCGGATGTCGCCGACCCCGAACGCTTTATCGCGGCGGTGGTGCAGGCCTGTCAGGTCACTCACAACACCACGCTGGGGATTTCCAGCGCGGCGGCGGTGGCGGCGGTGGTTTCGGCCGGCATCAACGGTCTGGATCTGGGCGAGGCGCTGAACCTCGGCCAGCAGATCGCCCAGCAAGCTGAATCGCACGGCCACTGGGTGGCCGGCGGGCGCATCGCCTCGCGGATCAGTTGGGCGCGCAGCATCAGTGTCGAGAGCGACCCGGTGTTGCTCGCGGATCTGCTGTACGACGTGATCGGCACCTCGGTGGCGTCGCAGGAATCGGTGGTGGTGTCGTTCGCCCTCGCGCAGCAAGTCGCGGTCGGTGAAATGACGCCATTTGATGCGCTGTGCATGGCCGCGAGCCTGGGTGGCGACACCGACACCATCGCCGCGATTCTCGGCGCCATGCTCGGGGCCTGCCTGGGTCTGCAGAGCTGGCCGGCGCCGATGATCGAGACGGTGAAGGCCGTCAATGGTCTGGAGCTGGAACCGTTGGTGACAGGGCTTTTGGCCTTGCGCTGATTGGACTGACGCCTTCGCGAGCAAGCTCGCTCCCACAGGGGCTGTGTGAACACCACAAATTAAAATGTGGGAGCGAGCTTGCTCGCGAAAGGCGCACCACAAACCCTGAATATTCACCCGCAATGGATCGCGCAGACAGGCCCAGGAAGGGCGGGATGTCTCGTCGTTCTGCGTCATTGCCACAACCACAATAAAGGCAAACAGGAGCATTTTTCATGAGTTCATCGAACGCCGGGCAAAGCGCCGGGCAACTGGAAACCCGGGGCATCGAGCCGGTGCCGGAAGGCGAGTGCAACGGCCATCCGCTGCAACTGTTCTGGGTCTGGTTCGCTGCCAACATTTCCATCCTCGGCCTGCCGCTGGGCGCCACGCTGGTTGCCTTTCGCGGCCTGGCGATCTGGCAGGCGATCATTGTCGCGATTCTCGGCGCTGCCGGTTCGTTCGCGGTGGTGGGGATCATCTCGATTGCCGGCCGTCGCGGTCGTGCGCCGAGCCTGACCCTGTCGCGGGCGATCTTCGGTGTGCGCGGCAATATCGGCCCGACGCTGGTCTCGCTGATGTCGCGCCTGGGCTGGGAAACCGTCAACACCACCACGGCCGCATTCGTGCTGCTGTCGTTGTGCTCGATCCTGTTCGGCTCGCCGGTGGAAGCCAAAAGCGCGCCGGTGCTGACCCTGATCTTCATCGCGATTTTCGTGCTGCTGACCCTGTCGGTGTCCGGCCTCGGCCACGCCACGTTGCTGGTGATCCAGAAGTGGGCGACCTACGTGTTCGGCGCGCTGAACATTCTGGTCGGCGGCTTCCTCTGCGCGACCATCGACTGGAGCGCGGTGTTCAACGCCACACCAGCGCCGATCAGCGCGATGATCATCGGCATCGGCACCATGGCCGCCGGCACCGGGATCGGCTGGGCAAATGCTGGCGCCGACATGTCGCGCTATCAGCATCGCAGCGTCAAAGCCGTGCGCCTGGTCGCTTCGGCGGCGTTCGGCGCGGGGATTCCGCTGGTGCTGTTGATCACCCTCGGCGGCCTGCTGTCGGTGGGCAACAACGACCTGGCGTCGGCGACTGACCCGATCGTGGCGATCCGCGACATGCTGCCGACCTGGATGGCCGTGCCGTACCTGATCACCGCATTCGGCGGCCTGCTGTTGTCGAACAACCTGTCGGTGTACTCCGCCGGCCTGACCACGCTGACCCTCGGCCTGAAGGTCAAGCGCGTGTACGCGGTAGTGGTCGACATCGTTGCGATATTCGCCGGTTCGATCTACTTCATGCTGATCGCCGACAGCTTCTACGGCCCGTTCATCACCTTCATTTCCCTGCTGGCAGTGCCGATCACCGCGTGGGTCGGGATCTTCGTGGTCGACCTGATTCACCGTCACTACTACAGCCCGAAAGACCTGCTCGACGTCAGCCCGAGCAGCGCCTACTGGTACAGCGGCGGCATCGAATGGCGCGCGTTCGGCGCATGGGCAATCGCGATCGTGCTGGGCTTCAGTTTCACCACCATCGGCACCACCGCCGAGAACGTCTGGTTCAAGGGCTTCCTGTCCGATTCGTGGCTGGGCCACAACGGCCTCGGCTGGATCGTGACGTTCGTGGTCGCCGGCGGCATTTACTTCGTACTCGGCGGGGCGAGAGATCGCCGCGCCGCGCAATCCGAGAATGCTCATGCCTAAGATGTTGCACACCGGCCAGGTCATCATCGACCTGGTCATGGCCGTGGATGCGCTGCCGCAAATCGGCGGCGACGTGCTGGCGCAGTCCGCCAGTTTCGAAGCCGGCGGCGGCTTCAATGTGATGGCTGCCGCCGCGCGTAATGGCTTGCCGGTGGTCTATCTCGGTCGCCACGGTAGCGGCCGATTCGGCGATCTGGCGCGGCAGGCGATGAACGCCGAAGGCATCCGCATCGGCATCGAACAACCTGCAGAACGTGACACCGGCATCTGCGTGGCGCTGACCGATGCGTCGGCCGAGCGCAGTTTCATCTCCTACATCGGCGCGGAAGGTGAGGTGACGGCAGCGGAGCTGAACAGCGTCGCCGCCGAGACGGGGGACTACGTCTACGTCAGCGGTTACAGCCTGCTGCACAGCGGCAAGGCCCAGGCGTTGCTGGACTGGACGCTGGCGCTGCCGAAGACGATCAACGTGGTGTTCGATCCAGGTCCGCTGGTGGAATCGCCGGACTCACCGATGATGCAGGCGTTACTGCCGCGCATTGATGTGTGGACCAGCAACCGCGTCGAGGCGCTGCGTTTCACGGGCGCGGCTGACATTGAAACCGCGCTGGACCGATTGGCCGTGCATCTGCCACAGGAAGTTTTGATGGTGGTACGCGATGGCCCGCAGGGTTGCTGGATTCATCAGCGCGGCGAACGCCAGCATGTGCCGGGTTTCAAGGTGCAGGCGGTGGACAGCAACGGCGCGGGCGACGCGCATGCAGGCGTATTCGTCGCCGGGCTGGCACAAGGACTGGCCGCTCACGAAGCCGCCCGGCGCGCCAACGCTGCGGCTGCGTTAGCGGTCACTCGCTGGGGCCCGGCGACCGCTCCTGGCACTGCGGAGGTTGATGTGCTGATCAGCAAAAAATGCACTGACTGAACGATCGCAATCGCTGGCAAGCCAGCTCCCACAGGTTTCAGTAGGGGGCGCAGTTTTTGCGAGCACTTTGATTTCTGTGGGAGCTGGCTTGCCAGCGATAAGGCCTTCAGGCGTTACGTCCAGTCTGGACCTAGCCGGCTCTGCGCAACGCCGCAATCAACTCATCTTTACGCATCGACGAACGCCCGGGAATCTTCCGCTCCCGGGCCTCCTTACGCAGACTGTCGACCGTCTGCACTTCGCGTGAAGCCTTGCTATCGCGCGAATGTCCCTCACGACTCACCGCCGCGCGCCGCGCTGATTCCTTGCGATCCTCGGCCTTGGCATTGGCCGGTTTCCGACGCCCGGAACCTCCGGCCTTCTCGCCGCCGCCGGACTGTTTGTTCACTGTCGCCCAGGCGCGGGCCTCGGCTTCGTCCTTGGACATCCCTTTGTTTTGATAGCTGTCTTCGATGTGTTCGGCTTTGCGCTTCTGTTCTTCAGTGTATTTGGCTTTGCTTCCACGAGGCATGGCGAGTCTCCTGGTGGTTGGATGAATCTCGGTATGAACCGGCGCAGGCAATGCATTCGAACACTGCCTGCGCCAGTGACCGCAAGCGTCAGGTATCGAGCTTGCGCGCCGCTTCCACCCCTGCAGCGCTGAGCTTGATCGGCAGATTCAGCGAATGCTCTCCGGCTTCATTGCAAGTGATGTGTCCGTGGTGAATCAGTCCACGCTCCTGCAGGGCGGCGAGGGCACTGGCCACGACTTTCTCGCCGCGATAATTGTCCAGCACCTCTTTGCCGAGGCCGCTTGGGTGGGCATGCAACAGGCGGGTGAGGACTTCTTTTTCCAGGTTTTTATCGACGTTCATGGTTACCTCTTCAAGGAAGTGGATAAGACACGTTGCGTGGATGAAGCACGGATCACTGTCCTGCGCCTTCAGAGCCCGAACCACCCGTGGTGGTTTTCGAGCCGACGCCGGGGCCGGCGTTGTCGGGGGCGGCCGGAGCGTCGGGGGTGTTCATGCCGCCTTGGCGACCGGGATCGCTGCCCTGGGTGCGAGGATCGGTTCCCGTCGCGGGTGGCTGATTGATCAGCGGTACACCCGAACCGTCGGTATTCATACCGGGGGCACTGTTGATGGCGGGGGCTCTTGGCTGGGTAACCGGATCGGTCGGCCCGGTACCGGCAGCGGTGGTCGAGGCGGCGAATACCGCCGGGCTGAGGAGGGTAGCGAATACGAGTGCAGTCAACCTTGACGAGATCATAGGGTGTCTCCAGTGATTGAAATCCTTACCTCCTTTTGGTCTGCCCTCGTGAAAGATTGGTGCCTGATGATCGACGAACGGTTCAGAAGGGCTGAGCGCTTTCGAGGCCGATCTCTTCCTTGAATTGCTCCATGAAACCTTTCAAGCGTCGATGACGGAGCTGTGCCAGACGTTGACCGGCAACGGTCTGGAAACCGTCGGCGAGGTGCAGCAGTTTGGTCTGGAAATGGTCGAGGCAGAATCGCTTGTCGTCGTAGTCCCTTTCCCGGGCCTCGGGATCTTGCGGGTCGTACAGCGCGCTGCCCATGCGTCCGGCGGTGTAAAAGGTGCGGGCGACGCCGAGCATGCCGAGGGAGTCGAGACGGTCGGCGTCCTGCACCAGTCGCGCTTCGAGGGTGAGCGGGGCGATGTTTGCGGAAAAGCTGTGGGCCTCGATGGCGTGGGTAACGGCGTCGATTTTGGCTTCGGGCCAATGCATGTTCGCCAGCACCTTCGAGGCTTTTTCCGCTGCCAGGCGTGATGCCTGTGAACGCAGCGGCGAGTTCTTTTCCACGGCCACACAATCGTGCAGCAACACTGCAGCGAGCAGCACTTCAAGGTCGCCACCTTCCTCGGCCTGCAAGGTGCGCGCGTTGTGCCAGACCCGTTGCAGATGCGACAGATCATGAGCGCCGTCTTCCGACGGTTCCAGCGCGTGGGGCAGCAGTTCGGCGGCGAGCTCCGTGAGATGTGAAAAAACGAGATTGTTCATGGGAGTCCTTGCGAGTCATCGGCCGCGCTAGCCTAATCCGTGGATTGCCATGTGACGAGCGCCGCGCGCCGCCTTAGTATGGCGTTTTCCTTTTTCCGACAAGGCCCGTCCATGACGATCGAAATCCGCCCGGCGACCCCCAGCGATGCACCGCAAATCCTCGCGTTCATCACCGAATTGGCAGACTTCGAAAAGGCCCGTCACGAAGTCATCGCCAGCGTTGCCGACATCGAGCGCAGCCTGTTCAGCGAAGGCGCCACCGCCCACGGTCTGATCTGCCTGCGCGACGGCGTACCGATCGGTTTTGCGGTGTTCTTCTTCAGCTATTCGACCTGGCTGGGCAGCAACTGCCTGTACCTCGAAGACCTCTACATCACCCCCGAACAACGAGGCGGCGGCGCTGGCAAAACCCTGCTGCGTCACCTCGCGAAAATCGCCTGCGCCAACGACTGTGGCCGCTTCGAATGGAGCGTGCTGGACTGGAACACTCCAGCCATCGAGTTCTACAAATCCCTTGGTGCCCAGCCGCAGGAAGAGTGGGTGCGTTACCGCATGGATGGCAAGGTGTTGCGCGAGTTTGCCGAGGGCAACTGAGCCGCGCCAGGAATATCGCAGCCCGAGACGGCTCCTGCAGGGAAGTTGAATTTCTCTGAAGGCACTGTTTCTGCCTGCGATATTTTTTTGCCAGCGCCCCATAATGTGGGAATGATATTTATATATTGAGATTTTGTTGTGCCCGGGTCTATAGTCCAGCTCACTCACTGCCAATAACAAAACAGGTGAAGCGATGCTGGCGCAATTGATCGCGCTCGATTGGGGGACGACCTCACTACGTGCTTACAAACTCGCGGCGGGCGGGCAGGTGCTGGCGCAGCGGTCGCTGTCGTTCGGGATCATGCAGTTGCCGAAGACGCCGCGGGTCATCAACGGTCGTGAATGCTCCGACGGTTTTGAACTGGCGTTCGACGAGGCCTGTGGCGACTGGCTCGACGCGCAGCCCGACTTGCCGGTGATTGCCTGCGGCATGGTCGGCAGCGCCCAGGGCTGGCGCGAAGCGTCCTACCGCGATACGCCGGCCAACGTGGCCGATCTCGGAAAATCCCTGCAAACCGTTCGCAGTCTTCGCGGTGTTGATGTGCACATCGTGCCGGGTGTGATTCAGCGCTCGACGCTGCCGAACGTGATGCGCGGCGAAGAAACCCAGGTACTCGGCGTCCTGCAGAATCTGCCGGTCGAGGCGGGCAATGATCTGCTGATCGGCCTGCCGGGCAGTCATTCGAAATGGGTGGAAGTGGCCGACGGCTGCATCACCCGTTTCGACACCTTCATGACCGGCGAAGTGTTCGCCGTACTCAGCGAACACAGCATTCTCGGCCGTACCCAACAGCACAGCGCGACGTTCGATGCCGAGGCGTTTGATCGCGGCGTGCAGGTGGCGTTGTCGGCAGAAGGCGAAATCGGCGTGCTGTCGACCCTGTTCAGCGCCCGCAGCCTGGGCCTGACCGGTGAACTCGGCGCCACCGCGCAACCGGACTATCTGTCCGGCCTGCTGATCGGCCATGAACTGACGGCGCTGGCCGCCGTGCAACGACGTCGGCGCAACAGCACACATCTTCCTTCGATCATCCTCATCGGCAACGCGCAGTTGTGCGCCCGTTACAGCCGTGCCCTCGACGCCTGCGGTTTCGCCCGGGTGACCCTGGCCGAGCAAGCCACCGAACGTGGTCTGTGGCAACTGGCGCTCGCCGCCGGACTGATCGATTCCTCATCCCGTTAACCCTGACTGGAGGCCTGACATGCTCAAGCAAGCACTGGCGCAAAACGGTCTGATCGCGATCCTACGCGGCCTGCATCCGCAGGAAGCGGCCGCTGTCGGAGAAGTCCTGTATGCGGCCGGATTTCGCGTCATTGAAGTACCGCTCAATTCCCCTGCACCGTACGAAAGTATTCGCATCCTGCGTAAGACTTTGCCCGCCGATTGCCTGATTGGTGCCGGCACGGTGCTGACCCCGGAACAAGTGGAATTGGTAAAGGAGGCCGGCGGCCAGGTGATCGTCATGCCTCATAGCGATGCCAAGGTGTTGCGGGCAGCGAAAGCGGCGGGGCTGTACCTGTCGCCGGGCGTCGCCACACCGACCGAAGCCTTCGCGGCACTGGAGGAGGGCGCGGACATTCTCAAGCTGTTCCCGGCCGAACAGATGGGCCCGGCGGTGGTGAAAGCCTGGCTGGCGGTGTTGCCGGTCGGGACGATTCTGGCGCCGGTCGGCGGCATCACGCCGGACAACATGCAGGCGTTCATCGACGCCGGCGTCAAAGGCTTCGGCCTCGGGTCCGGGCTGTTCAAACCGGGCCTGACGACTGAGCAAGTGGCGGTCAATGCCAAGGCCTACGTGGCGGCCTGGAAAGCCCTTCGCTAAGACTTTTCCGGCGCTGCGTGCGCTGCATCTAACAAGAGAGACAAGCAGATGAAAATCATCAAACTCACCACCTTCATCGTCCCGCCGCGCTGGTGCTTCCTGAAAGTCGAAACCGACGAGGGCGTGACCGGTTGGGGCGAGCCCGTGGTCGAGGGTCGGGCCCACACGGTTGCCGCAGCGGTTGAGGAATTGTCCGACTACCTGATCGGCAAAGACCCACGCAATATCGAAGACATCTGGACTGTGCTGTATCGCGGCGGCTTCTACCGCGGCGGCGCAATCCACATGAGCGCACTGGCCGGCATCGATCAGGCGCTGTGGGACATCAAGGGCAAGGCGCTGGGCGTGTCGGTCAGCGACCTGCTCGGCGGCCAGGTGCGGGACAAGATCCGAGTGTATTCGTGGATCGGCGGCGACCGTCCGGCGGACACCGCGCGAGCTGCGAAAGAGGCGGTGGGCCGTGGTTTCACAGCGGTGAAAATGAACGGCACCGAAGAGCTGCAATTTCTCGATACCTTCGAAAAAGTCGATCTGGCGCTTGCCAACGTTGCCGCCGTACGTGATGCGGTCGGGCCGAACGTCGGCATCGGCGTCGACTTCCATGGCCGGGTGCACAAACCCATGGCCAAGGTGCTGATGAAGGAACTCGACCCGTACAAACTGATGTTCATCGAAGAGCCGGTGCTCAGCGAAAACTACGAAGCGCTGAAAGAACTGGCACCGCTGACCAGCACCCCGATTGCCCTCGGCGAGCGGCTGTTTTCGCGGTGGGACTTTAAACGGGTGTTGAGCGAAGGTTACGTCGACATCATCCAGCCGGATGCCTCCCACGCCGGCGGCATCACCGAGACCCGCAAGATCGCCAACATGGCTGAAGCCTACGACGTGGCGCTGGCACTGCACTGCCCGCTGGGGCCGATTGCGCTGGCCGCGTGTCTGCAACTGGACGCCGCTTGTTACAACGCGTTTATCCAGGAGCAGAGCCTGGGCATCCATTACAACGAGAGCAATGACCTGCTCGATTATGTGAAGGATCCGCGGGTGTTCGACTACGACAAAGGCTTCGTGAAAATCCCGAACGGCCCGGGCCTGGGCATCGAGATCAACGAGGAATACGTGATCGAACGCGCGGCGGTCGGCCACCGCTGGCGCAACCCGATCTGGCGTCATGCCGATGGCAGTTTTGCCGAGTGGTGAGTCGCTGATTTCCTTCTAAGAGATCGTTCCCACGTCGAGGCGTCGAACCGCCCGCGTGGGAATGCCTCAATGGACGTTCTGCGTCCGCTCTTGGGACGCAGAGCGTCCCGGGCTGCATTCCCACGCGGAGCGTGGGAACGATCTCGCCAACAACCCCCGACCTCAATAAACATAAGAAGAGGCGCTCCCCATGCAACCGCAAACCCTCACCGGGCAAGCGACGTTAGTCACGCCCAGCCGCAAGCGATTTTTCATCATGGTGTTGCTGTTCATCACCGTGGTCATCAACTACCTCGACCGCAGCAACCTGTCGATTGCCGCCCCGGCACTGACGACGGATCTGGGCATCGACCCGGTGCACGTCGGGCTGATCTTTTCCGCCTTCGGCTGGACCTACGCCGCCATGCAGATCCCCGGCGGCTGGCTGGTGGATCGGGTGCCACCGCGCATCCTGTACAGCGTTGCGCTGCTGTTGTGGTCGCTGGCCACGGTGATGCTCGGTTTCGCCGCCAGTTTCATCGCCCTGTTCGTGCTGCGCATGGCGGTCGGTGCGCTGGAAGCACCGGCGTATCCGATCAACAGCCGCGTGGTGACGACCTGGTTTCCCGAGCGTGAGCGGGCCACGGCCATCGGCTTCTATACCTCCGGGCAGTTTGTCGGGCTGGCGTTTCTGACCCCGGTGCTGGCGTGGCTGCAACATGAGTTTGGCTGGCACATGGTGTTTGTCGCGACCGGCGCGGTGGGCATTGTCTGGGCGGCGATCTGGTACGCGGTGTATCGCGAACCGCGTGATTTCAAAGGCGCCAACCAAGGCGAAATCGATCTGATCCGCGAGGGCGGCGGGCTGGTGGATATCGCCGCCGAAACCGCCAAGGTGAGGGCAAAATTCAGCTGGACCGATCTCGGCATCGTCCTGAGCAAACGCAAGTTGTGGGGGATCTACCTCGGCCAGTTCTGCCTGAATTCGACGCTGTGGTTTTTCCTGACCTGGTTCCCGACCTACCTGGTGAAGTATCGCGGAATGGACTTCATCAAGTCCGGCCTGCTGGCGTCGCTGCCGTTTCTCGCCGCGTTCATCGGCGTGCTGTGCTCCGGGTTCTTCTCCGACTTCCTGATCCGTCGCGGCTGCACCGTCGGGTTTGCACGCAAGCTGCCGATCATTGGCGGGCTGCTGATTTCCACCTCGATCATCGGCGCCAACTTCGTCGAATCGACGCCGTTGGTGATTGCCTTTTTGGCGCTGGCGTTTTTCGGCAATGGGCTGGCGTCGATCACCTGGTCTCTGGTCTCGACACTGGCGCCGGCGCGGTTACTGGGCTTGACCGGCGGGGTGTTCAACTTCATCGGCAACCTGTCGGCGATTGCCACGCCGATTGTCATCGGCTTCCTGGCCAGCGGCGATTCGTTCGCACCGGCGATCACCTACATCGCGGTTCTGGCATTGATTGGTGCTTTGTCCTACGTGCTGCTGGTGGGCAAGGTCGAGCGCATCGAGTTGTAGTCGGCCATGCCGGGCGACCATAATGCCGCCCGTTCCCTCGCTCAACGCTAAAGGCTGGATATGCAGGAAGACGCCCCAAAAACCGCCAAGGACGCCGCGCCGACCGGCACCCAGACCCTGCTTCGCGGGTTGGGTGTGGTGCAGGCCGTCGCCAGTGGCGCCCGCGATCTCAAAGAGATTGCCCGCCTGATCGGTACCACGCGCAGTACCACTCATCGTCTGGCCAGTTGTCTGGTGGACGAGCGCTACCTGCGCGTCGTGCCGCAAGTCGGTTATCTGCTGGGGCCGAAGCTGATCGAACTGGGTTTCCAGGCGCGCGAAGAGTTGCCGCTGGTGACCCTGGCCGGTCCGTATCTGGACGAGTTGTCGGCGCTGACCGGCGACACCGTTCACTTGGGGATTCGCGAAGGCGACGAGGTGCTTTATTTGCTGAAGAATCCGGGACGCAACGGCCCGGAAATGCGCTCGCGGGTCGGCCATCGCATGCCGTTGGCGCGGACCGGGATCGGCAAGGCCTTGATGCTGGATGACGCGCCGCAGGACTGGCAGCGTCTGTACGACATCAGTCTGCCGGCGGGTGGGAAAAGTCAGTTCTGGCCGCAGCATCCCCAGCAGTCGTGGGAGCAGCTGGAGCAGCGGATGACCGAATACGTGGCCGGCGGCTACGCGTTCGATCTGGAAGACAACGAGCCGTCGATCCGTTGCGTGGCGGCGCCGATCCGCGACGCGAGCAAGCGCATCGTCGCGGCGATCAGCATCGCCAGCACCGTGCCGTACATGCCGCTGGAAAAAATGGCCGAGCTGATTCCCCTGATCAAAGGGGTCACAGCCCGGCTCTCGGCGGAGCTAGGCTTGAAGGTCTGAGGAATCAGAGCTTCAGAGTCGCCATGTCGATGACGAAACGATACTTCACGTCGCCGGCGATCATGCGGGCGTAGGCTTCGTTGATCTGGCGGATGTCGAGCATTTCGATGTCGCAGCTGATGTTGTGCTCGGCGCAGAAATCCAGCACTTCCTGGGTTTCAGCGACGCCACCGATCAACGAACCGGCCAATACGCGACGACCCAGCACCAGTTTCGCGGCGTGAACCGGCGGATCGATCGGTTCGATCAGGCCCACCAGAATGTGCACGCCGTCGAAGCGCAGGGTGTCGAGGTACGGGTTGAGATCGTGCTGCACCGGAATGGTGTCCAGCAGGAAGTCGAAACGACCGGCTGCAGCTTTCATCTGCTCTTCGTCGGTGGACACGATCACATGATCGGCGCCCTGACGACGACCTTCCTCGGCCTTGCTCGCCGAGCGGGTGAACAACGTCACTTCAGCGCCCATGGCCTTGGCGAACTTGATGCCCATGTGGCCGAGGCCGCCCATGCCCAGAATCCCGACCTTGTCGCCGGCCTTCACGCCGTAGTGCTTGAGCGGCGAGTAAGTGGTGATGCCAGCGCAGAGAATCGGTGCGGCAGCCGCCAGATCCAGCTTCTCTGGAATGCGCACCACGAAGTGCTCGCTGACCACGATGCTGTCCGAATAACCGCCCATGGTGTTGCTGCCATCGACCCGGTCCGGAGTGGCGTAGGTCATGGTCGGGCCTTCGAGGCAGTATTGCTCGAGGTTCGACTGGCAGGCTTCGCAGGTGCGGCAGGAGTCGACCATGCAGCCGACGCCGACCAGATCGCCGACCTTGTGCTTGGTGACATTCGCACCGACGGCGGTGACTTTTCCGACGATCTCGTGGCCGGGCATCAACGGGTAAACGGCGATGCCCCATTCGTTGCGCGCCTGGTGGATGTCGGAGTGGCAGACGCCGCAGTACAGAATTTCGATGGCGACGTCGTCGGCCCGTGGGCTGCGGCGTTCGAACTTCATCGGGGCGAGGGGCGTGGTGGCCGTTTGAGCGGCATAGCCGATGGCGGTGTACATGTGAAACCTCGCAAAAGCAGTGACAAGTGAGGCGGCGCATTCTGGGCGCCGTCCGGTCGTCCGGCCATGGCGATTCCTCCGGGTGTCATGCCTAATCCTCCGGCATGCGGGGTTGATCGGTCGCATTGGCAAAAGGATCTGCGATGATGCTTTCATCCCTTTTTTCGTGATTTTTTCTGAAGAGCTACCCGATGCAATTGACCCGTCACCTTGATGCCAACGCCACCCTGGTTTCGCTGATCGAACCGCTGGCGCTGCGCGATGGTTACAGCCAGACCGGGCTGCCGGGCGTGCAGGTGTTGCGCGCCAGTTGCGATGTCGCCCGTGGTCCGCACATTTATGAACCGAGCCTGATGATCATCGCCCAAGGCAGCAAACTGGCGTATCTGGGGCCGCGCACCATGGAGTACGGCGCCGGGCATTACCTGATTCAGGCGTTGCCGGTGCCGTTCGAGTGCGAGACCTACGCGTTGCCGGACGCGCCGTTGCTCGGCGTGTCGGTGGCGATCGACCGGGTGCTGCTCGGTGAACTGGTGCTGGCCATGGGGCTGGCGCCGGGGCGGCATATTCCGGCGCAGACACCGGAGTCGATGACTTCGGTGGTGCTCGACGATGACATGCGCGGTTGCGTCGAACGCTTGCTGCGCTGTCTGCACGATCCGCTGGAGTGCCAGATTCTCGGGCCGGCGCGGGTGCGGGAGTTGTTGTTCGTAGCCTTGCGCGGTCCCCAGGCCGATGTGCTGCGGGCATTGGTGGAGCAGCAGGGTCAGTTTGCCCGGGTGGCGGCTTCGATCAGCCATTTGCACTCGCACTACACCGAACCGTTGAACGTCGAGACGCTGGCCAGTTGCGCGAACATGAGCGTTTCGACCTTTCATGAGCATTTCAAACGCAGCACGTTGCTGTCGCCGGTGCAGTATCTGAAGCGTTTACGTTTATTGAAGGCGCAGACGTTGTTGATCGCCGAAGGACTGGGAGTGGCGCAGGTGGCGCATCGGGTGGGGTATCAGAGCACGTCGCAGTTCAGTCGCGAGTACAAACGCTATTTCGAGCGCAGCCCTGGGGATGAGCGAGCGGCTTGATCTTCAGCAAATCGCGGGCAACAAAAAGGCCCCCGTTTCGGGAGCCTTGATGTTCAGCAATTCGACTTACATGTTCGGGTAGGTCGGGCCGCCGGCGCCTTCCGGCGTCACCCAGGTGATGTTCTGCGAAGGGTCCTTGATGTCACAGGTCTTGCAGTGCACGCAGTTCTGGGCGTTGATCTGGAAGCGCTTCTCGCCGTCTTCCTTGGTGATCACTTCATACACACCGGCCGGGCAGTAGCGCTGTGCCGGCTCGTCGTACAGCGGCAGGTTCTTGCTCAGCGGGATAGTCGGGTCGGTCAGTTTCAGGTGGCACGGCTGTTCTTCTTCATGGTTGGTACCGGAGATGAACACCGAGCTCAGCTTGTCGAAGCTGATCTTGCCGTCGGGTTTCGGGTAGTCGATCTTCTTGCAGTCGGCCGCGAGCTTGAGGCAGGCGTAGTCAGGCTTGGTGTCGTGCAGGGTGAACGGCAGTTTGCCGCCGAAGATGTTCTGATCCAGCCAGTTGAAACCGCCGCCGACGATGGCGCCGAACTTGTGGATCGCCGGGCCGAAGTTGCGGCTGGCGAACAGTTCTTCGTAGAGCCAGCTCTTCTTGAAGGCGTCAACGTAAGTGGTCAGCTCTTCGGTGCCGTCCTTTTCAGCGAACAGCGCATCAGCCACGGATTCAGCGGCGAGCATGCCGGACTTCATCGCGGTGTGGCTGCCCTTGATCTTGGCGAAGTTCAGGGTGCCGAGGTCGCAACCGATCAGCGCGCCGCCCTTGAACACCATCTTCGGCAGCGAGTTCAGGCCACCTTTGCAGATTGCACGTGCGCCGTAGCTGATGCGCTTGCCGCCTTCCAGGTACTGCTTGAGTACCGGGTGATGCTTGAGGCGCTGGAATTCGTCGAACGGCGACAGGTAGGTGTTGCTGTAGGAAAGATCGACGATCAGACCGACCACCACCTGGTTGTTTTCCAGGTGATAGAGGAAGGAACCGCCGGTGTTCTCGGTGCCCATGATGTCCATCGGCCAACCGGCGGTGTGCACCACCAGGCCTGGCTGGTGTTTGGACGGGTCGATTTCCCAGATTTCCTTCAGGCCGATGCCGTAGTGCTGGGCGTCGGCATCACTGTCGAGGTTGTAGCGCTTGATCAGTTGCTTGCCGATGTGACCACGGCAACCTTCGGCGAACAGCGTGTATTTGCCACGCAGTTCCATGCCTGGGGTGTACAGGCCTTCTTTCGGATGACCTTCGCGGTCTACGCCGAGGTCGCCGGTGATGATCCCGCGTACCACGCCGTTTTCATCGATCAGCGCTTCCTGAGCGGCGAAGCCCGGGTAGATTTCCACGCCCAGGTTTTCGGCCTGCTGAGCGAGCCAGCGGCACAGGTTGCCGAGGGAGATAATGTAGTTGCCTTCGTTGTGCATGGTCTTGGGCACAAAGAAGTCAGGAATTTTCTGCGCGCTTTCGGCGTTTTTCAGCACGAAAATGTCATCGCGGGTGACTGGCGTGTTCAGCGGAGCGCCGAGTTCTTTCCAGTCCGGGAACAGTTCGTTCAGGGCACGTGGTTCGAATACGGCACCGGACAGGATGTGCGCGCCGACTTCGGAGCCTTTTTCGACCACGCAGACGCTGATTTCCTTACCGGCTTCGGCGGCCTTCTGCTTCAGACGGCAGGCGGCGGACAGGCCAGCGGGGCCGGCACCGACGATGACCACGTCGAATTCCATGTATTCGCGTTCCACAGGCTATCTCCTACTCAAGGCTCAACAGTTTTTTTTCTAATTTGGAGGTTCGGTGTCGTATCCGTTATTGCCTTTACGTTAACGTCAAGGCTAATAATGGGCAAACCACCTTTCTCTCTAGGCGGCGCATTATATCTACACCACTCCTAGCGTCCAATACAAACGTTTGTTTGAATCGGCTCCAGCCCAGAGAAATCAAAGAAGCGCGGCTTATGACAGGGCATTTTGGCGTATTGACCAGAATGGGCGTTCCGGTCAAGATACGGGCGGTTTTGCGCTCGCCGTAGGCTGAATGGTGGTTTCAAGAGCACCTCTAAAGACAGGGCGTAGGCGGTAACCGGTGATGCGCAGCGCAGGTTCGGCGCGCAGTTTACACACCGCGAAGCGGCATGACTCGTCGGTCACGACTGACGAACGGTCATCCCGCTCAGCCGGCGTTTTTAGAGGTGCCCTTGTGCCCGATGAGCATCAACCGCCAGGTTCGCCTAGGCGACTTTCTTTTCACCGGAGAGTAACGAGGAATCCATGAAGGTTCTTGTAGCTGTCAAACGCGTTGTGGATTACAACGTCAAGGTTCGCGTCAAGGCGGACAATTCCGGCGTAGACCTCGCCAACGTCAAGATGTCGATGAACCCGTTCTGCGAAATCGCAGTGGAAGAAGCCGTACGCCTGAAAGAAAAAGGCGTTGCGACTGAAATCGTCGTCGTCTCCATCGGCCCGTCCACCGCTCAGGAACAGCTGCGTACCGCACTGGCTCTGGGTGCCGACCGCGCCATCCTCGTCGAATCCGCTGAAGACCTGACTTCCCTGGCCGTGGCCAAGCTGCTCAAGGCTGTGGTCGACAAGGAACAGCCTCAACTGGTGATCCTGGGCAAACAGGCCATCGACAGCGACAACAACCAGACCGGCCAGATGCTCGCTGCACTGAGCGGCTACGGTCAGGGCACTTTCGCCTCGAAAGTCGAAGTCTCCGGCGACAGCGTTGCCGTGACCCGCGAAATCGACGGCGGCGCGCAGACCGTTTCCCTGAAACTGCCAGCGATCGTCACCACCGACCTGCGTTTGAACGAGCCGCGCTACGCGTCCCTGCCAAACATCATGAAAGCCAAGAAGAAGCCTCTCGAGACGCTGACTCCGGACGCTTTGGGCGTTTCCACCGCCTCCACCAACAAGACCCTGAAAGTCGAAGCGCCGGCTGCACGCAGCGCGGGCATCAAGGTCAAGTCGGTGGCTGAACTGGTCGAGAAACTGAAAAACGAAGCGAAGGTAATCTGATCATGACTATCTTGGTAATCGCCGAACACGACAACAAGGTGCTGGCTCCGGCCACCCTGAACACCGTGGCTGCCGCTGCCAAAATCGGCGGCGACATCCACGTTCTGGTTGCAGGCCAGGGCGCTGGCGCCGTGGCTGAAGCCGCCGCGAAAATCGCTGGCGTGAGCAAAGTCCTGAACGCTGACAATGCTGCCTACGCGCATCAGCTGCCGGAAAACGTTGCTCCTCTGGTAGCAGAGCTGGGCGCTGGCTACAGCCACATCCTGGCTGCCGCCACTTCCAACGGCAAAAACATCCTGCCGCGCGTTGCTGCCCAGCTGGACGTTGACCAGATCTCCGAGATCATCTCGGTAGAAAGCGCTGATACCTTCAAGCGTCCGATCTACGCCGGTAACGCCATCGCTACCGTGCAATCGACCGCTGCGATCAAAGTGATCACCGTGCGTGCCACCGGTTTCGACCCGGTTGCCGCTGAAGGTGGTTCGGCTGCCGTTGAATCCGTTGCCGCTGCTCACAACGCCGGCACTTCCAGCTTCGTCAGCGAAGAACTGGCCAAGTCCGATCGTCCTGAGCTGACCGCTGCCAAGATCGTCGTTTCCGGCGGCCGCGGCATGCAGAACGGCGACAACTTCAAACACCTGTACGCTCTGGCCGACAAGCTGGGTGCTGCTGTGGGTGCATCCCGCGCCGCGGTCGACGCAGGTTTCGTACCGAACGACATGCAGGTCGGTCAGACCGGCAAGATCGTTGCGCCACAGCTGTACATCGCCGTCGGTATTTCCGGCGCGATCCAGCACCTGGCCGGCATGAAAGACTCCAAAGTGATCGTTGCGATCAACAAGGACGAAGAAGCGCCGATCTTCCAGGTGGCCGATTACGGCCTGGTGGCGGATCTGTTCGAAGCCGTACCTGAGCTGGAGAAGCTGGTCTAATTCGGCCGCTTCACTTATAAAGAGCCCGACCTTTTGGTCGGGCTTTTTTTTTGTCTCGGATTTGAGTGGGAGCGTTTCGCCATGGATCTGCATCGTCGGTTGGGCTGCTCGTGGTTGCTGGGGCTGGCATTGTTGCCGGGCCTGTCGGTGGCGGCGGGCAAATGCGAGCGGCTGGTCGTCACCGGCAGCCCGGATGCACCGCCGTATCTCTGGCAGGATCCGCAGAACCCCAAACAACTGATCGGTGCCAGCGCCGACCTGTTGCAACAGGTGGCGAAAGAGCTGGGGATCAAAGTCGATCTGCTGTACGCCGGCAAGCGTTCCCAGGCCCTCGACGAAGTGCGCAGCGGGCGCATGGACATGCTGGCTGACGCGCCGCTGACCTTCAACGAGCTAGAAAACCTCGACTATATACACCCGCCGTTGCTGGAAAACGACTATCTAGTTTGGACCCGCAAGGGGTCGACTCTGGTCTACAGCGAAGCGAAGGATCTCCAGGGCCATCAAGGAGGCTTGTCGGAAAAGTCTCGAATGACCCCGGCATTCGGCACTTTCGCCGAGCAGCAATTGACCCTGACCCGTACGGCAAACCTGACCCAGGCGTTTCAGAAACTTCTGCTGGGCGAGGTGGAATATGTACTCGCCGGTCGCTACTCGGGCATGGCGGCCGCGCAGGCACTGGGCATGGCCAATGATCTGCTGGCTTTTGAACAACCCATCGACCGGCCCGGTCTGTTCCTCGCGGTTTCGCACAACTCGGCCTGCAACGATCCGTGGTTGCGCGGACAGCTGGCCAAAAAGATGACAGAATTGCCCGCGTCCGGCCTGACGGAAGCCGCGCTGCAACGCAACATCGAGCGATGGAAGGCGCAGCAGCAACAGCCGCCGCAACCACCTGTCAGCGCCCCAAAACAGTAGGGATTCTTAGTGAGTAATCGACTTCTTTTCGCGGCCATGGCCGTTCTGGCCCTGGCCGGTTGCGCCAGCGATCCGGCACCCAACGAACAAATGCGCCTGACCGAGCAGGCCCTTGAGCAAGCCAAAGCCGTGGGCGCCACCGCCGAAGACGTGCCGGAAATGAAACTGGCAGAAGACAAGTTCAACCGGGCCAAAGGCAGCATGGCGGGTGAGTCCTACAAGAATGCGCGGATGCGATTCGAACAGGCCGAACTCGACGCACGTCTGGCGGAAGCCAAAGTGTTGACCCAGAAGAGCGAAGAGCAAGTGAACGTGCTCAACACCCGCATCGTCCGACTGCGCAAGCAACTGGGGGATGCCCAATGAGCCTGAAGTCCAAAGCCCTCGGCACTCTGATCCTCGCCGGTTGCGCCAGTCTTTACGGCTGCGCCGGTCAGCACAGCGAATCCGCATTGCAGCAGGCCAGCACCGACTTCCAGAAGGTCAAGGAAGATTCCAACGTGCTGCGTATCGCGCCGAAAGACGTGATCCGCGCCGGTGAGTCCCTGGCCCGTGCCGATCGTCTGTCGACGTACTGGGGCAGTGGCTCGGACGTGGTGCATTACGCCTACCTGAGCCAGCGCTACAGCGAAATCGCCCGTGAGCACACCAATCAGGTGCTCAACGAAGAGCGTGTGGCGAAGCTGGAGCTGGAGCGCCAGCGCCTGCAACTGGCCTTGCGCGAGTCCAAACTGCTGAGCGTGCAACAGCAGGGCAAATGGCTGGAAGAGCAGATCGTCGCGCTGGCCACCACCCAGACCGATCGTGGTCTGGTGATGACCCTCGGTGACGTGCTGTTCGATACCGGTGAAGCCGAGCTGAAAAACTCGGCCAACCGCGTGGTGCTGAAGATCGTGCAGTTCCTGCAACTCAACCCGAAACGCATCGTGCGCATCGAGGGCTACACCGACAGCACCGGCGGCAAGCAGGAAAACCTCAAGCTGTCCCGTGATCGCGCGCAGTCGGTGGCTGACGTGCTGACGGACCTGGGCATCGACGAAAAACGCATTCAGGTCGAAGGCTACGGCGACGAATATCCGGTGGACGCCAACGCTTCCGAGCGTGGGCGTGCGCAGAACCGTCGAGTGGAAATCGTGTTCTCCGACGAAAAAGGCCAGCTCGGCGCCGCCCGCTGAGGGTGGCGTTACTGGAAAGCCCGGGCTGTCAGGCAGCACCGGGCTTTTTTACGTCTGTCGATTACCTCACAAAGCAGTACAGATTTAACCGACACAGCACTGTATGGTTGACTAATATGGCAACTGTCCCAGTACACTTCCAAACTGTTCCGGTATTGTTTCACACAAGAATAAAACGCCCGTGAAATCGAGTGCTGCGTCATGACCAATCTCTTGCTCTACCAACGTATTGCTCAACAGCTGGCCGAAGATATCCGCCGTGGCGTCTATCAACCGGGCGAGCGCGTGCCTTCGGTGCGCAAGATGAGTTCGCAGCTCAACGTCAGCCATGCCACCGTATTGCAGGCTTACGCCAACCTCGAGGATCAGGGCCTGATCCGCGCGCGGCCGCAGTCCGGTTACTACGTGCACCAGACTCCCGCACTGACGGCGCCCACGCCGGACATCGCCCGGGTCGAACGGCCAGGCCTGGTCACCCGCAGCAGCATCATTCAGCAAGTGCTGGTCGAATCCCGTCGTGAAGGCGTGTTCCCGCTGGGTGCGGCGGTGCCGAGTGTCGATTACCTGCCGGTGCGCGCCCTGCATCAGCAACTGGCCAAAGTCACCCGCTTTCACAGCCCTCGGGCGTTCAGCTACATGTTCAGCCCGGGTTTCGAGCCGCTGCGCCGGCAGGTGGCGATTCGCATGCGTGATGCAGGTGTGGTGGTTGACCCGTCGGAAGTGGTGATCACCCACGGCTGTGTCGACGCATTGCAGATGTCGTTGCGAGTGCTGACCCGCCCCGGCGACCTGATCGCCGCCGAATCCCCCACCTATTACGGGTTGCTGCAACTGGCTGACCTGCTGGGCCTGAAAGTCATCGAGATTCCAAGCGATCCTGCCACCGGCATGAGCCTCGAAGCCCTGCAACTGGCGGCCAACCAATGGTCGATCAAGGCGCTGGTGCTGACCACTCGTCTGAGCAATCCACTCGGCGGCACCATGCCGGAAGAACGGCAGAAGCAATTGCTGAGACTGGCCTCGGACTTCGACATCCAGATCGTCGAAGACGACATCTATGGCGAGCTGATGTTCGAGCAGGGCCGTACCAAGTCGCTCAAGGCCTACGACCGGCTCGATCGGGTGATCTACTGCTCGAGTTTTTCCAAGACATTATCGCCCGGTGTGCGCATCGGCTGGATGATCGCCGGCAAGTACCAGCAGGAAATCCAGCGCTTGCAGACTTTCAGCACCCATTCGGCGTGCAGCGTCACGCAAATGGCCATCGCGGCGTACCTGGAAAACGGCGGCTATGACCGGCATTTAAGGTACATCCGCCAGGAGTACCGAAAAAATCTCAGCGCGTTTCAACTGGCAGTCCAGCAGTACTTTCCCGAAGGCACGCAGATGACCCGGCCCACCGGCGGATTCATTCTGTGGGTCAGTCTGCCAGGGCGGGTCAATACCCAGGAATTGCACGTGCGGGCGCTGCAACAGGGCATCAGCATTGCGCCGGGCCTGATCTTCAGCAACACGGAACAGTTCAACCACTGCATCCGGTTGAACTGTGGCATCCCGTGGAATCGCGAGGCGGAACGGGCGCTGATGACCCTCGGAATGCTGGCGACACAGCTCTGCCAGGAGATGGCCGGCGGATTTTGAAACAATGGCGGAGCTTGTCATGTGGCGTCCAACAGGCGAGCATATGGCCCTCTGCCGTTAGCTTCGTTGGGTTCATGAAAGCGAAATTTTCTGCCGTCTGGGTTGTGCTCTGCCTGTTGATGATGGGCCATGTGCCTGGCGCCATGGCGGCCGCGGCTCAGGAAAAGACGCCGGCCGCTGCCGCCGCGAAAAAACCGGTCACGGCCAAGAAAACCGTTCCAGCGAAAAAAGCACCGCAGAAAAAGGCTGCTCCCGCCAAGAAGCGCGCTCCGGTCGCTTCCAAGTCGAAGTCGGCGAAAGAAGTGGCCAAGACGCCATTGCCGTCCGCGAAGCTCGATTTGAGTCTTCCCAAAGACATGGTTCAGGAGTTGAAGCCTCCTGGCTCCGTGACGCTGCCCAAGCGCGAACCGATCCTGCCGCAGATGTTCGGCGACAAGAACAGCGGGTTCCAGCTCAACGGCCGTTTGCTCAGCAACGAAATGCAGTTGCAGCTGCGTAACGAAGAGCGCCGGGAAGTCGAAGGCGCGGCGCTGGATTTCGAGTTCAAGCAATAAATCGTCCCCGTCGGTGACCCGCAGACCAGACGCTTTGTCGGAGACTGGTCAGTCACTTTCGTTTCTGCGTAAAAACCCCGGTTCAGGCAATTTAAAACAGCCGTTTAAGCGGTTACCCTGTTCCGCGTCCCTTTAACACATTGCCCGCTGCGAGGAATGCGTCGTCATGAAATGCCGTGAAGGCTGTGGCGCCTGCTGCATTGCCCCTTCCATCAGTTCGCCGATTCCAGGCATGCCCGATGGCAAACCTGCCGGTGAACGCTGCGTTCAGTTGTCGGTCGATAACCTGTGCAACATTTTCGGCCGACCGGAACGTCCGGCGGTCTGCTCAGGATTCAAGGCCGATCCCGAAGTCTGCGGCAGCAGCCAGGAAGACGCGATCAGACTGCTCGGCTGGTGGGAGCAGATGACGGCGGCGTGATGTGTCAAACGAACGGAACTTCAACAATAAGGAATAAGACTATGGGTTCGCTGCATCGTATCGCTGTGTTGTGTGGTTTGACGGCCGTGCTGGCCACCTCGGCCGCCCAGGCTGAAGACTGGAAAGTCGCCAAGAACGAGGACGGCATCAAGGTCTCCCTGAGCGAAGTGCCGGGTTCGGACTACAAGTCTTATCAGGGCGTGACCGTGATGAAGACCACCATCGCCAAACTGCGCGCCTTGCAGGAAGACGTTTCCGGTGCCTGCGCCTGGATTCACGAATGCAAGACCCAGAAACTGCTCAAGCACGAAGGCGACCAGAGCTGGACCTACACCCAGTTCAACACCCCATGGCCGGTGACTCCGCGCGATTCGATCCTGCATGTCACCACTGTTGAAGGCGCCGATGGCAGCCTGACCCGTAACCTGGAAGGCGTGCCGAAGTACCTGCCTGAAGAAAAAGGTTTTGTGCGGGTTGCTCAAGTCAAAGGCTTCTGGAAGTTCGTACCAAAAGGCGATCAGGTTGAAGTGACCTATCAGGTTCACACCGAGCCGGGCGGCAGCGTGCCGTCGATGATCGCCAACAAGTTTGTGGTCGATGCACCGTTCAACACCCTGAAAGCCTTGAAAGAACGCGCCGAGAAGTAATTAACGCGTTCATCTGTAAACGCCCCGAACAACTCGGGGCGTTTTGTTTTCCAGGTTTATTGTGTTTCCAGATATGCGTTGGACGAAATTTTCACAAAGTCTCCAAGACAATTCGCCCGCGCTGTCTGCACCTGTCCCGGTGCGCCGTGCCTTGAATGAAAGCGTCCGGCAACGGGCACTAATCAATGGCAATGCCGCCGGTGATCGTGCAACATTTGCGCTCCGCGCAAGCCCCGGGGCCTGGAATGGCCAACAGAGGGCAGGGCGCAGCTGAATTTTTGCAACTTCAACTTCCAATGGGTCCTAAAACGACATGGCAAACCCGGACGCCCTGAGTCAGCAGCGATCTTCCAGTCGCCTGCTGCAACCGACCGTCAAATCGCATCTGGCCTACACGCTCCTGTGCGCGCTGGTCATGATGGTGATGTTTTCCGTGCTGCGCCTCGCGCTGCTGGTCTACAACCGCGAGATGATCCTCGACACCCCGGCCTCGACCTTCCTCGAAGCCTTCGCCAACGGCCTGCGCTTCGATATTCGCCTGGTGGTGTATGTCTGCATTCCGCTGGTGCTGGCGCTGTTCAGTGCCCGGGCCATGGCGGCGCGCGGGTTCTTCCGTCTGTGGCTGACCGTCGCTTCGAGCATCGCGCTGTTCCTCGGCCTGATGGAGATGGACTTCTATCGCGAGTTCCACCAGCGCCTCAACGGCCTGGTGTTCCAGTACGTGAAGGAAGACCCGAAAACCGTGATGAGCATGCTCTGGTACGGTTTCCCGGTGGTGCGCTACCTGCTGGCGTGGGCCGTGGGCACGCTGATCCTGACCCTGGCGTTCAAGGGCGCCGACCGTCTGACCCGTCCGCGTGGCCCGTTCAGCGGTGGCAACGTCGGCACCCGTCAAGTGGCGCCATGGTATGCGCGTCTGGCGGTGTTCGTGGTGTGCCTGCTGATTTGTGTGGTCGCCGCTCGCGGCACCCTGCGTCAAGGCCCGCCACTGCGCTGGGGTGACGTGTACACCACCGATTCGAACTTCGCCAACCAGCTCGGCCTCAACGGCACGCTGTCGCTGATCGCGGCGGCCAAGGACCGGATGGGCGAGGATCGCGACAACATCTGGAAAGCCACGCTGCCGCAGGATCAGGCGCAGAAAGTGGTTCGCGAAATGCTCATGACGTCGGACGACAAACTGGTGGATGCCGATATCGCCGCCGTGCGTCGTGAATACACGCCGCCTGCCGACAAGACCCTGCCGATCAAGAACGTCGTCGTGATCCTGATGGAAAGCATGGCCGGTCACTCGGTGGGCGCACTGGGCGCGCCGGGCAACATCACGCCGTACCTCGACAAGCTGTCGAAGGAAGGCCTGCTGTTCGACCGTTTCTTCTCCAACGGCACCCATACCCACCAGGGCATGTTCGCCACCATGGCCTGCTTCCCGAACCTGCCGGGTTTCGAATACCTGATGCAGACCCCGGAAGGCAGCCACAAACTGTCCGGCCTGCCGCAGTTGCTCAGCGCTCGTGACTATGACGACGTGTACGTCTACAACGGCGACTTTGCCTGGGACAACCAGTCCGGTTTCTTCAGCAACCAGGGCATGACCAACTTCGTCGGCCGCAACGACTTCGTGAACCCGGTGTTCTCCGATCCGACCTGGGGCGTGTCCGACCAGGACATGTTCGACCGTGGTCTGGTGGAGCTCAAGGCGCGCGAAAACGGCAAGCCGTTCTACGCGCTGCTGCAGACCCTGTCCAACCACACGCCGTATGCCTTGCCGACGCCGTTGCCAGTCGAGCGCGTGACTGACCGTGGCCCGCTCAACGAGCACCTGACCGCCATGCGTTATTCGGACTGGGCGCTGGGTCAGTTCTTCGAGAAGGCCCGCAAGGAGCCGTACTTCAAGGAAACCCTGTTCGTCATCGTCGGCGACCACGGCTTCGGCAACGAGCGTCAGATCACCGAAATGGACCTGGGCCGTTTCAACGTGCCGATGCTGATGATCGCACCGGGCATCCAGGAAAAATTCGGTACTCGTGACCACACCGTGGGTACGCAGATCGACATCGTGCCGACCATCATGGGTCGCCTCGGCGGCGAAGTGCGCCATCAGTGCTGGGGCCGCGATCTGCTGAACCTGCCGCAGGGTGACACCGGTTTCGGTGTGATCAAGCCGTCGGGCAGCGAGCAGACCACCGCCATCGTCACCGCCGACCAGATCCTGGTGCTGCCGAAAGAGAAGGAAATGGCACCGAAGATCTATCAGTACGAACTGGGCGCGAACCCGCACGCCGAAGTGGTACCGGATGCACCGCGCACTGCCGAGCTGAAACTCAAGCTCGAAGCGTTCCTGCAAACGGCCACCAAGAGCCTGATCGACAACACCGCCGGTGTGATTAACGGCAAGCCGGACTGATCATTCGGCGCAATAAAAAAGAGGCCCTTGAAGGGCCTCTTTTTTTTGTCGGTCAAACAGTCATATCCGACCGAGTAACAACAGCACCAACAGTACTACCAGCACCACACCGATAATGCCCGAAGGGCCATAACCCCAACTTCTGGAGTGCGGGAAGACCGGCAGACCACCGATCAGCAACAGGATCAGGATAATGATTAGAATTGTGCCCATGTCTATTTCCTTGTTGATAGTGTCTGTGAAGTCTTGGTGTTCAAGGGCGGCTGGAAGTTGAACTAAATCCAGACGGCTTACAAATTCCGACTGGTGCGCATGAAAGAAAATTCAATGTTTTTTTAAGGTATTTGGCTCGCGTGCTTATTTCGTTTGTTGTCGCGGTTTGCCCTCGCCATTCAGCAATCTGATGGAGCGTGGGTCGCTGCGGATCCTTCGCTACACTCCGCGCATCTTCCCCGGAACAACAAGGCTGTCTGCTATGCAAAATCGCATGATGATCACTGGCGCGGGCTCAGGCCTGGGTCGCGAAATCGCGCTGCGCTGGGCGCGTGAAGGCTGGCAACTGGCCTTGTCCGACGTCAGCGAGCCAGGTTTGCAAGAGACCCTGAAACTGGTCCGCGAAGCCGGCGGCGACGGTTTCATCCAGCGCTGCGACGTGCGTGATTACAGCCAGCTCACCGCGTTTGCCCAGGCCTGCGAAGTGAAACTTGGCGGCATCGACATCATCGTCAACAACGCCGGCGTGGCCTCGGGCGGTTTCTTCAGCGAACTGTCGCTGGAGGACTGGGACTGGCAGATCGCGATCAACCTGATGGGCGTGGTCAAGGGCTGCAAGGCGTTTCTGCCGCTGCTGGAACAGAGCAAGGGCAAGATCATCAACATCGCCTCGATGGCCGCACTGATGCAGGGCCCGGCGATGAGCAACTACAACGTGGCCAAGGCCGGTGTGGTGGCGTTGTCCGAAAGCCTGTTGATCGAACTGGCCCAACAGGAAGTCGGGGTTCATGTGGTCTGCCCGTCATTCTTCCAGACCAATCTGCTGGATTCTTTCCGTGGCCCGACGCCGGCGATGAAAGCCCAGGTCGGCAAGTTGCTGGAAAGTTCGCCCATCACCGCCAGCGATATTGCCGACTACATCTACCAGCAAGTCGCAGCCGGCGAGTTCATGATCCTGCCCCATGAACAAGGCCGTATGGCCTGGGCGATTAAACAGAAAAACCCGCAGTTGCTGTATAACGAAATGACCGCGATGGCTGAAAAGATGCGCGCCAAGGCCAGACAGAACAACGGCTGAACTTGCCCGGGGTTCGCAGCATCGTTAGGGTGGCCGCAACAGTCACCCTGACGAGATGTCTTGCATGCTTAATTACCTGTGGTTCTTCCTCGCCGCGCTGTTTGAAATCGCCGGCTGTTTCGCGTTCTGGATGTGGCTGCGCCAGGGCAAGAGCGCCCTGTGGGTGATTCCCGCGCTGATCAGCTTGACTCTCTTTGCGCTGTTGTTGACGCGTGTCGAAGCGACCTACGCTGGTCGCGCCTATGCCGCTTACGGTGGCATCTACATCATTGCTTCGATTGGCTGGCTGGCGGTGGTCGAGCGCATCCGCCCGTTGGGTTCGGACTGGATCGGTGTGGCGCTGTGTGTGATCGGGGCCAGTGTGATCCTGTTCGGGCCACGGTTTTCCGCGAGCTGAATCTTGCAGGCCTGAAGGAAACGTCTGAAGGCTTGCGCGACCTGATGCGTAGGGAATGACTGAATTGCCCGGCGTGCATTGTAGGGCGGTCGAAACCCGCGCATCTTCAAGGCTCGCAAACCTTGAAGGACACCCCCCCCATGCTTGTACTCAGCCGTGTTGTCGGTGAACTGATTTCCATCGGCGACAACATCACTCTGCGCGTTCTGGCGGTCAACGGCTCCAGCGTGCGGTTCGGCGTCGAAGCGCCGGAGCAGGTCGGCGTGCATCGCGCCGAGGTCTACGAACGGATTCAGCGCAAACAGGCCAGCGGCAAGGGCCGCTGACCGTTTTCAGTCGAACAGGTGCTTGGGCACGTCGTGCTTGAGCATCAACTGGCATTGCTCGCTTTCCGGATCGAAAACGATGAGCGCCTGGCCTTTGGTCAGCGCCTGGCGAACCCGCAGTACGCGGGTTTCCAGCGGCGTGTCGTCACCGTTGTCGGTACCGTCGCGGGTGACGAAATCCTCGATCAGGCGGGTGAGGGTGTCGACTTCGAGCGCGTCGTAGGGAATCAGCATGGGCACCTCGGCTAAATCAATGTCGGGATGCTACGGCGAATGATCGCCGAGGGCCAGACTCAACTGTCCGAGCGTTGCCCCACCAGGCTGTCCACCGATGGCACACGGGTGTCGCTCTCCATCTGCGTTTCGTGTTCGATCTGATGACTGAAGCGGTCCAGTGATCCAGTGGCCGGTTGCGCATCGCTGGCAAATACCGGCGGACTCAGAATGTACGCCCCCAACAAGCGACTGAGCGCCGCGAGGCTGTCGATGTGCGTGCGTTCGTAGCCGTGGGTTGCGTCGCAGCCGAAGGCGAGCAGGGCGGTGCGAATGTCGTGACCTGCAGTGACCGCCGAATGGGCGTCGCTGAAGTAATAGCGGAACAGGTCGCGGCGCACCGGCAGTTCGTGCTCACCGGCAAGGCGCAACAGGTGGCGCGACAGGTGATAGTCGTAAGGCCCGCCGGAATCCTGCATCGCCACGCTCACCGCATGTTCGCTGGAGTGCTGGCCCGGCGCGACCGGGGCGATGTCGATGCCGACGAACTCGCTGACGTCCCACGGTAACGCGGCCGCTGCGCCGCTGCCGGTTTCCTCGGTGATGGTGAACAGCGGATGGCAATCGATCATCAACTCCTGACCGCTGTCGACGATGGCTTTCAGCGCTGCCAGCAGAGCGGCGACGCCGGCCTTGTCGTCCAGATGGCGGGCGCTTATGTGGCCACTTTCGGTGAATTCCGGCAGCGGATCGAACGCCACCACATCACCCACGCTGATGCCCAGCGAATCACAATCGGCGCGGGTCGCGCAGTAGGCGTCCAGACGCAGCTCGACGTGATCCCAACTGATCGGCATCTCGTCCACGGCTGTATTGAAGGCATGCCCGGAAGCCATCAATGGCAACACGCTGCCGCGAATCACACCGTTGTCGGTGAACAGGCTGACGCGGCTACCCTCGGCGAACCGGCTCGACCAGCAGCCTACCGGCGCCAGGGTCAGTCGCCCGTTGTCTTTCACCGCGCGCACGGCGGCGCCGATGGTGTCCAGATGCGCCGATACCGCACGGTCGGGGCTGTTTTTCTTGCCCTTGAGAGTGGCGCGTATCGTGCCGCGACGTGTCATCTCAAAGGGAATGCCAAGTTCCTCCAGACGCTCGGCGACGTAACGCACGATGGTGTCGGTGAATCCGGTAGGGCTGGGAATGGCGAGCATTTCCAGCAGGACTTTCTGCAGGTAGTTCAGATCCGGTTCGGGAATGTTCGTTGTCATGGAAACTCCTGATGAGTTGGGCGCATCGACGGTTTCGATGAGGGAAATTTGTGGTGTCTGGTTCGGCCTCTTCGCGAGCAAGCTCGCTCCCACATAAGCAGCGATACCCTGTGGGAGCGAGCTTGCTCGCGAAGGCGTCAATACAGACACCAGGTGATCAAGAGACAGCCGGCTGACTGTGCGGAAACAACAGATCGACAAACCGCTCCGCCGTCGGTTGCGGCTCGTGGTTGGCGAGACCCGCCCGCTCGTTGGCTTCGATGAACACGTACGCCGTTTGATCCGCCGCCGGCACCATCAGGTCGAGGCCGACCATCGGGATTTCCAGCGCCCGGGCCGCGCGCACGGCGGCCTCGGCCAGGGTCGGGTGCAGAATCGCCGTGACGTCTTCCAGCGTGCCGCCGGTGTGCAGGTTCGCCGTGCGCCGCACGAACAGATGCTCACCCGCCGGCAGGATGCTGCTGTAGTCGTAACCGGCCGCGTGCAGGGTTCGCTGGGTTTCGTGGTCCAGCGGGATTTTGCTTTCGCCGCTGGTTGCCGCTTGCCGTCGCCGGCTCTGGGCTTCGATCAGCGCGCCGATGGAATGATGACCGTCGCCGACCACTTCCGCCGGCCGGCGGATCGCCGCTGCGACCACCTCGAAACCGATCACCAGAATCCGCAGGTCGAAGCCCTCGTGGAAGCTTTCGAGCAGCACGCGAGTGTCAAACTGTTTGGCGGCTTCGATGGCCTGCTGCACGTCCTCGATGGTCTGCAGATCCACCGCCACGCCTTGGCCCTGTTCGCCATCCAGCGGTTTGACCACCACGCGCTGGTACTCGTCGAGAAACGCCAGATTGTCGTCCGCATTCCCCGCCAACTGTTGTGACGGCACATTCAACCCGGCAGCTTTCAGCACGTTATGAGTCAGGCTCTTGTCCTGGCACAGGTTCATGCTGATGGCGCTGGTCAGGTCGCTGAGGGATTCACGGCAACGCACCCGGCGCCCGCCGTGACTGAGAGTGAACAGCCCGGCGTCGGCGTCATCCACTTGCACGTCGATGCCGCGCCGATGGGCTTCCTCGACGATGATCCGCGCATAAGGGTTGAACTGCGCCTCCGGCCCGGGGCCGAGGAACAACGGCTGATTGATGCCGTTCTTGCGCTTGATGGCGAACGTCGGCAGGTTGCGAAAACCGAGTTTGGCGTAGAGATTTTTCGCCTGCCGGTTGTCATGCAGCACCGACAGATCGAGGTAGCTCAGACCGCGACTCATGAAATGCTCGATCAGATGGCGCACCAATACTTCACCGACACCGGGACGCGAGCACTGCGGGTCGACCGCCAGGCACCACAGGCTGCTGCCGTTTTCCGGGTCGTTGTAAGCCTTCTGGTGATTGAGGCCCATGACGCTGCCGATCACCGCGCCGCTGTCGTCGTCTTCCGCCAGCCAGTACACCGGGCCGCCCTGATGGTGCGGGGTGAGCAGGGTGGCATCGATCGGCAGCATGCCGCGCGCCTGATACAGCTGATTGATAGCCTGCCAGTCCGCGTCACTTTGCGCACGGCGAATGCGAAAACCACGAAACACCCGGGTGGCCTGACGATAATCACTGAACCACAAGCGCAGAGTGTCGGACGGGTCGAGAAACAGTTGGGTCGGTTCCAGGCCGAGAATCTGCTGCGGCGCGGCGACGTACAAGGAAATGTCGCGCTCGCCCGGCTGTTCGTTGAGCAGTTCCCGCGCAAGGCTGGCCGGATCGGGAAAAGTGTGGCCGATCAGCAACCGGCCCCAGCCGCAATGCACCGCAATCGGCTCGGCGGCCGGCTCGCTGCCGTCCTCGGCCAGACGCGCCTGCAAGCGTTCGTAGGACGGTGTCTGACCGCGCAGCAGCCGTTGGCTGTAAGCCGTGGCGTGAGGTTTCATCGATCAGATTCCTTGTTCGCTGAGCCACAGATTCAGGGCCGCCAGTTGCCACAGCTTGGAGCCGCGCAACGGGGTCAACTGGCCTTGTGGATCGGTCAGCAATTTGTCGAGCATGGCGGGGTTGAACAGGCCGCGATCCTGACTCGGATCGAGCAGCAGTTCGCGCACCCAGTTCAGGGTATCGCCCTGCAAATGTTTGAGGCCCGGCACCGGGAAGTAACCTTTCTTGCGGTCGATTACTTCGCTCGGGATGACCAGTCGCGCGGCTTCTTTCAAGACCTGCTTGCCGCCGTCCGGCAGTTTGAATTTGCCGGGAACACGGGCCGACAATTCCACCAGTCGATAGTCGAGAAACGGCGTACGCGCCTCCAGGCCCCAGGCCATGGTCATGTTGTCGACGCGTTTGACCGGGTCGTCCACCAGCATCACCGTGCTGTCCAGGCGCAGGGCCTTGTCGACCGCCGCATCGGCGCCGGGCTGTGCGAAATGTTCCTTCACGAAGTCACCGGCAGCGTCATTGGCGGTCAGCCATTTCGGCTGCACCGTGGCGGCGTAGTCGTCGTAGCTGCGGTCGAAAAACGCCTCGCGATAGGCCGCATACGGATCGGCGGCGCCGTCGACCTGCGGATACCAGTGATAACCGGCGAACAACTCGTCGGCGCCCTGGCCGCTCTGCACCACCTTGCAATGCTTGGCCACCTCGCGGGACAGCAGATAGAAGGCGATGCAGTCGTGGCTGACCATCGGCTCGCTCATGGCGCGGAACGCGGCGGGCAGTTGTTCGATGATCTCTTTTTCGTCGATACGCAGTTGGTGATGCTGGGTGCCGTAATGCTTGGCGATCAGATCGGAATACTGGAACTCGTCACCGCGCTCGCCACCGGCATCCTGGAAACCGATGGAAAAGGTCGACAGGTTCTCCACGCCAACTTCTCGCAACAGGCCGACGAGCATGCTTGAATCGACGCCGCCGGAAAGCAGTACACCAACATCCACCGCCGCCCTTTGGCGGATCGCCACGGCTTCGCGGGTGCTGTCGAGCACGCGGTCTCGCCAGTCTTCCAGGGTCAGGTTTTTCTCGTCGTCGTGTGGGCCGTAGGGCAGGGTCCACCAGGTTTTCTGCTCGGTGGTGCCGTCCGCTTCAATGCGCATCCAGCTCGCGGGCGGCAACTTTTCAATGCCCGCCAGCAAGGTGCGCGGCGCAGGCACCACGGCGTGGAAATTCAGGTAATGGTTGAGCGCCACCGGATCGAGGATCGGGTTGATGTCACCGCCCTTGAGCAGCGCGGGCAGGGCCGAGGCAAAGCGCAAACGCTGGCCGGTGCGCGACAGGTACAGCGGCTTCACACCGAGGCGGTCGCGGGCGATGAACAGGCGCTGGGCATCGCGCTCCCAGATGGCGAAGGCAAACATGCCGTTGAGTTTCGGCAGCAGCGCTTCGCCCCAGGCGTGATAACCCTTGAGCAGCACTTCGGTGTCGCCGCCGGAGTAGAACGCATAACCGAGCGCTTCAAGTTCGGCGCGCAGTTCCGGGAAGTTGTAGATCGCGCCGTTGAAGGCCAGGGACAGGCCCAGTTGGCTGTCGATCATCGGCTGCGCCGAGCCGTCCGACAGGTCCATGATTTTCAGGCGTCGATGGCCCAAGGCAATCGGCCCCTGAGCATGAAAGCCCCACGCGTCGGGGCCGCGAGGCGCCAGGTGATGGGTGATTCGCTCGATGGCTGCAAGGTCTGCAGGTTGTTGATCAAAACGTAACTCGCCAGCTAATCCGCACATAAAGTCCTTACCGGTTTTTCCGTTGGGGAGGGTGTCGCTGCACCGCGCCGAAATGGCCGGTACCCAGAAACTGACCCGGTGCGGATGTGGGAGTTTTAGAACGATCAGTTATAAGCGTGTTGGCCTGACCGGTGGCCCATTAACAGCTTGGGTGAAGGGGGAGGTAGTAGATAAATATTCGAAACATACGGATTGCTGGTTGTTTCCCGGCCCGAACGGGCAGTTATTCGTGTTTTTTATTCGGCGGCGGGATCGATAGGGTGGAAGGGACTCAACAGCAATAAAGGAATATTGCCCATGTCCACTACACCCGCGTCGATCGCACCGATCGCCCTTACGGAAAAACAGAAACTGAGCTTTTTGCTGGAAGCCACCGGCGATCTGGACACCGCCACGGCCTTGCAGAAAAACTTCCCCTCCGTGCTGCTCAATGCCAGTGCCGACACATTGGCGGCACTGGACAAGACCGCCTGTGACCTGCACGCCATCCAGGCCCAGGTCGAGACAGACTTGAGCCGGCTGCAGTCGCTGAAAAGCTTTTGCATCGCGCAATTGAAATACGCCCTGACCAAACGCTGGTCAGCTGTGTTCGATGTCGAGAAAGACCACCTCGAGTTACCGGGAAGCTATTGCGGTTGCGAGCCGGTAACGCCACCGGGCGGCGGAGCGAAGGTCATGCCGTCGGCTACCCCGACGCTGCTGGAAGCAGCGATGCAGAACTTCACGCAAGACGAGGCGCAAGCCGATTACTTCCCCGAAGGCAGCTTCGTGCGCATTGCCAGCGCACCTGACGGCGTCCCCGGTCTGACCCCGCCGGCGTTCGCCGCGCTCTGCCGGGAGCTGGATCTGGGGCGGCTGTATCAGGAGCATTTCCAGCAGGTGTTCGGAGTCAGGGAAGTCAATGGCAGTCGGGTCGCCACCGGTACGATGGTTCGCAATATTTCGGTGATGAAAAAGCAGATGCTGCAACTGGATCTGCACCTGGCGCTGATGAAGGAACACGTCTCCCGGGACGGTTTTCAGACGGTTCAGCGCCTGATCGACGCCGGTGGCATAGCTGATGCCAAAAGCCTTCAGTTCAAGGGGCGACCGCTGATCATGCAGGGCATTGAAGCGCTCGACAGTTGCCTCTGGGGTGTTGTGGTCTTCTCCGAAAAATCGGTCGAGCTGGATCCGGATCAATGGTGTCTGGTGTACATGCCCGGGGAACCTGATCAGCCCCTCTACGAGTACGCGAGTTTCACGGCGTTCATCGCATATCTGGAGTTCAAACTGGGAGTCGGCAGTTACAAAAGCTACTTCACCCACTGCATCGGCGAAGTCGACAAGGTCGAGTTTTTCAAGACGTTTGCGGAGACCGATAGCCTGGGGCACGTCAAACAATTGGAAATGCCCGGCCCGCTGTTCGATTTCATGCTCAAAAGTCATGTCGGCAAACTGCAACTCGACGCCCGTGCGCTTGCCGTGCCGACTGCCGATGTCGATGAGGAGGAGCGCAAGAAACGTTTGATCCAGTATCTGGAAGTCGGTATGACGATCGCCAACGTGGCGGGGTTCGTCGTTCCGGTACTGGGGCAACTGATGATGGGTGTCGCGATCGGGCAAATGCTCGCCGAAGTGTACGAGGGAATCGAGGACTGGAATCGCGGCGACCGCCAGGAAGCCTTTTCACACCTGCTCAGTGTTGCGGAAAACCTTGCCCTGATGGCCGCCGTGGGTGCCGGCGTCAAGGTCTTGAAGTCCCTGGCGATCAAGACCGTTCAAAAACACCCGGATTTCTTTCAGCCCTTTACCGCCATTCTCGACCGCAGTGGTCAGTCCCGATTATGGAAGCCGCAACTGAGCGCCTATGAACAGCCTCTGCCTGTCGAGGAGGGCCTCGAACCGGACGCGACAGGCTTGTATCAGGCTGACGGCAAGACTTTCGCCCGTATCGACGACCGCACCTATGCCGTGGCGCTGGATCCGGCTTCGAAGATCTGGCGGATTCAGCACCCTGTCCGTCCACAGGCGTATGCGCCGACGCTCAAGCCCAGCCGACACGGCGGCTGGCGTCATGCCTCGGAGCCGAGCGAGCGATGGTCCGGCGCCTATACCCTCAAACGCATCGATCCGCGGTTGGCGCGTTTCGACGACAGTCGCCTGGAGATGATCCGGCGGCTGACCGATACGCGCTTCGACGAACTGCATCGCCTGAGCGATGACAGTCTGCCAATAACGCCTCGTTTACGAGACATGATCGAGCGGTTCGCTCTCGAGCGCCGGGTGCGTGACTTCGTTGCCGCCATGGAGCGTGGCGAAGCGACCGATGCACGGCATGTCCAGGAACAGTTGCAGGCGCTGCCAAGGCTTTCCGGTTGGCCGCAGGATCGCTACATCGAGGTCGTTGATGAAAAAGGGGAGATCACCGAGACCTTTCCTCCCGGCTCGATTGAAGATGACACCCTGAGCGTCATTGTCAGCAACGATCAGTTGGGGAAGGGCGAGTTGCTGCAGACCGTCATCGACGGTCTGTACCCCAAAGAGGTCGAGGCTCTGGTCGGCGCTGACGTTGCGCTGACCGATCGGGGGGTGAAACTGGCGAAAGTCATCGGCGCGGCGGTCAAGGCTGATCGTCGTTCGACGTTCGATCACCTGTACCGGCGCTATGACCTGACCCTGGACAGTGAGGTGCTCAAGATCAGAGCGGCGTATCCCGACGTACCGACGCGTTATGCGCGGGAACTGATTCGTCAGGCTTCGAGCGTCGAGCGCACGCTTCTGCGCACCACCGGACGAGTGCCCATGGGCATTGCGCAACGGTTGAGCGAGGCCACCAACAATGTTCGCCTGGATCGGGCGCTGACCGGGTTCTACCTGGCTGAAGTCGCCAATGCCGACACCGAAAAACTGGCCATCGGCTTGTTGCCGCAACTCGAGGGTTGGGATCCGCAGCTTTACCTGGAACTACGGGCGAAGTCACTCAAGGGAGACCTGCTTGAGACCCTCGGCAAGAAACCGCTCACTGCCGGAAATTCGCTGACGCTGGTCAGGCTCGATGAGGGCTATGAGGCGTTTGACAGCCAGGCTCGATCACTCGGAAAAACCCAGGGGACGGACAGCCTCTATCAGGCGATCCTCAAAGGCCTTTCTCCTGCGCAGGCCAAGGCAATTGGACTGGCAGAGGCCAAGCCCGAAGACAGTTGGCGTTTGCGAAGCCGGTTACTCGACACCGCTCTGGATGAGCGTGAGGGCTGTAACCGCGTCTTGAACGGCGACAGGTTCGAGCCACCGGCCCCTGAACCGGCATGCAGGCTTTCCGATCCACCCGCTGAAGCCACGCATCATCCGCAACGCCTGTTGCGCAAGGTGAAAAAACTCTACCCCTTGTTTTCCGATATTCAGGCCCGGGAGTTTCTTGATCAGTTGGGCGCAGACCATCTGACACGCGCACTTCGGGTCAGGCAATTGCAGGATGACCTGGCGCGCCTGCGAGAGGTGCTCGATACCTGGATGGACGATGCCGCGGCCATCAAGGCTCAGGGCGGGATATCGAGTGAAGTGCGCGAATGCCGGCATCTCGTGGCGTACGAGATCGAAGACAGTTTTCGCCGGCTGGTTTTACTGCCCGACGAGTATTACCGTCCGGCCTATGGCCTGAAGCTCGATGGCATGCGGTTCGGAAAGCTGCCGATCCTGCCGCCCGGGCTGAGCTTCGATCACGTGAGGCATCTGTCACTGCAAAACATGCAGCTGGACAATGATGTCGCGTATTTCCTCAAAGCCTTCAAGAACCTCGAGACACTTGAGCTGGGTCGCAACAGGCTCACCCAGTTGCCGGAGGCGGTCTCGCTCATGCCGAATCTCAGGCGTTTGGGCCTGATGCACAACCGTCTTCAGATGACCGAGCATGCCCTGGTGAAATTGTCGCGAATGCGCAATTTGCAAAGTCTGGACCTCAGCGAAAACCCTCTGGGGGCGACGGTGGACGTCAGCGGGATGTTCGAACTGTCTGACCTGAGCGTGCGCAATACCCGCACCACGGAACTACCCAAGGGGTTGCACCGTTTGCCGAACCTGGATCGGGTAGATCTGCGCGACAATGACATTCGCGATTTACCACAGTGGCTGTTTGAAACACCGCGGCGCTTCAGTGAAACGATCAATCTGCGCAACAACCCGATTTCCGCTCTCAGCAGTACTCATCTGGAGAACTACCGCAAGAAAATCGGGGTCGGCATGGGGTATCTGGAAAACGATATCGCGCGCCTGGATGAACACCAGGCACGTTCGATCTGGCTGACCGAAACCGGAGGGACGGTGGGTTCCAGGCGGCTGCAAACATGGAACGCGATCAAAGACGATCCGATGGCCGAAGGCCTGTTTCATTTGCTGGCGGAGCTGGGCAATACCGCTGACTCCGAATTCGTGCGAGAGGATATGTCCAGGCGGGTCTGGGCGGTGCTTGAGGCGACGCAGGCCAACGCCGAACTGCGCGAGCAGATTTTCAATCTGGCGGCCAACCCGATCAATTGCACGGATAGCGCAGCGCTGAACTTCAGTCATCTGGAGGTCGCCGTGCATGTGCGCAATGTATTGCGCTTTGCCGGTGAGAGGCAGGTCTCCCCGACGGTCCTGATGAAGCTTGCCCGAGGCTTGTTCCGGCTTGAGCAAATCGACTTGATAGCGGCGGAACACGCCCGGGATCAAGGATCCCCCGACCCTCTGGAAGTGACCCTTGCGTATCGCACGGGGCTGGCACGGGCGTTCGACCTGCCTGGGCAGGCGGCGCATATGCGTTACAGCGAACTGGCTGATGTGACGGGTGATGAATTGATAGCGGCGCTCCACCGAATCCAGACGGCTGAGCTGTCCTCCAGCTGGGTGAAGTTTCTGGTTCGCCAGCCGTTCTGGAGTGACTACCTGAAAACCCGTTTCGCGCAGCAGTTCGAAGACGCCATTGCCCCTCACCATGAGGAAGTTCAGGCACTGTTCGAAAAAGCTGAGGAACTCACTTCTGCCGACTACCTGAGTGAAATGGGTCTGTGCACCTCGCGTAAGCAACAGACCGAGAACGCCCTGTTGCAACGCTTGACCCAGCGTATCGCGGAGCAGATCGAGCGGGGCACCTGCATCGTGCCCGGTGACTGACAGCGTCTGGACGGAGCGCCCGGTTCACTTGCCGCGAATCAACTGGCGCAGGGCGAAGCGGTTGGGGTGACAGGCCTCGGCCACGGCTCTGGGCAGCGGCAGCGGTTCGTTGTCCAGCCACGCGGCCAGTAACTCGCCAGACAGTGGCGCGGTGATCAACCCGCGTGAACCATGGCCACTGTTGACGTACAGGCCATCCAGCCACGGGCAGGGAATGTCCGGCACTTGCCGGGCATCCTTGCTCAAGGCGCGATAGGCCTCGGTGAAGGCTTCGCGATCGGCGAGCGGGCCGACAATCGGCAGGTAATCGGGGCTGGTGCAACGGAAGGCGGCGCGCCCCTCAAGGCGTTCGGCGTCGAGTTCGTCGATGTGCAGGCGCGCGACCAGATCCGTGGAGATTTCTTCGAGCATCGCCAGATTGCCCAGGTGTTCGGCGGTGGTCGGGGTCAGGTCGTCGCTGTTGAAATCGAAACTGGCACCGAGGGTGTGTTCGCCCAGCCGTGCCGGTGCGACGTAACCTTCGGCGCACACGACTGTGGCCAACGCCTGACTTTGCGCGGTCTGCGCCAGTCGGGTGATCTGCCCGCGAATGCGCTTGAGGGGCAGGTCGGCACTCTGGGCAAAACGCTTGATTTCGGCAGCACCGGCCAACACCACGACGGGTGCTGTTGCGATCAGTCGTTCACCGTCGAAGGCTTGCCACTGACCGTCGATTTTGCGCAGCTCCACGGCTTCCTGATGGGTGAGCAGCGTGACGCCCGGTTGTGCGGATTGCGCCTGACACAGCGCCGGCGGATGCACCCAGCCGCCCTCGGGATAATACAAACCACCATGGGCCAGACCGACCCCGGCACGGGCCTGCGCTTCGGGTTGATCAAGCCATTGCAGAAGGTCTTCGGGGAACGCGGCCGCCAGTTGCGCCTGACGCTCGCGTTCCTTTTCATTGAACGCAAGTTGCAGCACGCCGCAGTCGTCCCAGTCGGTGCCGCGTTGCAGGGTTTCCAGCAGGCGTCGGGTGTAGCCGAAACCGCTGACGATCAACTGCGACAGTGCGGTGCCATGGGCGGACAGTTTCAGGTACAGCACGCCTTGGGGATTGCCCGAGGCTTCCTGTGCTACCGCGTCATGCCGTTCCAGCAGACTGACTTGCCAACCCCGCGCCGCGAGGCTGGCTGCCGTGGCGCAACCGGCCAGACCGGCACCGATCACCAGGGCGCGACGCTCACCGCTCAACGGAGCCGGGCGGGCGAACCACGGTTTTTCGGCGGCGGGGGGCGCAACGTCCTCGGGCCAGCCGAGAAATTGGCCGCGCAGGATCTCCCACTTATGGCCGATGCCCGGCGTGCGCTTCATCTTGAAGCCGGCGGCGTTCAGCAGGCGCCGTACCCAACCGGTGCTGGTGAACGTGCTGATGGTCGAACCGGGCGCCGCCAATCTCGCCAGTTCGGCGAACAGTTCGGCAGTCCACATCTCCGGGTTTTTCGCCGGGGCGAAACCGTCGAGAAACCACGCGTCGATCTGGCCGTCCAGTTGCGGCAACTGCTCCAGCGCATCGCCGATCAGCAGCGTCAGGGTCACACGACCGTTATCCAGAACAATGCGCTGAAAACCCTGATGAATTGCCACGTAATGCTTGAGCAACTGATCGGAGAACAGCTTCAAGTCGGGCCACAACGCCAGCGCCCGTTGCAGGTCGGCAGGGCTCAACGGAAATTTTTCGACGCTGACAAAATGCAGCCGCGCACCGGCCACCGCATGCTGTTCGAACAACTGCCAGGCGCAGAGGAAATTCAGCCCGGTGCCGAAGCCGGTTTCACCGATCACCAGTCGCCCACCCGCCGGCAGCGCGGCAAAACGCTCGGCAAGACGGTTCTGTTCGAGAAACACGTAGCGGGTTTCATCCAGCCCCGACTGGTCGGAAAAATACACATCGTCGAACACTCGCGAACGCGGGCGTCCCTGGTCATCCCAGTCGAGTTGGGCGTGGGGCATTACAGGTTTCATGGCAGGCTCGGCAACGACAAGGCGGCCATTCTAGCCGATCACGCAGGCGGCGCTTGATCCATGGCAAGCCTTGCTGACGATCACTCAAGGACAATCCGCCGCCGGCGGGAATTTCTGTGCCGCGTCAGAGCCCAATCCGCTAGTCTTGCTGAATCCTGGAAGGAGCCGTCCCATGTTCGAATCCGCTGAAATCGGTCACGCCATCGACAAAGACACCTACGAAGCCGCCGTGCCCGCCCTGCGTGAAGCGTTGCTTGAAGCCCAGTTCGAGTTGCAGCAGCAGAAGCGTTTCCCGGTGATCATTTTGATCAACGGCATCGAAGGCGCCGGCAAGGGCGAGACGGTGAAGTTGCTCAACGAGTGGATGGACCCGCGCCTGATCGAAGTGCGCACCTTCGACCAGCAGACCGATGAAGAGCTGGCACGGCCACCGGCCTGGCGTTACTGGCGGATGCTGCCGGCCAAGGGGCGGATGGGGATTTTCTTTGGCAACTGGTACAGCCAGATGCTGCAGGGCCGGGTGCACGGGTTGTTCAAGGATCCACGTCTGGATCAGGCGATTGCCGGCGCCGAGCGCATGGAAAAGATGTTCTGCGATGAAGGCGCGCTGATCTTCAAGTTCTGGTTCCACCTGTCCAAGAAACAGATGAAGGCGCGGCTCAAGGCCCTGGCCGATGACCCGCTGCACAGCTGGCGCATCAGTCCGCTGGACTGGCAGCAATCGCAAACTTACGACAAGTTCGTCAAATACGGCGAGCGCGTGTTGCGTCGAACCAGTCGCGATTACGCGCCGTGGCATGTCATCGAGGGTGTCGACCCGCACTACCGCAGCCTGACGGTCGGCAAGATTCTGCTCGAAGGCCTGCAAAACGCGCTGAAGCGTCCCGATGTGCATCCGCACGATGTCAGTGCCCAGCCGCTGGGCTCGTCGGTGGATCAGTTGAACCTGCTCGACAGCCTCAACCTGACCCAGCGTCTGGAGAAGAAAGACTACGAAGAGCAATTGATCACCGAGCAGGCGCGGCTGTCCGGCCTGATGCGTGACAAGCGCATGCGCCGTCACGCGCTGGTGGCGGTGTTCGAAGGTAACGATGCGGCGGGCAAGGGCGGTTCGATTCGTCGTGTGGCGGCGGCGCTCGATCCGCGCCAATACAGCATCGTGCCGATTGCCGCACCGACCGAAGAAGAGCGAGCGCAGCCGTATCTGTGGCGTTTCTGGCGGCACATTCCGGCGCGGGGCAAATTCACTGTGTTCGACCGCTCGTGGTACGGCCGGGTGCTGGTGGAGCGGGTCGAAGGCTTTTGCAGCACCGCCGACTGGATGCGTGCCTATGGCGAAATCAATGACTTCGAGGAGCAACTGGCCGATGCCGGGGTGATCGTGGTCAAGTTCTGGCTGGCGATCGACAAGGACACGCAGATGGAGCGCTTCCAGGAGCGCGAAGAAATTCCGTTCAAGCGCTTCAAGATCACCGAAGACGACTGGCGCAACCGCGACAAGTGGGACGCCTATCGCGCCGCCGTCGGCGACATGGTCGACCGCACCAGCACCGAAATCGCGCCGTGGACCCTGGTCGAGGCCAATGACAAGCGCTGGGCCCGGGTCAAGGTGCTGCGCACAATCAACCGGGCGCTGGAAGAAGCGTTCGAAAAGTCCGACAAACGAGCCAAGAAGCACAAGGACTGAACCGATGGGCCCGCATACGCGAGGTGAATGATTGTCGCGGTCGGCGATTGGGTGGACTTATGCTCGGTCCACTCTCAACCGACTGCAACAATGAGGTATGCCATGCGTGAAGTGGTGATCGTCGACAGCGTACGGACCGGCCTGGCCAAGTCCTTTCGCGGCAAGTTCAACCAGACCCGTCCCGATGACATGGCGGCCCATTGCGTCAATGCGTTGCTCTCGCGCAACGACATCGACCCGGCCAGCGTCGAGGATTGCATCGTCGGCGCCGGTTCCAACGAAGGCGCCCAGGGCTACAACATCGGTCGCAACGTCGCGGTGCTCTCGCAATTGGGCACCGGCACGGCGGGCATGACCCTCAACCGTTTTTGTTCCTCAGGCTTGCAGGCGATTGCGATTGCCGCCAACCAGATCGCGTCGGGTTGCAGCGACATCATCGTCGCCGGCGGCGTCGAGTCGATCAGCCTGACTCTGAAAAGCGTCAACACCGATCACCTGATCAACCCGTTGCTCAAACAGCAGACCCCGGGCATCTACTACACCATGGGCCAGACCGCCGAAGTGGTGGCGCGTCGTTATGGTGTCAGCCGCGAGGCGCAGGATCGTTACTCGCTGCAAAGTCAGATCCGCACGGCTCAGGCGCAGGCAGCCGGCCTGTTCAGCGATGAAATCGTGCCGATGGCGGTGAAGTACCGCGTTGAAGACAAAAACAGTGGTGAAGTGCAGGTCCTCGACGGCGTCGTAGATCATGACGACTGCAACCGCCCGGACACCACCTATGAAAGCCTCGCCGGGTTGAAACCGGTGTTCGCCGAGGACGGTTCGGTGACTGCCGGCAACTCGTCGCAGTTGTCCGACGGCGCCTCGATGACGCTGGTGATGAGCCTGGAAAAGGCCCTGCAACTGGGGCTCAAGCCGAAAGCGTTTTTCCGTGGGTTCACCGTGGCCGGTTGCGAGCCGGACGAAATGGGTATCGGCCCGGTGTTCTCGGTGCCGAAGCTGCTCAAGGCCAAAGGCTTGCAGGTGGCGGATATCGATCTGTGGGAATTGAACGAAGCGTTCGCCTCGCAGTGCCTGTACGCCCGTGATCGTCTGGAAATCGACAACGAGAAGTACAACGTCAACGGCGGCTCGATTTCCATCGGTCACCCGTTCGGCATGACCGGGTCACGGCAGGTCGGGCATCTGGTGCGCGAGTTGCAGCGGCGCAATCTGCGCTACGGGATCGTGACCATGTGCGTGGGCGGCGGGATGGGCGCGACCGGGTTGTTTGAGGCTGTGCGTTAAGTCCGGGAATTTGTTTTGCTCTCTCGATAGCTTTCGCGAGCAAGCTCGCTCCCACAGTTGACCCTATTCTTATTGAAGGAATGTGATCGAATGTGGGAGCCAGCTTGCTCGCGAAGGGGGCGACCGGATCTACCTGCCAGAATCCCGCAACTGCATCCGCGCGATGTAGGCGCGGATTTCCTGCTCGGCTTTCTCGGGGCTGTCGAACGGCCCTTCGAGGGTATTTTCCCGGGTGCTGAAATACAGGTCGCCGTTGACCCGGCACACGCGGTCGCTGCGAAAGCGCGTGGCGGGGGCGGTGTCCTGGGCGCGCATGCCTAACATGACGGGGTCTCCTTGGTGATTGATGTCCCGGGCTGGATCCAAGAAGCTTATGCCTGAACCACTTACCTTGCCCGGCCGGCCGATCAACGGCCCATCGTCAATTTTCTGCTGCGACCTGCACAGTTTCATTTGCGGCTGGAGCGCAACTGTCCCTGTGTCGGGCAGGGTCTGTGCGCCTAGAATGAGCGCTCCTGTCTCTGGCGCTTGGGGTTCTCATGCACGTTTCATCGGGTCGTTGGGTGTACGGCATGTTCCTGGCGTTGTTGACGGCGTTTCTGTGGGGAATCCTGCCGATCAAGCTCAAGCAGGTGCTGGTGGTGATGGACCCGGTCACGGTGACCTGGTTTCGCCTGCTGGTGTCCGGCGGCTGTCTGTTCATTTATCTGGCGGCGACCAAACGCTTGCCGAGCCGCAAGGTGCTCGGGCCGAAGGGCGGCTGGCTGGTGCTGATGGCGGTGCTCGGGCTGGTGGGCAACTACGTGCTGTATCTGATGGGCCTGAACCTGCTCAGCCCCGGCACCGCGCAACTGGTGGTGCAGATGGGGCCGATCATGTTGCTGATCGCCAGTCTGTTCGTGTTCAAGGAGCGCTTCAGTATCGGTCAGGGCATTGGGCTGGCGGTGCTGTTGATCGGGTTTGCGCTGTTCTTCAATCAGCGTCTGGCTGAATTGCTCACCTCTTTGTCTGACTACACCGCCGGCGTGTTGCTGGTGCTGTTGGCCTCGACGGTCTGGACCTTTTACGCGCTGGGGCAGAAGCAACTGCTGACCGTGTGGAATTCGCTGCAGGTGATGATGGTGATCTACCTGTTCTGCGCCCTGTTGCTGACGCCTTGGGTGCATCCGCTTGAGGCGCTGTCGCTGAGCCCGCTGCAGGGCTGGCTGCTGCTGGCGTGCTGCATGAACACCCTGATCGCCTACGGCGCGTTTGCCGAAGCACTGGCGCACTGGGAAGCTTCACGGGTCAGCGCGACGCTGGCGATCACGCCGTTGGTGACGTTCGGTGCGGTGGCCGTGGCGGCCGGGGTGTGGCCTGAATATGTGCATGCCGAGCAGATCAATCTGCTGGGGTATGGCGGGGCAGTGCTGGTGGTGCTGGGTTCGGCGCTGGTGGCGCTCGGGCCTTCGCTGATTGCCGGGCTCAAGGCCCGGCGGATGCGCATGGCAGCAGGTTAACCGAGTCATCGTTCTTCGCGAGCAAGCCCGCTCCTACTTTTAACCGCACTCCTGACAGGGGAGTGCGGTCAACGGTGGGAGCGGGCTTGCTCGCGAAGACTGACTTACAGACGCTGATGATCTCAGCCCTTGGCCCCGGCCTCGATCATGTTCTCCGGCCGCACCCAGGCATCGAACTCTTCATCGGTCAGATAACCCAGCTCCAGCGCCGCTTCGCGCAGGGTCTTGCCTTCGCTGTAGGCTTTTTTGGCGATTTCCGCCGACTTGTCGTAGCCGATGTGCGGGTTCAGCGCCGTTACCAGCATCAGGCCGCGTTCCAGATGTTTCGCCATGACTTCGGCGTCCGGCTCAAGCCCGGCGATGCAGTGCTGCTGGAAGTTGCTGCAGCCATCGGCCAGCAGACGGATCGATTGCAGCAGGTTGTGGATGATCACCGGTTTGAACACGTTCAGTTGCAGGTGACCCTGGCTGGCGGCAAAACCGATCGCCACGTCATTGCCCAGCACCTGGCAGGCGAGCATCGACAGCGCCTCGCACTGGGTCGGGTTGACCTTGCCGGGCATTATCGAACTGCCCGGCTCGTTGGCCGGCAGGCGCACTTCGGCAAAACCGGCACGCGGACCGGAACCCAGCAGGCGCAGATCATTGGCGATTTTCATCAGCGCCACGGCGAGGGTTTTCAGGGCGCCGGAGAGAGTGGTCAGCGGCTCATGGCCGGCGAGGGCAGCGAACTTGTTCGGTGCGGTGACGAACGGCAGGCCGGATAACGCCGCCAGTTCAGCGGCAATCGCTTCGCCGAAGCCGTGGGGCGAGTTGAGCCCGGTGCCAACAGCGGTGCCGCCCTGTGCCAGTTCGCAGACTGCCGGTAGCGCCGCGCGAATCGCCCGTTCGGCGTAATCCAGCTGCGCTATAAAACCGGAGAGTTCCTGGCCGAAAGTGATCGGCGTGGCGTCCATCATGTGGGTGCGACCGGTCTTCACCAGCTTCATGTGCCGCGCCGACAGCTCGGCCAGGCCGCCCGACAGCTCGGCGATGGCCGGCAGCAGTTGGCCCTGCACCGCTTGCGCGGTAGCGATGCTCATGGCGGTGGGGAAGCAGTCGTTGGAGCTCTGCGAGCGGTTGACGTGATCGTTGGGGTGCACTGGCGTCTTGCCGCCGCGCGGGTTGCCGGCCAGTTCGTTGGCGCGGCCGGCAATCACTTCGTTGGCGTTCATGTTACTTTGGGTGCCGCTGCCGGTCTGCCAGACCACCAGCGGGAACTGGTCGTCATGCTGGCCGTCGAGCACTTCGTCGGCGGCCTGTTCGATCAGGCGGGCGATGTCGGCGGGCAGGTCGCCGTTGCGGTCGTTGACCCGGGCCGCGGCTTTCTTGATCAGGGCCAGGGCGTGCAGGACCGGCAAGGGCATGCGTTCCTGGCCGATGGCGAAGTTGATCAGCGAGCGTTGCGTCTGAGCGCCCCAGTAAGCGTCGTCCGGGACCTCGATCTGGCCCAGGCTGTCGGTTTCGATACGGCTCATCGTGCACACTCCTGTTGGTCTGTTTGCGCAGTTTAGGCCGGTGCCGGCCCGGGTGGTTCCCTTCGGCCGATTGTTGACCGGCAAATCCCCGCCAATCAAGCGCGGCAAGGCCCGGGGGTTGAGCCGCAGCGTTATTCAGGCGCAGAATGGTCGCCCTTGGGGTTTTACCTCGCCTAGCTGAAAAGGAAACTCGATGACTCGTCTTCGTGCCATCTGCACCGCGGTTGCCCTGGTTTGCGCCAGCGGCCAGGTGCTTGCCGATACCGCCAGCCACAACGCCAGTGCCGAAGCTTTCCTGACCCTGGCACACGCTGACAAGCTGGGCACTCCGGTGTACATGCAGGTTCAGCAGATGTTCGCCCAGCGTTTTGAACAGACCAAGGCGCCGGAATCCAAGAAAGCCGTACTGGATACCTATCAGGCCAAGGCCAACGCCGCTCTGGATCAGGCCATTGGCTGGAACAAGCTGAAACCGGACATGGTCAAGCTCTACACCAGCAACTTCAGCGAGTCCGAGCTCAAAGACCTGGTCGCGTTCTACCAGTCGCCACTGGGCAAGAAAGTCCTGGAAAAAATGCCGCAGCTGACTCAGCAATCGGCCCAGATGACCCAGGCCAAGCTGGAAAGCGCCGTACCGGTGGTCAACAAGCTGCTGGACGACATGACCAACGAGCTGGCACCGAAAGGCGCGGCTCCGGCCAAGAAGAAGTAAGCGGAGTTCGTGATGACCATGCAACAACGCATCGAATCGACGCTGGCGCTGCTTCAGCCTGAGCATCTGCAAGTGCTGGACGAAAGCCACATGCACAGTCGCGGGTTGCAGACCCACTTCAAGGCAGTGGTGGTCAGTGCGCAGTTCGAAGGCCTGAACCGGGTCAAGCGCCACCAGAAAGTCTACGGTACGCTCGGCGAGCTGATGGGCGAGTTCCATGCGTTGGCGCTGCACACCTACACCCCGCAGGAATGGGCAGAGACAGGCGTCGCTCCGGCGTCGCCGACCTGTGCCGGCGGCAGCAAGCATTGAGTCTTGCAGCAATGAACTGAGGTTTTTTGCTAGAATCCGCAACGCGCCGCTTACCCGGCGCGTTTTTTTTCGCATCCGGTTCACCCTTTACGAGGGTAGCCACCTGGAGAAATACCCATGACACAACCGATTGTCGTGGCGGCACTGTACAAGTTCGTCACCCTCGAAGATTACGTCAACCTGCGCGAGCCTCTGCTGCAAGCGATGGTCGACAACGGCATCAAAGGCACCCTGCTGATCGCCGAAGAAGGCATCAACGGCACGGTTTCCGGCAGCCGTGAAGGCATCGACGGCCTGCTGGCCTGGCTGCGCAACGATCCGCGCATGGTCGACATCGATCACAAGGAATCATACTGCGACGAGCAGCCGTTCTATCGCACCAAGGTCAAGCTCAAGAAAGAGATCGTGACCCTGGGCGTCGAAGGCGTCGACCCGAACAAGAAGGTCGGCACCTACGTCGAACCGCAGGACTGGAACGCGCTGATCAGCGACCCGGAAGTGCTGCTGATCGACACCCGCAACGATTACGAAGTCTCGATCGGCACCTTCGAAGGCGCCATCGATCCGAAAACCACCAGTTTTCGCGAATTCCCCGACTACATCAAAGAACACTTCGATCCGGCCGTGCACAAGAAGGTCGCGATGTTCTGCACCGGCGGCATTCGCTGCGAAAAAGCCTCGAGCTACATGCTCGGCGAAGGTTTCGAAGAGGTTTATCACCTCAAGGGCGGCATCCTGAAGTACCTCGAAGAAGTGCCGCAGGAAGAAACCAAATGGCAGGGCGACTGCTTCGTCTTCGACAACCGCGTGACCGTGCGCCATGACCTGAGCAAAGGCGACTACGATCAGTGCCACGCCTGCCGCACTCCGGTCAGCGTTGAAGATCGCGCTTCCGAGTATTACGTGGCCGGCATCAGCTGCCCGCACTGCTGGGACACCCTGAGCGAGAAGACTCGCCGCAGCGCAATCGACCGCCAGAAACAGATCGAACTGGCAAAAGCGCGCAACATGCCGCACCCGATCGGCTACAACTATAAGCAAGCATCCACCGAGGCTTAATCATGTCTGCACGCCTGCTCTATGTGATGGATCCGATGTGTTCGTGGTGCTGGGGATTTGCCCCGGTCGCCAAGGCATTGGTGGAGCAGGCGCAGGCAGCCGGGGTGGAACTGCACCTGGTGGTCGGCGGGTTGCGCACCGGCAGTGGTGCGGCGCTGGAGCCGACCACCCGGCGCTACATTCTCGAACACTGGCAGGCGGTCACCGAGGCCACCGGCCAGCCGTTCAAGCTGGAAGGCGCGTTGCCGGACGGCTTTGTCTACGACACCGAGCCAGCCTGCCGGGCCATCGTCACCGCGCGCAGCCTGGCACCGGATTGCGCGTGGAAACTGGTCGGGTTGATCCAGCACGCGTTTTACGCTGAAGGTCGCGATGTCACCCAGGCCAGCGTACTGGTGGAGCTGGCGGAGAAGGCCGGCGTCCCGCGCATCGAATTTGCTGCCCTGTTTGATCATGCCGATCAACACAAGGCGACCCAGGCCGATTTCAGTTGGGTGCAGGATCTGGGCATCGCCGGATTCCCGACCCTGCTCGCCGAACGCAACGGCCAACTGGCGTTGCTGACCAACGGCTACCAGCCGCTCAGTGAACTGTCGCCGTTGCTCGGTCGATGGCTGGAGCGCGCGGCCTGTGTCTGACCCGGCCGATGACACGCCAGCCGTCAAGCGTGTCGACCGGCTGAGCTGGGCTGAAGTCCGGCGACTGGCACTTCATCACAAAAAATCCCTGTGGATCGCCAACGGCGTGGCCGTACTGGCGACGCTGTGCAGCGTGCCGATTCCGTTGCTGCTGCCGTTGCTGGTGGACGAGGTCCTGCTCGGCCACGGTGATGCCGCGCTGAAAGTCATGAACCATGTGCTGCCCTCAATGTGGCAGCAGGCGGCGGGCTACATCGGCCTGATGCTGGTGGTGACGCTGACTCTGCGTTGCAGTGCCCTGTGTTTTGGCGTGTTGCAGGCGCGGTTGTTTGCGCGGCTGGCCAAGGACATCGTTTATCGCATTCGCGTGCGTTTGATTGAACGACTCAAACGGATCTCCCTCGGCGAATACGAAAGCCTGGGCAGTGGCACGGTCACCACGCACCTGGTCACCGACCTCGACACCCTCGACAAGTTTGTCGGCGAAACCCTCAGTCGTTTTCTGGTGGCGATGCTGACGCTGGTCGGCACCGCCAGCATCCTGATGTGGATGCACTGGAAACTGGCGCTGCTGATCCTGCTGTTCAACCCGTTGGTGATCTACGCCACGGTGCAGTTGGGCAAGCGGGTCAAGCACCTGAAGAAACTGGAGAACGACAGCACCTCGCGCTTCACCCAGGCGCTGAGCGAAACCCTCGATGCAATCCAGGAAGTGCGAGCCGGCAACCGGCAGGGCTTTTTCCTCGGACGGTTGGGTCTGCGTGCGCAGGAAGTGCGCAACTACGCGGTTAACTCGCAGTGGAAGACCGACGCCTCGAACCGCGCCAGTGGTCTGCTGTTCCAGTTCGGCATCGACATCTTCCGCGCGGCGGCCATGTTGACGGTGTTGTTCTCTGACCTGTCGATTGGCCAGATGCTCGCGGTGTTCAGCTATCTGTGGTTCATGATCGGCCCGGTCGAACAGCTGCTGAACCTGCAATACGCTTATTACGCGGCGGGCGGTGCGCTGTCGCGGATCAACGAACTGCTGGCTCGCGCCGACGAGCCGCAATACCCCGGCGGCGTCGACCCGTTCAAGGGCCGCGATACCGTCGGCATTCAGGTGCAGGGTCTGAGCTTCGGTTACGGCGACGAACTGGTGCTGGATCAGTTGAACCTGTCCATCGCCCCCGGTGAGAAAGTGGCGATTGTCGGTGCTAGTGGCGGCGGCAAAAGTACCCTCGTGCAATTGCTGCTGGGCCTGTACACGCCCCTGGCCGGGACGATCCGTTTCGGCGGATCGTCCCAGCAGGAAATCGGCCTGGAAACGGTTCGGGAAAATGTCGCGGTGGTGCTGCAACATCCGGCGCTGTTCAACGACACCGTACGCGCCAACCTGACCATGGGCCGCACCCGCAGCGATGAGGCCTGCTGGCAGGCACTGGAAATCGCCCAGCTCGAACCCACCATCCGCGCCTTGCCGGACGGCCTGGACAGCATCGTCGGCCGCTCCGGCGTGCGGCTGTCAGGCGGTCAGCGTCAACGTTTGGCCATCGCGAGGATGATCCTCGCCGAGCCGAAAGTGGTGATCCTCGACGAGGCGACGTCAGCCCTCGACGCCGCCACCGAATACAACCTGCACCAGGCCATGGCGCGCTTTCTCCACGGCCGCACCACGCTGATCATCGCCCACCGCCTGTCAGCGGTGAAGCAGGCGGATCGGGTGCTGGTGTTCGACGGCGGGCAAGTGGCCGAAGACGGCGACCACCAGCAACTGATTGCCGATGGCGGGTTGTACGCCAAGCTTTATGGACATTTGCAGAGGTTATAGATCATTTCCATAGCACCTCCAGTGCGTTGGCCGTGCCGTCGTAGCCAAACTCTTTGACGATCACTGAACAACTGGTGCATGGAGGCATGGTTGTAGCCACGTCGATCGAAGCGATCATGTGGTTTTCGGGGTATTTCTTGCGAAGCACACTGATCAGTTTGGCCTCGCTGTCCAGAGAGGTCGGCCGACGGGTCAGCGCAGGCGTGTAGGTGTCGATGTCCTTTATCGTATGGGGAATCGCCACCAATTGCCCTTTGCTCGAGACTTCCAGTGAGGTTCTGTTGAAGGTCTGGTCGAAGTCGATATTGAAGTAGGTGGTGTCGCCGATGATCACTTTGTCTGACATGGGCAGCGCCTTGAAAAGCGGCAGTTCGCCAGTCAGTCCTTGCGAGCCGGAAACGCTTATATAGACCTCACGGTTTCCGGTAGCGGTCACGATGTCTGCATAGGCGATGTTTCTCGAATTCTGTGCTCGATAGCTGCGAGGGAGCAGCGCTTGAAGCTTGTCCATCGCCTTATTGATTTTCAGATCTGCGTGCTGCCGGACATTGATTGTTTTCTCGCAAAACAGCGTATCGAAGATATCGGCGGTTCGTTGGCGAAAGCTGTCTGAAGCATCCCTGCTACGTGACCAGGATGCAGCACCATTCGGCAGCCGGCTGACGATCATGCGCGTGGAATGATCGAACAACACCGCTTCACCGGGGCTGGTATCGACTTTAAGCAGTTTGAGCGTGTCGGGCGGGTTCGCATGGCCACCAATGCGAATGGCAATTTTCTCCATGGTTTCGAGGGCACGTTCTACGGCTGGAATACCGTAGATTCTCGCCATGTTGTTGGCGTTGAGAGACCCGGTGTACACCGTCATCAGCTCACCCTTCAGATTGGCAGGCAGGGTATTGGCCTTGCGCAGCGTCAACGGAGTGGTGAGGCTCTGACCTTTGGGCAGTTCGGCGACGTAGAAGGATCCGGTGTCCAGTCGGGTGAACACATAGTGCCTTGAGTCGTCGATAGCGGGGACGATGATGGCGCCGGCCTCGAAGGTGTCGAACTGATTCCGGGTGCCGAAGGGGATATCCACTTTGATCCTCCCGTAAATCCCTTTTTGAAACGCTATTGCCGCCAAGTGTCTGCTTTTCTTTTTCAGGGACTTGAGCAGCATCGCTCGACCCGCTGTGGCCGGGGTGTAAATGCTGTCCCCGAACCAGGGTGCCCAGCCTTTATCCGTGTCGTAAGTGCCGTTGGCTGGCGTGGGGGCCGGATTGCGGGTGACATAGCTCGTTTTACAGGCGTCCGACCCCGGCATGCGCCGCACTCTGCAGGGCAGGGCTTTGAGTAGCGACTGATCATCGATCAGGTCGGCGCGGCGCAGCTGGTTGCCGTCCGGTCGATAAGGGATGTCATCAATCAGCAGCGTGGTTCGACCATCGACCTCAAGCACTTCACGAACATGGGCGTTTTCTGGAACTTGCGCAACGACGTGGGTTTCGCTCGGGGGCAATGTCTTGAAGCCGGATCGACCTTGTGCGAGATTTTTGCCGTTGTTGCGCAGGCGCGGGCCGTAGGGCAGGGAGGTCATCGGGTCGACCAGATGAAAGCGTTCCAGTCCCGAAGAGTCTGTATGGCGCAGGAGTACATCATCAATACCGTTGACCGTCGCGAGCTGATCACCGTTCGTCAGCGGCTTCCAGTCCCCGGGATCGATGGCTTGTGGCAGATTCTGGACCAGGCGGAAGCCATCGGCCTTTCCCGTCAGTTTTCTGATGCCGACTACGCTCATTCCGCCGATGAAGAGCAGCCCTTTTCCGGCACCGCTTCCCAGTCCCTTGAGCAGCGAGGGAATACCGTCCAGTGGGTTGAGGTTCGCCAGTGAGCGGGTGAGGAGATGGCGGGCCAATGTCGAAAACGGCGGCAGCGTTGCATTGACGACCATGCGAGTGGTGCCGGCAGCGGCGCGGAGCAGGCGCACCGAACCCGAGATGAATTTGCCGATCGGGTAAAGGAACGAAGCCAGGTCGAACAGGAGTCCGACCCCGCCCAGGGCTTTGCTTTTGACATCGTCGGAGAGCAGGTCCTCGATGCTGCCCCAGAAAGGAACGAACCCTTTGACGATCGTCACGAATACTTCCAGCCGTTTCTCGATCTTCGCCCTGTGCCTGTCGAAGATTGTCATGCCTCGGGCTTGCTGGCGCAGGTGTTCTTCATCGACGTAGAGGTAGTTTGTCGCGATGTAGTTGGCCAGTGCGTCCAGTCGTGATGTCAGCGTCGCAGCATCGGTCCCGGTATCCATGGAGGCTGCGGCTATAGTGCCCACGGTGTCGAGGTAGCCGATGCAGGCCCCCCGGGCGGCAGGTGTCCTGCCGTGGAGATGGGCCGACCAGTCGAGCAGCAACGAAGTACTGATGTCACGCTCGGGTGAATAGGTTTGCCCGGGGATGGTGGCGTGCAAGGCAAACTCGGTCCGAACGCCATTGACGGTTGAAAACCTCAAGGTGGGTCGAAGGCGAATGACACCGGCACTCGGGATCAGCTCGTAGTAGGCAATATTTCCCTGGTGGGTCACTTTTATAACGAAGCCCTTCCTGGCCCGGGTCAGATCCGGCGGTTCGTTGGGTACTGATTTTCGACGCATCCCCAACAACTCGATTTCACCCATTGCCAATGCCTGGCGTTCGCTCGCTGGCAGTGAAGTCAGCAAGCTGGCGATCAAGGTCTGATAGGGCGGCCTGATCGTCGCCAGATATTGGTTGAAGGCGCTTTCAAACTGCGCATTGATATCCGGCAAGGACTTGCCGGCCCAGCTGTAGTCATCTGCATTTACCCGTTCATAACCACCCCGCGAGTTTTCACGCTCGGCGTAGAGGACGCGCTGCTCATCCAGCCGGAGTGCTGTGGTAGATCGCGTTGTGCCGTCGGGCATGGAGACAATCCATCGCTTTTCGCCATCGAGCTGGCCGTCTGCATAGACATCCAGAAAGTCGTGGCCCTGCTGATTCTTCTGGTCCAGTGGTGCTCTTGAATGACTATGGCTCGGATCGGCAGACATCAACTTGCGTCCGTCCTTGTTGAATGTAAAACCACTGAACCGGTCAGCCAGCACGTCCCTGGCCATCTGTATCCGGTCAGGCGGGGTGGAATCCAGCGTCATCACGGCCTTGTTCAGGTTTTCGCTTTGTTCTTCCAGCGCAGTCAGCGCTCGCTTGATGTCTTCCTGATCGTGACCGGATGCCGCTCGCGCCGGGATGACGCCAGTGCACACCGCCCATTCAAGGGCGGGGCCTATTCGCAGTCGTGCAATTGTTTCCAGCTCTGCGGGGGAGGCGCCAGCACTGCGTTCCAGAGCCAGACTGACCAGTTGCTGGAAAGACAAGGGTTGAGACTGATCCAGGCCAAGCACCTCGGCCAGCAGCACGCCGTGCATGAAGTTCACCCACACGATCGACGTCTTGTAACGAAGCTCGGGCGGGATATCGCGCACGGCAAAGTCTTTCGACAGGCGATGTTGAAACACCTGGGCCAGCAGGATCGCCTCTTTGGTAGTGGCAACCCGTCGGGTACGCAGCAAATGCTGTTCGAAATCGCTGCGCAGGGTCTGGTAGCTTTTGCCCCAGTGAGCAGGGTCTTGCCAGTGGAATCCGGCGAGCTCCTGCGACTCGTCGGGAGACGGCGCATGCAAATGCAGGCAGATGGCTTTGCATGACAACTGATAGCGCACGGACGACGGCGTCTGTTCGCCGGGGGATGCACCGAACCATTTGAGCCTTTTCAGCAGCCGTTCTGTCAGGTCCAGTGATTCGGGGGAGTTCAGTACTCGCTGGAGGAAAACCGAAGGGGTCGCGCGCAGTTCGTCCGTGTCGGCGAGCCGCAGGATATCGCCACTCAAATGACGGATCAGCGAAGGTTTGCCGATCAAAAAGGTTTTGACCGTGTCGAGCATTCGTTCATTGATGCGTTGTGCCAGGTACTGTTCGAGGGTCATGGCGGGTGTAATAGCCGGTGTTGCGACTCGGGCTGCCTTGAACCTTTTGCGGTCCCGGCCGGTCGGTTGGGGAATCAGTGATTCGATATCCGGGCCGGTATCCAGTCCAAGCGCCTCGATGGCGCTGGTTTCTGCGGTTGTCGATAAGTCGGTTGAAGCTGAAAACGTCGAGGGCATGTCACACTCCTTGTGAAGGCATTCCCGTTACAGAGGGTTGGATGCCTGAAGTGCCCAGTAGATCGATGCCGCCAGCGACCGTGGCTGTACATATGTCTATCCGGCGTTTGTCCTGAACTGAGGCGGATCCGCCGCTTGCCGGAACCCCGAACGCCTCCTAGTCTTTGGGGGTTGGTCTGATAGAGACGGACAATCAGGCAGTGACCACGCAAGGAACTCCATGAAGCAAAAGCGGACTCTCGGAACGCCTCGGTTGCTGGGCATCGTCTGGCCATTTATCGCCGTCGTGTTGTTTCAAGCCTTGTTGGGGGGCGTGAGTCTTTACGTCCTGTCGGCCGTTCGCGGCTATGTCGCTGGTGAAAGCCTTTGGTCCAAGGGCCAGAAAGACGCGATCTATTACCTCAACCTGTACGCTGACAGTCGCGACGAGGCGATTTACCTTAAATACCAGAACGCCATTGCCGTGCCTCAGGGCGGCCATCAATTGCGCCTGGCGCTGGACAAGCAACCGCCCGACCTGCAAGCGGCGCGTGAGGGCATTCTCAAGGGCGGCAACCACCCGGATGATGTTTCCAGCCTGATCTGGCTGTATCTGAACTTTCGTCACTTCAGTTATCTGGAAACCGCCATCGACCGCTGGACGCTGGGCGACGCCTATCTGGTGGAACTCGACGGCGTGGCGCAGGAGATGCATCAACGTATCACTGCCAATGCCGCCACCGAGGCTGATATCCACCGCTGGAAAGACCGAATCTTTGCAATCAATGACGGCGTGACCCCGGCCGCCAAGGCGTTCAGCGATGCCTTGGGTGAAGGCTCGCGGATGATTCTGCGGCTGCTGCTGTTCACCAACCTTGCCACCGCGCTGGGCCTGATCGTGCTGGCGCTGCTGCGTACCCGCAAGTTGCTCAAGCAACGGCATGCCTTCGCCGAAGCGCTGCAACTGGAAAAGGATCGGGCCCACGTCACCCTGCATTCGATTGGCGACGGGGTGATCACCACCGATGTCAGCGGGGCGATCGACTACATGAACCCGGCGGCCGAGGCGTTGACTCACTGGAAGGCCGAGCAGGCTGCCGGTCTGCCGTTGGCGGCGCTGTTCAACCTGCTGGATGACAACGCCCAGACCGAAGGGCTGACCCTGATCGAACACATTCTCAGCGGCCAGCTCACCGGCGGCAGCGAACACTCGAAGCTGATTCAGCGGCTGGACGGCAGCACCGTGTCGGTGACCCTGGTCGGCGCGCCGATCCGCAATGCCGGCAAGGTCAGCGGTACGGTGCTGGTGCTGCATGACATGACCCAGGAGCGGCAATACATCGCCAATCTGTCGTGGCAGGCCACCCACGATGCGCTGACCGGCCTGGCCAACCGTCGCGAATTCGAATACCGCCTCGAACAGGCCCTGCATAACCTGACGCGGCAGGCCGGGCGACATGCGCTGATGTTCCTCGATCTCGATCAGTTCAAGCTGGTCAACGACACCTGCGGGCACGCGGCAGGCGATGAGTTACTGCGGCATATCTGCGCGTTGCTGCAATCGGGCTTGCGTGAGGGCGACACCCTGGCGCGGCTGGGCGGCGATGAGTTCGGCATCCTGCTGGAGAACTGCGCACCGGAGGCGGCCGAGAAGATCGCCGAGAGCTTGCGCCAGACCGTACAGAACCTGCATTTCGTCTGGAAGGGACGGCCGTTCCTGACCACCGTCAGCATTGGTCTGGTGCACGTCGCACAGAACCCGACCACCCTCGAGGCCTCGTTGCGGGCCGCCGACATGGCTTGCTACATGGCCAAGGAAAAGGGCCGCAACCGGGTGCAGGTCTACCACGCCGACGACTCGGAACTGTCCCTGCGTTTCGGCGAAATGGCCTGGGTGCAGCGCCTGCACATGGCCCTGGAGGAAAACCGGTTCTGTCTCTACGCCCAGGAAATCGCCCCACTGGGTTCGGTTGCCGGTGGCACCCGCGGGCACATCGAAATTCTGCTGCGCCTGCATGACGAAGCGGGCCGTATGATTCTCCCGGACAGTTTCATACCGGCGGCAGAACGTTACGGTTTGATGACGTCGCTGGATCGCTGGGTTGTGCAGAATGTATTTAAGGTAATTGCCCAATGTATTAACGAAGAGTGCGAAGGCCCTCTGGCAATGTGTGCGATTAATCTTTCAGGCATTACTATCGGAGATGACGCGTTTTTGCACTTTCTACGCGAGCAGTTTGATAACTACGGCGTACCGCCTGAAATGATTTGTTTTGAAATTACAGAAACCAGTGCCATTGCAAATCTCGGGAGTGCAATCAGATTTATTAATGAACTCAAAGGCTTGGGTTGTTATTTCTCACTCGATGACTTTTGTGCCGGAATGTCTTCATTCGCTTATCTGAAACATTTGCCTGTAGACTTCCTGAAGATCGACGGGAGTTTCGTAAAGGATATGCTGGACGACCCGATTAACCGTGCAATGGTCGAAGTGATCAATCACATCGGGCATGTCATGGGTAAGCAGACAATTGCCGAGTTTGTCGAAACAGCGCAGATCGAGCAGGCATTGCTTGAAATCGGCGTGGATTACGCTCAGGGTTATGTTGTGGAGCGTCCGCAGTTGTTTACCTGTGACAGTTTGCAAAGTCGGCCCGCCAGACCGCAGCCGTTGTTATTCAAGGCGCCTGGCACGTTCCGTTGAAGTCTCTTGCCGATCCGTACAATCACAAATCAAAAGGAGCCGAACAGTGATCGACACATTCAACCGAACCGGACCACTCATGGAAGCTGCAAGTTATCCCGCCTGGGCGCAACAGTTGATCCAGGATTGCAGCGAGAGCAAACGCCGGGTTGTCGAACATGAACTTTATCTGCGCATGCGTGATAACAAGCTCAGCGCCAAAACCATGCGCCAGTACCTGATCGGGGGCTGGCCCGTCGTTGAGCAATTCGCGTTGTACATGGCGCAGAATCTCACCAAGACCAAATTCGCCCGTCATCCGGGTGAAGACATGGCGCGGCGCTGGTTGATGCGCAATATCCGCGTCGAACTCAACCACGCCGATTACTGGCTGCACTGGAGCCGGGCCCATGGGGTGAGCCTGGAAGACCTGCAAGCGCAGCAAGTGCCACCGGAGTTGCACGCCCTGAGCCACTGGTGCTGGCACACCAGTTCGGCGGATTCACTGATCGTGGCCATCGCGGCCACCAATTACGCCATCGAAGGCGCGACCGGGGAGTGGTCGGCGCTGGTGTGTTCGACGGGTGTCTACGCCGCGGCCTTCCCTGAGGAAGATCGAAAGCGGGCCATGAAATGGCTGAAGATGCACGCCCAGTACGATGATGCCCACCCGTGGGAAGCGCTGGAGATCATCTGCACCCTGGCCGGGTTGAACCCGAGCAAAGCCTTGCAGGCGGAGCTGCGACAGGCGATCTGCAAGAGTTACGACTACATGTACCTGTTCCTCGAACGCTGCATGCAGCTCGAACTGTCGGAGCGGGTGTTAGTCGGGCGTGAACGTCGGGCGCTGGTCGAAAGCTGATTTCGGCGACATCCATAAAAAAACGGGAGCCTTGGCTCCCGTTTTTTGTTGGCGGCGAATAGTCAGCCCGCCATGGTCAGGCGATTGCGGCCCTCGCGCTTGGCGACATACAGCGCGCTGTCGGCGCGGCGCAGCAGGCTGTCGGCGGATTCGCCCGGCAACAGGGTCGAGCAGCCGAGGCTCACGGTCAGTTCGATCAATTGATTATTGGCGTAGTAATCCTGGGCCTGCGCTGCCTGACGCAGGCGCTCGCCGACCATGGCGGCCGCATCGCGACCGGTGTTGGACAGCAGGATCAGAAACTCTTCCCCGCCATAACGGAACACCATGTCGACATTGCGCAACTGGCCCTTGATCGATGCCGCCACGGCTTTGAGCACGTCGTCGCCGGCGCTGTGGCCATGGAGGTCGTTGACCTGTTTGAAATGGTCGATGTCCAGCATCAGCAACGACAGCGGTTGCAGGTGCCGGCGGGACATCTCGATCTCGCGCAGCAGCGTCTGCTCCATGGCAATGCGGTTGCCGGCACCGGTCAGCGGATCACGCAGCGCGCTTTGCGTGGCTGCGCGGTACAGCAGCGCATTGCGCATCGGATACAACAGGGCCGACAACAGTGATTCGAGATTGCCCAGTTCCTGTTCGCTGAAGCGCTGGTTACGGCGGAACACCAGTTCACCCATGTGCTCGCCTTCGTGGCTCAGGCTATAGCTGGCCGAGTGATGGCCGCGGGCGCCGAATTCCAGGCGCAGGTCGCTGCCGTTGTGCACGTAGGTCAAGGCGTCCAGCGGCACCAGGCGCTGAACTTCGCGGAAAAACAGACCGAGGATGCGTTGAGGCTCAAGGCTGGTTTGCAGTTGCAGGCTCATTTGCTGGCGCAATTGCGCCAGGCTGACAGGTCGCGCCAGGAGGGGCGGCTGCTGACCAAAGCCCAGGCGTTGCAATTTGGCACTGTCGAAGTCAATTGCAGTGGTCTGGGAGGGTGATTTCATATGGCGTGAGCCCCTAAGCAGTAAGTCTGTCTTACAGGCTGGGTGAGAGCGGCTATGGGCTGCGCGTCATACTGATCCATCAGTCCCGTAGGACATTTGGCGTAAGTTTAGTCTGCCCGATGACGATTAGTCAGCTATCGAATCAGGCCTTGCCCGACTGCCTTCACACGGCGTGCTTTGAGGAAATGTAGAGCGAAAGTCGTGCCATACGGTTCATATTTTATTAAAACCGTTTTGAATCAATGGCTTAAGATTTTCGCGGAAAGAGGGGCGGTGGTTATTTGACTGAATTTGCCGCGCTCAAAGCGGCAATTGCATGCCGCGACGGTATTCCGCCACGGCAACAAATGCGACGTATGGCATTACTGGGCGTTGAAGGCCTGGCCATTGATACCGGTGCTGTCGGGGCCCATCAGGTACAGATAGACCGGCATGATCTCTTCCGGAGTCGGGTTGTTCAGCGGGTTTTCACCCGGGTAAGCCTGGGCGCGCATGCTGGTGCGGGTGGCGCCCGGGTTGATGCTGTTGGAGCGCACCGGAGCGACGTTTTCGACTTCGTCGGCGAGGGTTTGCATCAGGCCTTCGGTGGCGAACTTGGACACACCATAGGCGCCCCAGTAAGCGCGGCCCTTGCGCCCGACGCTGCTGGAGGTGAACACCACCGAGGCGTCCTGCGACAGTTTGAGCAGCGGCAGCAGGGTGCTGGTCAGCATGAACATCGCGTTGACGTTGACCTGCATGACGCGCATGAAGTTTTCACCGGACAGCTGCTCGATCGGCGTGCGCGGGCCGATGATCGAGGCGTTGTGCAGCAGGCCGTCGAGGTGGCCGAACTCGGTCTCGATCATCGCCGCCAGCTCATCGTATTGATGGGGCAGGGCGGTTTCGAGGTTGAACGGGATCACGGCCGGCTGCGGATGCCCGGCCGCTTCGATCTCGTCGTAGACCTGGGTCAGGTTGGCTTCGGTCTTGCCCAGCAACAGCACGGTCGCGCCGTGGGCGGCGTAAGTCTTGGCGGCAGCCGCGCCGATGCCGCGACCGGCACCGGTGACCAGAATGACCCGATCCTTGAGCAATTCGGGGCGAGCGGAGTAATCAAACATAAGAAACCTCTAATCCATTAACTTCTGATCGTTCCCGTGTCTTGCCCGGGAATGCAGCGATGGTCGCTTTGCAGCACCACTCAGCAACTGCACAGCGCGTTGTCGAGCACCTTGCGCAACTCCAGCGGATGATCCACCACCACGTCCGCGCCCCAATGACGAGGGTTGTCGTCGGGGTGAATGTAGCCATAGGTCACGGCAGCGGTTTTGGTGCCGGCGTCACGGCCGGATTCGATATCGCGCAGATCATCGCCGATAAACAGAACGGTCGACGGATCGAGATCAAGCATCTTGCAGGCAAGGGTCAGCATCTCGGGATCCGGCTTGCTGTTTTTCACGTGATCCGGGCAGATCAGCAGCGCCGAGCGCTCGGCCAACCCCAGTTGCTGCATGATCGGCTCGGCGAAGCGCAGCGGCTTGTTGGTGACCACGCCCCAGACCAGATGGGCTTTCTCGATGTCGGCCAGCAATTCGCCCATGCCGTCGAACAGCTTGCTGTGCACGGCGCAGCCCACCAGATAGCGCTCGAGGAACTCCAGACGCAATTCCTCGAAGCCCGGCGACTCCGGGTCCATCGAGAACGTCACCGCGACCATGGCCTTGGCGCCGCCGGAGATTTCGTCGCGGATGTGCTTGTCGTTGATTGGAGGCAAGCCACGATCCGCGCGCATCGCCTGGCAAATGGCGATGAAGTCCGGCGCGGTGTCGAGCAGAGTGCCGTCCATGTCGAAGAGGACTGCTCTGATGGCCATCGGCTTACTCCTCGCGCAGGGTCTGGATCATGTAGTTGACGTCAACGTCCGCCGCCAGTTTGTAGTGCTTGGTCAGCGGGTTGTAGGTCAGGCCGATGATGTCCTTGACGGTCAGGCCGGCCATGCGGCTCCAGGCGCCCAGCTCGGACGGGCGGATGAATTTCTTGAAGTCGTGAGTGCCGCGCGGCAGCAGCTTCATGATGTATTCGGCGCCGACGATGGCGAACAGGTACGCCTTCGGGTTGCGGTTGATGGTGGAGAAGAATACCTGGCCGCCGGGCTTGACCATGCGGAAGCAGGCGCGGATCACCGAGGACGGGTCCGGTACGTGCTCGAGCATTTCCAGGCAGGTGACGACGTCGAACTGCTCGGGCATTTCTTCGGCCAGGGCTTCGGCGGTGATCTGGCGGTATTCGACGTTCACGCCGGACTCCAGCTGATGCAGCTGCGCGACCGCCAGCGGTGCTTCGCCCATGTCGATGCCGGTCACGGTTGCGCCGCGCTGGGCCATGGCTTCGCTGAGAATGCCGCCGCCGCAACCGACGTCGAGAACCTTCTTGCCAGCCAGGTTGACGCGCTCGTCAATCCAGTTTACCCGCAGCGGGTTGATGTCGTGCAGCGGTTTGAACTCGCTTTCGCGGTCCCACCAGCGATGGGCCAGGGCTTCGAATTTGGCGATTTCAGCGTGGTCGACGTTGCTCATGATTCAATCCTCTAAAACTTGAAAAAGGCTGTAGCCCCGGAGTTTGCTCCGGGGTGTTTACGATTCGGTGTGGCCGCTGATGCGTCGGCCCCAGGCCCGGGCGGTTTCGCCGAGCTGTTGTTCGTCCAGTCGGGTCAGGCGGCGGTCGTCGAGCAACTGCTTGCCGGCGACCCACAGGTGTTTCACGCAGTCGCGACCGGTGGCGTATATAAGCTGCGAAACCGGGTCATAGACCGGTTGTTGCGCAAGGCCGGACAGGTCGAAGGCGACGATGTCTGCGGCCTTGCCGAGCTCCAGCGAGCCGGTCTCGGCTTCGATCCCCAGGGCTCGCGCGCCATTGAGCGTGGCCATGCGCAGCGCCCGGTGGGCGTCCAGCGCGGTGGCCGAGCCGGCGACGGCTTTGGCCAGCAGGGCGGCAGTGCGGGTTTCACCCAGCAGGTCCAGGTCATTGTTGCTCGCGGCGCCATCGGTGCCGACCGCGACATTGACCCCGGCCTGCCACAGGCGCTCCACCGGGCAGAAGCCGCTGGCCAGTTTCAGGTTCGACTCCGGGCAATGGATCACGCTGGTGTTGCTTTCTACCAGCAACGCCAGGTCGTCATCGCTGATCTGGGTCATGTGCACGGCCTGGAAGCGCGGGCCCAGCAGACCGAGACGACCGAGGCGGGCCAGCGGGCGTTCGCCGCGCTGTTCGACCGCTTGCTGTACTTCGAACGCGGTTTCGTGAACGTGCATGTGGATCGACGCGTCCAGCTCTTCGGCGATCACGCGGATTTTTTCCAGGTTCTCGTCGCCTACGGTGTAGGGTGCATGAGGGCCGAAGGTGATCTTGATGCGCTCGTGATGCTTCAGGTCGCCGAACAGTTCCACGCCCTGACGAATGGCTTCGTCGGCGCTGGCGGCACCCGGAATCGGGAAGTCGAGGATCGGAATCGCGATCTGCGCGCGGATTCCGCTGTTGTGCACGCGCTCGCTGGCAACCTTCGGGAAGAAGTACATGTCCGAGAAACAGGTGATGCCACCTTTTATCTGCTCGGCGATGGCCAGATCGGTGCCGTCACGCACAAAATCTTCATCGACCCATTTGCCCTCGGCCGGCCAGATGTGGTTCTCCAGCCAGGTCATCAGCGGCAGATCGTCGGCCAGGCCACGGAACAGCGTCATTGCTGCGTGGCCGTGGGCGTTGATCAGGCCGGGGCTGAGCAGAACGTCCGGCAATTCGCGGACTTCGGCGGCGTTACACTTCAGCGCTTCGGCACGCGGGCCGATAAACACGATGCGACCGTCGCGGATGCCCAGGCCATGCTCCTTGAGCACAACGCCTGCGGGTTCGACGGGTACCAGCCAGGTCGGCAGCAATAATAAGTCGAGCGCAATGGCAGGTTTCGGCATCGAGGGTCGGTTCCAGTGCTTTTGTAAAGGATGGCGAAGTATACCCGAGCGTCTTCGCGGGGGGATCGCTATAATCGGCGGCTTTTGTTCATGAGTGCGGGGTGAGGGATGCGCGATCGACTGTTGGCTGCGGAGAAAGTAAAGGCCATCGATTGGCGTGATGGCGCGCTCCACCTGCTGGATCAGCGCGTTTTGCCGTTCGAGGAAAACTGGATCGCCTACACCAGCGCCGCCGGCGTGGCCGAGGCAATTCGTTCGATGGTGGTGCGCGGTGCGCCGGCCATCGGTATCAGTGCGGCCTACGGCATCGTGCTGGCGGCCCGTGCCCGGATTGCCGAAGGTGGCGACTGGTATGCGGCGCTGGAAGAGGATTTCATGTTGCTGGCCGATTCCCGGCCGACCGCGGTGAACCTGTTCTGGGCGTTGAACCGCATGCACGACCGGCTGGACCGTTTGAAGGAAAACGCCGATCCGCTGGCGGCGCTGGAAGCTGAAGCCATCGCGATTCATGAAAGCGATCGCGAAGCCAACCTGACCATGGCCCAGCTCGGCGTCGACCTGATCCGCAAGCATCAGGGCAATGCCCAGGCGATTCTCACTCACTGCAACACCGGCGCCCTGGCCACCGGCGGTTTCGGTACGGCGCTCGGAGTCATTCGCGCGGCGTTCATCGAAGGCATGGTCGAACGTGTTTACGCCGATGAGACCCGGCCGTGGCTGCAAGGCTCGCGCCTGACCGCGTGGGAACTGGCCAACGAAGGCATTCCGGTGACCCTGAACGCTGACTCCGCCGCTGCGCACATCATGAAAACCAAAGGTGTGACCTGGGTGATCGTCGGCGCCGACCGGATCACCGCCAATGGCGACGTGGCGAACAAGATCGGCACCTATCAACTGGCGGTCAACGCCATGCACCACGGCGTGCGTTTCATGGTGGTGGCACCGAGTTCGACCATCGACATGAATTTGGCCAGCGGTGATGACATTCCGATCGAAGAGCGCGACGGCGCCGAGTTGCTGGAGGTTGGCGGCAAGCGCGTCGGGGCTGACGTTGAAGCGTTCAACCCTGTGTTTGACGTAACCCCGGCAGATCTGATCGATGCGATCGTCACCGAAAAAGGCATCGTCGAGCGCCCGGACACCGCGAAGATGGCGCAGTTGATGTGCCGCAAGCGCTTGCATTGATTGGCTTGATGTCCGCGTTGTCCTCTTCGCGAGCAGGCTCGCTCCCACAGGTTTTGTGATCGCCACAGAACCTTGTGGGAGCGAGCCTGCTCGCGATGGGGCCTTGAAAGTCAATAAACATCCGCAATTTCGTCCCGAAATTTGCATTCAGGGAAGCTCTGAGCCTCTCTCGTCCCCGTTAAGCCTGTCATCGGTCATCTAACTATGCTCCATGCGCATCTGGGGGATAGGTGCGTGGCGGCTCTTGTGATAACATCCGGCGTTTTCCGAGGCAGTCCCACGGGGTTGTCTTCACTGCGCAAATCCAGGGTCAACTTGTCGATTTGTCGTAAGTCGGCGCATGGCACTCGGCCTGCATCGACGAGCTTCGTGCGTCCCCTATGGATATGGCGAAGTTTCACCAGAAAAAGGAATCAGGCTTCTCATGGGCGAACTGGCCAAAGAAATCCTCCCGGTCAATATCGAAGACGAGCTGAAACAGTCCTATCTCGACTACGCGATGAGCGTGATCGTCGGCCGTGCACTGCCGGATGCGCGCGATGGCTTGAAGCCCGTGCACCGTCGCGTGCTGTTCGCGATGAGCGAGCTGGGCAACGACTTCAACAAGCCGTACAAGAAATCTGCCCGTGTCGTTGGTGACGTGATCGGTAAGTATCACCCGCACGGTGATACCGCGGTGTACGACACCATCGTCCGCATGGCGCAGCCTTTCTCCCTGCGTTACCTGCTGGTCGACGGACAGGGCAACTTCGGTTCGGTGGACGGCGACAACGCCGCGGCCATGCGATACACCGAAGTGCGCATGACCAAGCTGGCGCACGAGCTGCTGGCCGACCTGCACAAGGAAACCGTGGACTGGGTGCCGAACTACGACGGCACCGAGCTGATCCCGGCAGTCATGCCGACCCGCGTTCCGAACCTGCTGGTCAACGGTTCCAGCGGTATCGCCGTGGGCATGGCGACCAACATTCCGCCGCACAACCTCGGTGAAGTCATCGACGGTTGCCTGGCCCTCATCGACAACCCCGAGCTGACCGTCGATGAGCTGATGCAATACATTCCCGGTCCGGACTTTCCGACTGCCGCGATCATCAACGGTCGCGCCGGCATCATCGAAGCCTACCGCACCGGCCGTGGCCGCATTTACATGCGCGCCCGCTCGATCATCGAAGACATCGACAAGGTCGGTGGTCGTCAGCAGATCGTTATCACCGAACTCCCTTACCAGCTGAACAAGGCGCGTCTGATCGAGAAGATCGCCGAGCTGGTAAAAGAGAAGAAACTCGAAGGCATCACCGAACTGCGCGACGAGTCCGACAAGGACGGTATGCGCGTCGTGATCGAGCTGCGTCGCGGCGAAGTGCCCGAGGTGATCCTCAACAACCTCTACGCCCAGACCCAGCTGCAATCGGTATTTGGCATCAACATCGTTGCGCTGATCGACGGCCGTCCGCGGATCCTGAACCTCAAGGACCTGCTGGAAGCCTTCGTCCGTCACCGTCGCGAAGTGGTTACCCGCCGTACCGTGTTCGAACTGCGCAAGGCGCGCGAGCGTGGTCACATCCTCGAAGGTCAGGCCGTTGCCCTATCGAACATCGACCCGGTGATCGCCCTGATCAAGGCTTCGCCGACGCCGTCGGAAGCCAAGGAAGCGCTGGTCAGCACGCCGTGGGAATCCTCGGCTGTGGTGGCGATGGTGGAACGTGCCGGTGCCGATTCGTGCCGTCCGGAAAACCTCGATCCGCAATACGGTCTGCGCGACGGCAAGTACTTCCTGTCGCCGGAACAGGCGCAAGCCATTCTGGAGCTGCGTCTGCATCGTCTGACCGGTCTGGAACACGAAAAGCTGCTGGCCGAGTATCAAGAGATCCTCAACCAGATCGGCGAGCTGATCCGCATCCTCAACAGCGCCGTGCGCCTGATGGAAGTGATCCGCGAAGAGCTGGAAGTGATCCGCGCCGAATACGGCGACGTGCGCCGCACCGAAATCCTCGATGCCCGTCTCGACCTGACCCTGGGTGACATGATCCCGGAAGAAGAGCGCGTCGTGACCATCTCCCACGGTGGCTATGCCAAGACCCAGCCGCTGGCTGCGTACCAGGCCCAGCGTCGTGGCGGTAAAGGCAAATCGGCTACCGGCGTGAAGGATGAGGACTACATCGCTCACCTGCTGGTCGCCAACAGCCACACCACCCTGCTGCTGTTCTCCAGCAAGGGCAAGGTGTACTGGCTGAAGACCTACGAAATTCCGGAAGCGTCCCGTGCCGCCCGTGGTCGTCCGCTGGTCAACCTGCTGCCGCTGGATGACGGTGAATACATCACCACCATGCTGCCGGTCGAGGAATACACCGAAGGTCACTACATCTTCATGGCTACCGCCAACGGCACCGTGAAGAAGACCCCGCTGGAATCCTTCAGTCGTCAGCGCAGCGTCGGTCTGATCGCGCTGGAACTGGACGAAGGCGACGTGCTGATCTCCGCGGCCATCACCGATGGCGAGCGTGAAGTGATGCTGTTCTCCGACGGTGGCAAGGTCACCCGCTTCAAGGAATCCGACGTTCGTGCCATGGGCCGTACTGCCCGTGGTGTGCGCGGCATGCGTCTGCCGGAAGGGCAGAAGCTGATTTCGATGCTGATCCCGGAAGAAGGCAGCCAGATCCTCACCGCTTCCGAGCGTGGCTACGGCAAGCGCACCGCGATCACCGAGTTCCCTGAGTACAAACGTGGCGGCCAGGGCGTGATCGCCATGGTCAGCAACGAGCGTAACGGCCGTCTGGTCGGTGCGGTTCAGGTGCTCGACGGCGAGGAGATCATGCTGATTTCCGACCAGGGCACGCTGGTGCGTACCCGTGTCGACGAAGTTTCCAGTCTGGGTCGTAACACCCAGGGCGTGACCCTGATCAAGCTTGCCAAGGATGAAACCCTGGTCGGTCTGGAGCGGGTCCAGGAGCCGTCGGAAGTCGAGGGTGAAGAGTTTGAAGGTGAAGAAGGTGTCGAGCTGGAAGAAGGCGTGATCGGCGCCGAACCGGACGATGCGGTCGACAACCTGCAGGCGGACGCCGCAGACGAAGAAGAGTCGCAAGACTAACCAAATCGTAGCAGGGCAGAGTGTTTGCTCTGTCCGCTACCGTGATTGCATAGCGAGAGTGGATGTGAGCAAACGAGCCTATAACTTCTGCGCAGGTCCCGCTGCGCTGCCTGAAGCTGTCCTGTTGCGTGCCCAGTCCGAGATGCTCGACTGGCACGGCAAGGGTCTGTCGGTCATGGAAATGAGCCATCGCAGTGATGACTACGTGGCCATCGCCGAGAAGGCCGAACAAGACCTGCGCGACCTGCTGTCCATCCCCTCCAATTACAAAGTGCTGTTCCTGCAGGGCGGTGCGAGCCAACAGTTCGCCGAAATTCCGCTGAACCTGCTGCCTGAGAACGGCACTGCCGACTATGTCGAAACCGGCATCTGGTCAAAAAAAGCCATCGAGGAAGCGCGTCGCTTCGGCAACGTCAATGTTGCCGCCAGCGCCAAGCCTTATGACTATCTGGCCATCCCTGGCCAGAACGAGTGGAAGCTGACTCCGGGTGCGGCCTATCTGCACTATGCGTCCAACGAAACCATCGGCGGCCTGCAGTTCGACTGGGTTCCCGAGGCTGGTGACGTTCCGCTGGTGGTCGACATGTCATCCGATATCCTCTCGCGTCCGATCGATGTGTCGCAGTACGGCCTGATCTACGCCGGCGCGCAGAAGAACATCGGCCCGAGCGGTCTGGTCGTGGTGATCGTCCGTGAAGACCTGCTGGGTCGCGCCCGCAGTTCGTGCCCGACCATGCTCGACTACAAGATCTCCGCCGATAACGGCTCGATGTACAACACCCCGGCGACCTATTCCTGGTACCTCTCGGGCCTGGTTTTCGAGTGGCTGAAGGAGCAGGGTGGCGTCGCCGCGATGGAGCAGCGCAACAAGGCGAAGAAAGATCGCCTGTACGGCTTCATCGACAACAGTGACTTCTATACAAACCCGATCAGCGTCAACGCCCGGTCGTGGATGAACGTGCCGTTCCGTCTGGCTGACGAGCGTCTGGACAAGGCGTTCCTGGCCGGCGCCGACGCCCGTGGCCTGCTCAACCTCAAGGGCCATCGTTCGGTGGGCGGCATGCGTGCCTCGATCTACAACGCCCTGGGTCTGGACGCCGTCGAAGCGCTGGTTGGCTACATGGCTGAATTCGAGAAGGAGCATTCCTGATGTCCGAGCAGGAGCTCAAGGCGCTGCGCGTTCGCATCGATAACCTGGATGAGAAGATCCTCCAGCTGATCAGCGATCGCGCGCGCTGCGCCGAAGAAGTTGCCCGGGTCAAAATGGCCAGCCTGGCCGAAGGCGAGCAGCCGGTGTTCTATCGCCCTGAGCGTGAGGCACAGGTCCTCAAGCGCGTGATGGAGCGCAACAAGGGGCCGCTGGGCAACGAAGAGATGGCGCGCTTGTTCCGCGAAATCATGTCTTCGTGCCTGGCCCTCGAGAACCCGCTGAAAGTGGCTTATCTCGGTCCGGAAGGTACCTTCACTCAAGCGGCGGCCATGAAGCACTTCGGTCACGCAGTGATCAGCAAGCCGATGGCGGCAATCGACGAAGTGTTCCGTGAAGTGGCGGCCGGTGCGGTGAACTTTGGCGTGGTGCCGGTGGAGAACTCCACCGAAGGTGCGGTCAACCACACCCTCGACAGCTTCCTCGAGCACGACATGGTGATTTGTGGCGAAGTCGAGCTGCGGATTCACCATCATCTGTTGGTCGGTGAAAACACCAAGACCGACAGCATCAGCCGCATCTATTCCCATGCCCAGTCGCTGGCCCAGTGCCGCAAGTGGCTGGACGCCCATTACCCGAATGTCGAGCGTGTGGCGGTGTCCAGCAACGCCGAAGCGGCCAAGCGGGTCAAGGGTGAGTGGAACTCGGCAGCGATCGCCGGTGACATGGCAGCCGGGCTGTATGGCCTGACCCGTCTTGCCGAGAAGATCGAAGATCGTCCGGACAACTCCACGCGCTTCCTGATGATCGGTAACCAGGAAGTGCCGCCGACCGGCGACGACAAGACTTCGATCATCGTATCCATGAGCAACAAGCCCGGCGCGCTCCATGAGCTGCTGGTGCCGTTCCATGACAACGGGATCGACCTGACCCGGATCGAAACCCGTCCGTCGCGCAGCGGCAAATGGACCTACGTGTTCTTCATCGACTTCGTCGGTCATCACCGTGATCCGCTGATCAAAGGTGTATTGGAAAAGATCAGTCAGGAAGCAGTAGCACTCAAGGTGCTGGGTTCCTACCCGAAAGCAGTTCTTTAAGGGGTGGTAGCAATGAGTGGCAACTTCCTCGCTCTGGCACAGCCGGGCGTGCAACAACTTTCGCCATACGTGCCGGGCAAGCCCGTGGACGAACTGGCGCGCGAGCTGGACCTGGATCCGGCAAGCATCGTCAAGCTGGCGAGCAACGAAAACCCGTTGGGCGCGAGCCCGAAAGCGCTGGCCGCGATCCGCGAAGCGCTGGACGAGCTGACCCGTTATCCGGACGGCAACGGTTTTGCCCTGAAATCCCTGCTGGCCGAGCAATGCCGTGTCGAGCCGAACCAGGTGACCCTGGGCAACGGCTCCAACGATATTCTCGAACTGGTCGCGCGCGCCTATCTGGCGCCGGGCCTGAATGCCGTGTTCAGCGAGCACGCGTTCGCGGTCTACCCGATCGCGACCCAGGCGGTCGGCGCTCAGGCCAAGGTCGTTCCGGCCAAGGATTGGGGTCATGACCTGCCGGCGATGCTGGCGGCCATCGACGCCAACACCCGTGTCGTGTTCATCGCCAACCCGAACAACCCGACCGGCACCTGGTTCGGCGCCGAAGCGCTGGACGAGTTCCTGCAGGACGTGCCGGAGCATGTGCTGGTTGTTCTGGACGAGGCTTACATCGAATACGCCGAAGGCAGCGATCTGCCGGACGGTCTGGATTTCCTCGCGGCTTATCCGAACCTGCTGGTCTCGCGCACGTTCTCCAAGGCCTACGGTCTGGCGGCGCTGCGCGTTGGTTACGGCTTGTCCACCCCGGTGGTGGCGGACGTGCTGAACCGTGTACGCCAGCCGTTCAACGTCAACAGCCTGGCCTTGGCCGCGGCATGTGCGGCGCTGAAGGACGAGGAATATCTGGCGCAGAGCCGTCAGCTCAATGAATCCGGCATGCAACAGCTGGAAGCGGGTTTCCGCGAGCTGGGCCTGAGCTGGATTCCGTCCAAGGGCAACTTTATCTGTGTCGATCTCGGTCAGGTGGCGGCTCCGGTGTTCCAGGGCCTGCTGCGCGAAGGCGTGATCGTGCGTCCGGTGGCCAACTACGGCATGCCGAACCATCTGCGGGTGACCATCGGTCTGCCGGCGGAAAACAGCCGCTTCCTCGAAGCGCTGCGCAAGGTTCTGGCTCGTGGGTGATGTCACTGCGCTGCAATCTGCTGCACCTATGATCGGGCGCCTGGTGGTGGTCGGTCTGGGGTTGATCGGTGGTTCGTTTGCCAAAGGCTTGCGTGAAAGCGGCGTGTGCCGCGAAGTGGTCGGGGTCGATCTCGACCCGCAATCGCGCAAGCTGGCGGTCGAGTTGGGCGTGGTGGATCGCTGCGAAGACGACCTGGTGGCGGCTTGCCAGGGCGCGGACGTGATCCAGTTGGCGGTGCCGATCCTGGCCATGGAAAAAGTGCTGGCCCGTCTGGCCAGTATGGATCTGGGGCAGGCGATCCTGACGGATGTCGGCAGCGCCAAGGGCAATGTGGTGCGCGCGGCGACCGAAGCGTTCGGCGGCATGCCGGCGCGTTTCGTGCCGGGCCATCCGATTGCCGGCTCCGAGCAGAGCGGGGTGGAAGCCTCCAACTCGGAACTGTTCCGCCGTCATAAAGTGATTCTGACCCCGCTGGAGCAGACCGATCCGGCTGCCCTGGCGGTGGTTGATCGCTTGTGGCGCGAGCTGGGCGCCGACGTCGAGCACATGCAGGTCGAGCGTCACGATGAAGTGCTGGCCGCGACCAGTCATCTGCCGCACCTGCTGGCCTTCGGTCTGGTCGATTCGCTGGCCAAGCGCAATGAAAACCTTGAGATCTTCCGTTACGCTGCGGGCGGTTTCCGTGATTTCACAAGAATCGCCGGAAGCGACCCGGTCATGTGGCATGACATCTTTCTCGCCAACCGCGAGGCTGTCCTGCGCACACTCGATACATTTCGCAGCGACCTCGACGCCTTGCGCGACGCGGTCGATGCAGGGGATGGGCACCAATTGTTGGGCGTCTTCACGCGCGCCCGGGTTGCCCGCGAGCATTTCAGTAAAATCCTGGCCCGCAGGGCCTATGTGGACGCTATGAATTCCAACGATCTGATTTTCCTGGCTCAACCTGGTGGCCGCCTGTCCGGTCGGATTCGCGTACCGGGTGACAAATCGATTTCCCACCGTTCGATCATGCTCGGTTCCCTGGCTGAAGGCGTCACCGAAGTCGAAGGCTTCCTCGAGGGCGAAGATGCTCTGGCGACCTTGCAGGCGTTCCGCGACATGGGCGTGGTCATCGAAGGCCCGCATCACGGCCGTGTGACCATCCACGGTGTCGGTCTGCACGGTCTGAAGCCTGCGCCGGGCCCGATCTATCTGGGCAACTCCGGCACTTCGATGCGCCTGCTGTCCGGCCTGCTGGCCGCGCAGGACTTCGACAGCACCCTGACCGGTGATGCTTCGCTGTCCAAGCGCCCGATGAATCGCGTCGCCAACCCGCTGCGGGAAATGGGCGCCGTGATCGAAACCGCTGCCGAAGGTCGTCCACCGATGACCATTCGTGGCGGTCACAAGCTCAAAGGCCTGACCTACACGATGCCGATGGCCAGTGCTCAGGTTAAGTCCTGCCTGCTGCTGGCGGGTCTGTACGCCGAAGGCAAGACCACCGTTACCGAGCCAGCCCCGACTCGCGATCACACTGAGCGCATGCTGCGCGGCTTCGGCTACCCGGTGAGCGTCAACGGTGCCACGGCATCGGTTGAGTCCGGCGGCAAGCTGACCGCGACCCACATCGAAGTGCCGGGCGACATCTCGTCTTCGGCATTCTTCCTGGTGGCCGCGTCGATCGCCGAAGGTTCGGAGCTGGTGCTCGAACACGTCGGCATCAACCCGACCCGTACCGGCGTGATCGACATCCTGCGCCTGATGGGCGCCGACATCACTCTGGAAAACCAGCGTGAAGTGGGCGGCGAGCCGGTTGCCGACCTGCGTGTGCGAGCGGCTAAACTCAAGGGTATCGAGATTCCGGAAGCGCTGGTTCCACTGGCGATCGACGAATTCCCGGTGCTGTTCGTGGCCGCGGCCTGTGCCGAAGGGCGCACCGTGCTGACCGGCGCCGAAGAGCTGCGGGTCAAGGAGTCGGACCGTATCCAGGTCATGGCGGACGGTCTGCTGGCGCTGGGCGTCAAGTGCGAACCGACTCCGGACGGCATCATCATCGACGGCGGCCAGATCGGCGGCGGCGAAGTGCATGGTCATGGCGATCACCGCATCGCGATGGCTTTCAGCGTGGCCTCGCTGCGCGCCACGGCACCGATCCGCATCCATGACTGCGCCAACGTCGCGACATCGTTCCCGAACTTCCTGGCGCTGTGCGCACAGGTCGGCATTCGTGTGGCGCAAGAGGCTCAGTCGTGAACAACATTGCACCGGTCATCACCATCGATGGGCCAAGCGGCTCGGGCAAAGGCACCGTAGCCGGGATTCTGGCCAAGCGTCTGGGCTGGAACCTGCTGGATTCCGGTGCGCTGTATCGCCTTTTGGCGTTTGCTGCGCACAACCATGGTGTCGACCTGACCAATGAAGAGCTGCTGAAGAAACTGGCCGCTCATCTGGATGTGCAGTTCATCGCGGCGACCGACGGTCAACTGCAACGCATCATTCTGGAAGGTGACGAAGTCAGCGATGTCATCCGTACTGAAAGCGTCGGTTCCGGCGCTTCTCAGGTGGCTGCATTGCCGGCCGTGCGCGAGGCGCTGCTGCAGCGCCAGCGTGCTTTCCAGGAAACCCCGGGCCTGGTGGCCGATGGTCGGGACATGGGCACGGTGGTTTTTCCGAATGCGCCCCTGAAGATTTTCCTCACCGCCAGTGCCGAGGAGCGGGCTCGCCGTCGATATTTGCAGTTGAAGGGCAAAGTCGAGGGTGTTAGTCTGTCGAGTCTGCTAGATGAGATCCGTGCGCGCGACGAGCGTGATACCCAGCGAGCGGTGGCCCCGCTCAAGCCGGCGGCTGACGCCATACAGCTGGATTCCACGGAGTTGTCCATCGATCAGGTGCTGGAACGCATCATGAGCGAGATCGCCATTCGCGATATCGCCGGGTGACCAGGAAGGCCGCAGGGGACCAGTCATAGTCCTGCGGTGGCTTCCTTTAAATGAAACTGACCCGCATCGTCTGGGATGTGGAGACGGGCGTATTTTTCGCCCTAATCAACAGGAATTAAAATGAGCGAAAGCTTTGCGGAACTCTTTGAAGAAAGCCTAAAGACCCTGAACCTTCAGGCAGGCTCCATCATCACCGGTGTTATCGTTGATATCGATTACCAAGCTCGCTGGGTAACCGTTCACGCTGGCCTGAAGTCCGAAGCACTGATCCCTCTGGAGCAGTTCTACAACGACGCTGGCGAACTGAACATCAACGTCGGTGACGAAGTTCACGTTGCTCTGGACTCGGTTGAAGACGGTTTCGGTGAAACCAAGCTGTCCCGTGAAAAAGCCAAGCGCGCTGAATGCTGGATCGTTCTGGAAGCAGCCTTCGCAGCCGAGGAAGTGGTCAAGGGCGTTATCAACGGTAAGGTTAAAGGCGGCTTCACTGTCGACGTTAACGGCATCCGTGCGTTCCTGCCAGGTTCCCTGGTTGACGTCCGTCCAGTGCGCGACACCACGCACCTGGAAGGCAAAGAGCTGGAATTCAAGGTCATTAAGCTGGACCAGAAGCGCAACAACGTTGTCGTTTCCCGTCGCAGCGTCCTGGAAGCCGAGAACTCCGCCGAGCGTGAAGCTCTGCTGGAATCCCTGCAGGAAGGCCAGCAAGTCAAAGGTATCGTCAAAAACCTCACCGATTACGGCGCATTCGTCGATCTGGGTGGCGTGGACGGCCTGCTGCACATCACCGACATGGCGTGGAAGCGTATCAAGCACCCTTCCGAAATCGTCAATGTTGGCGACGAGATCGACGTCAAGGTTCTGAAATACGATCGCGAGCGCAATCGTGTTTCCCTGGGCCTGAAGCAACTGGGTGAAGATCCATGGGTTGCTATCAAAGCCCGTTACCCAGAAAGCACTCGCGTTACCGCCCGTGTAACCAACCTGACCGACTACGGCTGCTTCGCTGAGCTGGAAGAAGGCGTTGAAGGTCTGGTACACGTTTCGGAAATGGACTGGACCAACAAGAACATCCACCCTTCGAAAGTCGTACAAGTCGGCGACGAAGTGGAAGTCATGGTTCTGGACATCGACGAAGAGCGTCGTCGTATCTCCCTGGGCATCAAGCAGTGCAAGTCGAACCCATGGGAAGACTTCTCTGGCCAGTTCAACAAGGGCGACAAGATCTCCGGCACCATCAAGTCGATCACCGATTTCGGTATCTTCATTGGTCTGGACGGCGGCATCGACGGTCTGGTTCACCTGTCCGACATCTCCTGGAACGAAGTGGGCGAAGAAGCCGTGCGTCGTTTCAAGAAGGGCGACGAGCTGGACACCGTTATCCTGTCGGTTGACCCGGAGCGTGAGCGTATCTCCCTGGGTATCAAGCAACTGGAAAGCGATCCGTTCTCCGAGTACGTCTCGGTTAACGACAAAGGCGCAATCGTTACTGGCACCGTGAAAGAAGTTGACGCCAAAGGCGCCATCATCGTTCTGGCCGACGACATCGAAGCGACTCTGAAAGCCTCCGAAATCAGCCGTGACCGCGTTGAAGACGCGCGCAACGTTCTGAAAGAAGGCCAGCAAGTAGAAGCCAAGATCATCAGCGTTGATCGTAAGAGCCGCGTAATCCAGCTGTCGATCAAATCGAAAGACGATGCTGAAGAGAAAGAAGCCATCCAGAGCCTGAAAGCAGCTCCGGAAGGCGAAGCAGCCGACACCACCATGGCGGCACTGCTGCGTCAAGCAATGGCCAAACAGAACTGAGTTCTGTCTGATCATTAAAAAGGGCGACTTCGGTCGCCCTTTTTTGTGCCTGCGATTTGGTGGGTGTCGCGCTCTGGTTGTGCGAGTGAAACCATTCCCTTTGCCGGGTGGTCTGTTTCTTTAATCGGATCAATCGTCTATTCGCGTCTAGGCTTAGTCTGAAGATCGCAGTAGTCGGGCAGGCGCCTGGCATAAGGAAGTGAATGAGCAAATTTATAGTGTTTATAGGTGTCTTGATGTTGGCGGGCTGCACAACGAGCGCCAAGACCCATGCGGTGCGTGGAGTCAGTGGTATCGAGGTTGACTGTTCCGGCTTGGGTTCGGGCTGGGAGAAGTGTCAGAAGCGTGCCGCCAAGGAATGCAAGGGGGCGGGGTATAAGGTGGTCACGCGATCCGATGACGCCCGGGATGAGGATGAGTTTCCCTTTGGCTTCAATCCGGCAGGCTACGTCACCCGAACCATGTTGGTGATTTGTCGGTGAGTGAGCGTTGGCGGGCTTGTCGCCCGATGCCCTGAAAATGGGCGTTTCGGCGAGCGGAAAGATATGTCAAGCCCTGGGCTGTTCAAAATCTTCCGGGCGTGCTAAAACCTTTCAAGCGCTGATCTAGCTGCTTGAAAAAGAAGGGAAAAATATGACGAAGTCGGAGTTGATCGAACGAATTGTCACCCATCAGGGGCTGCTCTCATCCAAGGATGTGGAGCTGGCCATCAAGACCATGCTTGAGCAAATGTCCCAGTGTCTGGCCACGGGGGATCGTATCGAGATCCGTGGTTTTGGCAGCTTTTCCTTGCACTATCGTGCGCCGCGTGTCGGTCGTAATCCAAAGACCGGTCAGTCCGTCAGCCTTGATGGAAAATTCGTTCCGCATTTCAAGCCAGGCAAAGAGCTGCGAGATCGCGTGAATGAAGAAGAGGAGGAGGGGGTTTGACGGTCGCCGTTACGCGAGGAAGCCGCTCATGAGTAATCTCAAGCGCATTTTGTTTTCCGTTTTGATTCTATTGCTTGTATTGGCGATCCTTGCGTTCGTTCTCGAAAACCAGCAATCGGTCTCCCTGCTGTTTCTTGGTTGGGCAGGACCACAACTTCCGGTATCGGTGATTACGGTTGGTGCATTGCTGGTAGGTATGCTGATCGGGCCGTTTTTTGGCTGGTTTCTGGGACGTTCGTCCAGAGCTTCACGCAAGCGTGTAGTGTGATAACGGCAGGCGCAGGGCGTCTGTCGAAATTGCGTCCTTACCTGTCTATATCCATTAGTAAAAGATTCATTAAGCTGTAAAATGCGTCCCTTGTTCGATAGTGGCATATTCCCACATCGATTTAGACTGACTCTGACGGAAGCCACAGGTTTGATGGCTTCTGCATTCATGGATTAGGCAGTGCTCGTTGGTGACACTGTCCGCAGCTCAAGGGTATGGTTTCGCGTGAAAATTCTAGTTACCGGCGGCGCCGGCTTCATCGGCTCAGCAGTCATCCGTCACATAATTTCCAATACCAACGACGCAGTGATCAACGTCGACAAGCTGACGTATGCCGGTAACCTCGAGTCGCTGGCCGAGGTTAGCGGTAATTCACGCTATGCATTCGAGCGCGTCGATATCTGTGATCGTGACCAGATCGACCGTGTTTTGCGTGAGCACCAACCAGATGCCATCATGCATCTGGCCGCAGAGTCTCACGTCGATCGCTCGATTACCGGTCCGTCCGAGTTCATTCAGACGAACATTATCGGCACTTACACTCTGCTGGAAGCTGCTCGCCATTATTGGGCGCAATTGGATGGTGCGCGCAAAGCCAACTTCCGTTTCCATCATATTTCGACCGATGAAGTTTACGGTGACCTTGAAGGCCCTGAAGACCTCTTTACCGAAACCACACCTTATCAGCCAAGCTCGCCTTATTCGGCCAGCAAAGCCAGCTCCGATCACCTCGTTCGCGCCTGGGCTCGCACTTATGGCCTGCCGACATTGGTTACCAATTGCTCGAACAACTACGGCCCGTGCCACTTCCCTGAGAAATTGATTCCATTGATCATTCTCAATGCACTGGAAGGCAAGCCCTTGCCGGTTTACGGCAAAGGCAATCAGGTTCGCGACTGGCTGTATGTCGAAGACCACGCCCGTGCGTTGTACAAAGTTGTGACCGAAGGTGTGGTTGGTGAGACATACAACATCGGCGGTCATAACGAAAAACAGAACATTGAAGTCGTGAACACGCTTTGTGCACTACTCGATGAATTGCGTCCAGACTCCGCTCATCGTCCTCATTCGAGCCTGATCACCTACGTTCAGGATCGTCCCGGTCATGACCAGCGTTATGCAATCGATGCGAGCAAAATCCAGCGAGACCTGGGTTGGACTCCGGAAGAAACATTCGAAACCGGCATCCGCAAGACTGTCGAGTGGTATTTGAGCAATACCCAATGGGTAGAGCATGTGAAGAGTGGCAGCTACCAGCAATGGATCGACCAGAACTACGCAGGTCGCTCGAACAAAGCATGAAAATCCTACTTTTAGGAAAAAACGGCCAAGTGGGCTGGGAGCTGCAGCGCTCCCTTGCTCCAATTGGTGAGTTGATTGCATTGGATCGTCACTCGGTGAGCGGGCTAAGCGGCGACTTGTCCGACCTTGAAGGCTTGCGCGCAACGATTCGTCAGTGCGCACCCGATATCATCGTCAATGCTGCGGCGTACACCGCGGTCGACAAAGCTGAATCTGAAAAAGAGTTGGCTGAGCGCGTAAATGGTTTGGCGAGTCGAGTGATGGCTGAAGAGGCTGCCGCTTCCGGTGCCTGGCTGATTCACTATTCGACAGATTACGTCTTTAGTGGCGAGGGCTCCGTGCCATGGCAGGAGACTGATGCTGTTGCGCCAGTCAATTACTATGGTTTCAGCAAGCTCGCTGGCGAACAGGCGATTATCGCATCTGGCTGCAAATATCTGATTTTTCGCACAAGTTGGGTATATGGCGCTCGCGGCAATAATTTTGCGAAGACTATGCTGCGTCTGGCGAAAGATCGCGGAACGCTCAATATTATCGCTGACCAGATCGGCGCCCCTACTGGTGCGGATTTGATTGCCGATGTGACGGCGTTAGCTATTCAGCAAGTTCTTAAGCGCCCGGAATTAGCAGGTCTCTATCACTTGGCCGCTGCCGGAGAAGTGTCCTGGCATGGTTATGCCAGTCACGTGATTGAGTTTGCCAAGGCGCAAGGTGAAGAGTTGGCGGTAACAGCCATTAACCCAATCGATACAACCGCCTATCCAACGCCGGCGAGCCGACCGCTGAATTCGCGTTTGAATACTCGCAAGCTGCGCGACAATTTTTCTCTACACTTGCCGGATTGGCAAAGTGGTGTAACCCGAATGCTTAGGGAAGTTCTGAACAAATGATCACGACAAATCGTAAAGGCATCATCCTCGCCGGTGGCTCGGGCACGCGCCTGCACCCGTTGACCCTCGGTGTGTCCAAACAAATGCTGCCGATCTACGACAAACCGATGATTTTTTATCCGCTGTCCGTTTTGATGCTGGCGGGTATGCGAGAAATCCTGATCATTTCCACGCCGGAAGATTTGCCGTGCTTCCGTAAACTGCTGGGTGATGGAAGCCTGTACGGGATCAAGCTCACTTATGCCGAGCAGCCAAGCCCGGACGGCCTGGCTCAGGCGTTCATTATTGGTGAAGAGTTCATCGGTCAGGATCCATGCTGTCTGATTCTGGGGGACAACATCTTCTACGGTCAGCATTTCTCGGATAATTTGCGCTCCGCCAGTACCCAACAAAAGGGCGCAACCGTATTTGGCTACCACGTCTCCGATCCTGAACGCTTTGGTGTCGTCGAGTTTGATAAAAGTGGCAAGGCTTTGAGTATCGAAGAGAAGCCGCTGAAGCCAAAATCGAACTATGCGGTCACCGGTCTGTATTTCTACGATAACGATGTGGTCGAGATCGCCAAGAGCATCAAGCCCTCCGAGCGTGGCGAGCTGGAAATCACCGACGTCAACCGTGCGTATCTGGAGCGCCAGACCCTGAGCGTGGAAATGCTCGGTCGCGGTTTTGCCTGGCTGGATACCGGTACTCACGACTCACTGCTTGAAGCCAGTCACTTCGTTCACACGATCGAACAGCGTCAGGGTCTGAAAGTGGCGTGTCTGGAAGAGATCGCCTATCACAATGGCTGGATTTCTGCCGAGCAGCTTAACGCACAAGCGCAAGCACTGAAGAAGACGGGTTACGGTCAATACCTTCAGAAGTTGCTGGACTCGCCGTCTGCCTGATCGAAAGTTCTGACTTTCGCAACGCTATGTTTATCGCTGCAAGCAGGAATGGCATGCCAGTAGAACATCCCAAGGTTGCGATTTTGCTGGCCGCCTACAATGGCATGCAGTGGATCGAGGAGCAGTTGGCCTCGATCCTCGGTCAGGCAGCTGTCGACGTAACCGTTTATATAAGTATTGATCCCTCCAATGACGGTACCGAGGCATGGTGCGCCGATTATGCTGCGCAGCATCCGAACGTAATCGTCTTGCCCGACGCCGGTGCGTTTGGTGGGGCCTCCCGCAACTTCTTCCGTTTGATTCGAGATGTTGATCTTGAAGGCTACGATTTCATCGCTTTTGCTGATCAGGATGACGTCTGGTATCTGGACAAGATCGAGCGCGCTATCCGGTCGATCAAATCTCTTGGCGTGGATGCTTACTCGAGTAACGTAGTTGCGTTCTGGCCTGATGGTCGTAACCAGGTACTGGACAAGGCCCAGCCGCAAACCCGCTGGGACTTTCTCTTTGAGGCTGCCGGACCGGGCTGTACGTATGTCATGAGCAAAAGGATGATGCAGTTGCTGAAGGGCTCATTGTTCAAACATTGGGATGCCTTACAACAGGTCAGTCTGCATGACTGGTATTGCTATGCGTTCGCACGCAGTCGTGGTTTGCGCTGGTTCATTGATCCGCAGCCATCCATGTGTTATCGCCAGCACGAAAGTAATCAGATCGGGGCCAATACCGGTATAAATCCACTGATTGCGCGTTATAAAACTATCCATGACGGTTGGTGGTTTTCTCAGATTCGAATGATTGCGCAGTTGGTGGGTCTCGCCGATGATCCATTCGTCCGGCAATGGCTACCTTTGGGCCGTCGACAATTATTGCGACTGTCGTTAACAGCCGGTGAATGTCGTCGTCGAACCAGGGACAAGCTGTTCTTTTTCTTTATTTGTTGCGCGACTGCCGTGATCGGGAAGAAAACCAAATGAAAGGTGCTCGGGTATTGGTAACCGGGGCGACGGGGTTTGTCGGCGAGGCCGTGGTGTTCCGCCTGCTTCTCGACAAGATCTACACACCAGTTGCGGCTGCGCGTGGCGAAACTCGGTTGAGTGGTTTGTGTGATGTCGTGTCTTTTGATTTGGATGAGCGCGTTTTATTGCCGCCATTGAATAATGTTCAGACGGTGATTCATTGTGCGGCCAGGGTTCATGTAATGAACGAGGGGGAGGCTGATCCGCTTGCCATGTTTCGGCAAATGAATGTGCAGGGCACTGCGCGGCTGGCCCGTCATGCGGCAGCGTCCGGGGTGAAGCGCTTCATCTTTGTCAGTTCGATCAAGGTCAATGGCGAAGAGTCACCCGCCGGGAGGCCCTTTACCGCAGCCGATATTCCCGCGCCTGTTGATCCTTACGGTATTTCCAAGTGCGAGGCAGAGGAAGTCGTGCGTCAAATCGCACTGGAAACCGCAATGGAGTTGGTGATTATTCGACCGCCTCTGGTGTACGGGCCGGGTGTCAAAGCCAACTTTCTAAGTATGATGCGCTGGTTGCAAAAAGGATTGCCACTGCCATTGGGGGCATTGGGCAATCGCCGCAGCCTGGTGGCAATCAGTAATCTGGTGGATCTTTTGGTGACCTGCATCGATCATCCAAAAGCAGCCAATCAAACGTTTCTGGTAAGTGATGGCGAAGATCTTTCGACCACTCAATTGCTTCAAAGGATGGCGAGTGCCCTGACTGTCCGAGCGCGATTGTTGCCCGTGCCTCCGTTTGTTCTGCGCCTTGGGGCGGCTTTATTGGGTAGGAGAGCCTTGGCTCAACGACTCTGCGGCTCGTTACAGGTCGATATGGAAAAGACGCGCACAGTGCTGGAGTGGACGCCGCCCGTCAGCGTGAGCCAGGCACTTCAGGCCACTGCCAACCATTTTCGGGAGCGCTAAACGGGTCGGTATTTTTTGTGGATGTCACTTTTCCGCTAAGGCTTGCTCGATAAAGCATGGCCATTGATCTGACCCTCGAAGAATTGGCAGATTGCCACCCTTTTGCCAATTAGGGCGCCTTGATACCCTACGCAGCCCAAATCAGTACGCCTTGGCAGGATTTTTCCGGCTCAAGGCAACATTCAGATTACTCTTTTCATACCATGACCACCGCCTTGTGCTGTTGAAGGTGGTGATGTCACTGGGCTATCAAATTGGTATGACTTATAATGGCAAATTTTTCGCTGTCGGGAGCGGTCCATGAGAGGGGCATGTGATTTTCATGCTGCCAAGGCTGTACCTCTTGATGTTGAGCGAAACGACATCGTCATTATTTTATCTTCAATGCAATGGAGTGCTCGGTGGTAGCCCCTCTTCCACAATTTGATCAGACAGGCGAGCAGCCTGGCAGCGGTTCTGACGTTGGTATTCACGGTCATGAAACGCAACCGGCCCGCGTGACGATTCTGATGTGTACCTACAACGGTGAGCGCTTTCTCGCACAACAACTGGATTCGATAGCTCGCCAGAGTTATCGCGAATGGACCGTCGTTGTTTCTGATGACGGTTCTACCGACGCGACACTGGATATTCTGCGCCAGTACAGCTCGATCTGGGGAGAAGGCCGACTGACCATTCTGCAAGGGCCCAAGCGAGGGTTTGCGGCTAACTTCATGTCCGTTGCCTGCGATGCGCCCGTGCAATCGCAATTTTATGCATGGGCCGACCAGGACGATATCTGGCAAGCCAATAAACTTGAGTCTGCCGTAAAGGTATTGGAGGCGCTGCCGTCCGGTCTTCCGGCGTTGTATTGCGCCCGGACCGAGTTGATTGGTGACTCGGGAACGGTCATCGGTCGCTCGCCACTATTTTCTCGCCCCGCCAGTTTTGCCAATGCACTGGTACAAAGTCTGGCCGGGGGCAATACCATGGTATTCAATCATTTGGCTCGGGACGTGCTCTGTCATGCCGGCAGCCAAGTGGATATCGTTTCCCATGACTGGTGGGCCTATCTCCTGATTACCGCGGTGGGTGGCAAGGTCGTCTATGACGCCTCGCCTTCCATTCTGTACAGGCAGCATGAAGCGAATCTGATTGGCGCCAACTCTGGAGTGCGCGCACGGATCATGCGCTTGCGGATGATGTCTACGGGTCGCTTTCGTGACTGGAATGACAAAAATATCGCTGCACTTGAAACGGTTCGCTCACGCTTGAGTGCAGACAGCCTGCAGACCTTTGAGCAATTCAAGAAAGCCCGTGATTCAAAAGGATTCGGCCGTTTCGTCTGGCTCTACCGCGCGAAGGTCTATCGGCAGACGTGTTTGGGTAATCTTGGGCTGATGCTGGCCGCGGTGCTCAACAGAATTTGATGCCATCATCGTGCAGGGCGGGACGTGAAAATTGCTCCGTGGCGTCCTCCCGGTATCTCAACAAGAGAGTTTTTGTATGAAGTCTGTCTCCCTCGATTTATCTCAGGTGTGTGCATAATGCTTAATTTTTCCACGTCGCCAAAGGAAATGGTCAGCAGTTTCTGGCGTAATCGGAGCCTGATCGCGGCGCTTGTACAGCGAGAAGTCGTTGGGCGTTACCGTGGATCGTTCATGGGGATTCTCTGGTCGTTTTTTAACCCCGTGTTCATGTTGGTTGTCTACACCTTTGTCTTTAGCGTCGTTTTCAAGGCACGCTGGAGCGGCGGAAGTGACTCGAAAACCGAGTTTGCACTTATTCTGTTTGCGGGACTTATCGTCTTCAACTTTTTTGCGGAGTGTTTCAATCGAAGCCCGACGCTGATTCTCTCGAACGCCAACTATGTGAAGAAAGTTGTGTTTCCATTGGAGATCCTTCCCTGGATCACAGTCGGTTCGGCGCTCTTTCATATGGTGATCAGCCTGACTGTGTGGCTGCTGGCCTATTTGATACTGTTTGGCACGCCGCACCTGACCGTCCTGTTGTTCCCGTTGATTATCCTGCCGTTGATGCTGATGATCATGGGTTTGACGTGGGCCTTGGCGTCGCTCGGCGTCTACTTGAGAGATGTCGCGCAATTCATCGGCATCCTGACCACCGTCCTGATGTTTCTGTCGCCTATTTTTTACCCTGCCAGTGCGCTACCTGAGAAGTATCAACATCTACTGATGCTCAATCCGCTGACGCCTGCAATCGAGTACGCCCGGGACATTCTGTTTTGGGGAAAGCTGCCTGACTTTACCGTATTGGGCATTTATCTCGCCGGCTCGGCGTTGATTGCGTGGCTTGGATTCGCCTGGTTTCAGAAAACACGAAAAGGATTCGCCGATGTCATCTGAGGTCGCTATCAAAGTTCAAAATCTCAGTAAGTGCTATGAGATTTACGACAAACCGCGCGACAGACTGCTTCAGATGCTTAGTCGCGGGAAGAAAAAATATTGCCGTGAGTTCTGGGCGCTACGCGACGTTTCCTTCGAAATTCGCAAAGGCGAAACGGTCGGTATCGTTGGTCGCAACGGCAGTGGCAAGTCCACCTTGCTGCAAATTCTTTGCGGTACGTTGAATCCAACCAGTGGTACGGTTGAAACCCATGGCCGGATCGCTGCATTGCTCGAACTGGGCTCCGGATTCAATCCCGAGTTCACTGGACGCGAGAACGTCTACCTGAACGCCTCGATTCTGGGTTTGAGCAAAGAAGAAATCGACGCAAGATATGACGCGATCATCGAATTCGCGGACATTGGCGATTTCATCAATCAACCGGTCAAGACATATTCGAGCGGTATGTTGGTGCGACTGGCGTTTTCCGTTCAGGCGCAAGTAGAGCCCGATATTCTTATTGTCGATGAAGCGCTGGCAGTGGGGGATGCAAAATTTCAGGCCCGTTGCTTTGATCGGTTGAAAAAGCTCAAGGAAAACGGCACGAGCATTCTGCTGGTAACGCACTCCAGCGAACAAATCGTTACGCACTGTGACCACGCCTTTCTTTTGAACAACGGTGTGCAGCTCGCTGAAGGCGAGCCGCGCATGGTCGTCAACCGTTACCTTGATTTGTTGTTCGGCAAGACTCAGCAATCGACCTCTGTCGAAAGTGCAGAAGCGTCTGACGAGTTGGCAGCGTATCAAACGCCTGAAGGCGGCCTCGATGTATTTGAAACGCATCCGAACTACAACCCGAACGAATATCGTTGGGGTGACAGATCGGCCACTATCATCGACTTCCACCTGAGCGCAGGAGGGCTTGAGTACCCCATTGCCCTGGACACTGGCGTGCAGATCAAACTATCGGTATTTGTACGTTTTGATACTGATCTGGTGTGTCCGATTCTCGGGATGACGATCAAGACCAAAGAGGGCGTTACCCTCTATGGCGTAAATAGTGAAACGCTGGATTGCCTGGAATTCAGAACGTGCGGGCGCAAGGGCGAGATCGTCGAAGTTGAGGTACTTATATCTTGTGATCTGGCCCCAGGTGACTACTTCATTTCTGTCGGAGTGTCGACCAAAGATGGAGAAGAGGTTACTCCCCGTGACAGGCGTTATGATTCGATCCACTTCCAGGTTCGTCCGACTGACAAATTTTTTGGGCTTGTAAATCTGGACTCCAGCATTCGTGCCAAGAAGGTTTCAAATTGAATATTTTATTGAAACAAGCGGGCTATCAGCTTAATGACGAGCTCAACATCTGGTCGAGGCCGGATTATTCGAGCATCAACTACAGCGATGGTGATAGCACCGAACTGCGCATAAAATTCTTGATCGATCAGGCCAGTGACGTCAGTGTTTTTTCTGATGAGCTGCGAAGATCGTGCACCGATTGGCCATCGCTTTATTACCTCTCAAGTACCCGTTCGAACTTGTTGCGGGTGTTCGATGCCGATCTGCGTGGCGATGTGCTCGAGATCGGTGCCGGTTGTGGTGCAATTACCCGGTATTTAGGTGAGCAGGGCGGCAGAGTGCTGGCGCTGGAAGGTAGCTCGCGTCGCGCCAGCATCGCCCGTGCACGCACCCGAGACTTGCCAAACGTCTCGGTTCTGGCTGAGTCGTTCGAGAATTTCAGCATTGATACCCAATTCGATGTCATCACCCTGATCGGCGTTTTTGAGTATGCCAACCTGTTCGTATCGGGTGATAACCCGGGTGCGAGAATGCTTGAGAAAGTTCGCTCACTGCTTAAACCTGACGGTTTGCTCATCATCGCGATCGAAAATCAGCTCGGCTTGAAATATTTCGCCGGAGCGCCTGAAGATCACGTGACGACGCCGATGTACGGTGTCGAGGGGCGCTATAACAGCGCTACCGTGCAGACCTACGGGAAAAAAGCTCTCGCGTCGTTGTTGGCGACAGCCGGGTTTACCTCGAGTGAGTTCTTTGCGCCATTTCCCGATTACAAGTTGCCCGTTTCGATCATCACCGAACAGGGGTTCAAAGATCCTGATTTCGATGCCAGTGCATTCGCATCGCAAAGTGTACAGAGAGATCCGCAATTGCCGGATCTGTGCACCTTCTCACTGGAATTAGCCTGGTCGCAGATTTTCAGGAACGGCTTGGGCATGGACATGTCCAACTCCTTTCTTGTAGGTGCTTCGCCGGTCTCGCGCAGCGCAGTCGACCCGCAGACCCTGGCGTATCATTACAGTTGCGATCGACGCTCGATGTACTGCAAACGTTCGGAATTTCGTCGCGATTCCGAAGATGCGATCAATGTGCATTACCAAAAACTCGGAAAGACTATCGATGAGGGTGAAGGGCAATCGCTCGTCGCTTTTAATCTTGCTGCGTCCGAGCCTTACATCAATGGTTATGTGCTTGGCACTAAGCTGATCGATATAGTCAATGCCGAGGGCTGGACTTACGCAGGTATCGGCGTCTTCCTCAAAAATTATCTGAGCATGCTAAACGTGCTCTGTGATAACGCCGAGAGCCAGCCGGGTGAGGTGTCGGGAGCGTTGATCGATGCGGTCCCGCAAAATATTGTGATTGATCTGGACGGTCGTCCGCAGTTGATCGACAAAGAGTGGACACTCAACACGAATGTTCGCTACGAGTACCTGCTGTTCAAAGCGCTAACGCAGTTGCTGGGTTCGATTACCCGTATCAGCAAGGGGGCAGAGGCTGGCCCGGTTACACGCAAAGACTTTGTGTTCCGAGCTTGCGAAGCCGCCGGGTACCCACTTTGCGAAGAAGATGTGGAAGAGTTTCTGGCCATCGAGGCGCAGATTCAGAATGCGATTAACGGCCGAAGCCCGAGTGAATTTACGGCGTGGGGCGAAGATCGATTGATTGTCGAAGACAATCTGTTTTCTGCTTTCAGCAGTTCGCAGATTGCATTGGCTCAAACCCGTGAAGCGCTTGCAAGCGCTGTCACTGACGCCAGGCAGAAAATCGAAACGCTGAGTGCAAAACTGGACCAACGTGAAGCTGACTATAATCAAGTCATTAACTCCAACTCTTGGTTCATCACTAAACCTGTACGCTTCCTTGTGCGCTCGTTGCGGCAGGGGAAAGGCGTGTTGCGCAGCAAAGTGGAGACTTCCAAGCAGGCGCTGACGGCCTATCTGCGCGGCCAGGAAGCCAATCTGCCACAGCCGGTTGACGACGTAATTGAAGCGCCTGTCGCGCGGACTCGCTCGGTCAGCGTCATTCTGCCAATCTATAAAAATGTCGAAATGACTCGTCGCTGCATCCTTGCCGCGATGCCAGGGATTATTGCTTTCGACTCCAAACTGGTCGCGATCAATGATGCGAGCCCAGATGCAGGCATGCAGGCCATGTTGATCGAATTGCAAATGCAATGGCCGCAGGTGATGACCGTTCTCGAAAACGAAGTCAATCTTGGCTTTGTCAAAACCGTCAATCGCGGCATGCGCCATGCCAGCCAGGACGATATCGTTTTCCTTAACAGTGATGTCATCGTGCCTGTTGACTGGCTGGAGCGGCTGACCGCTGAGGCTTACATCGCGCCAAACATCGGTACCGTTACACCGTTTTCCAACAACGCGACTATTTGTAGCTTCCCGGCGTTTCTTTACGAAAACCAGCCAGCCTTTGGTTTAAGCGTCGAGCAGATCGATGCTGTGTTTTCCGGCCCGCGTTTGCCGGTCAGCCAGGCACCGACAGGTGTAGGTTTCTGCATGTACATTCGCCGCGATTGTCTGGATGTCGTGGGGCTGCTGAACGAGGAAAAGTTCGGCAAGGGTTATGGTGAAGAGAACGATCTGTGCCAGCGCGGGCTGAAAGCCGGTTGGCTCAACATCGTGACCCCTAACCTGTATGCATTTCATGAGGGCGGGGTCAGTTTCTCCTCTTCCAAGCAGGCGTTGACCGAGCATGCAACCAAGGTCATCACCGAGCTGCATCCGGATTATCACTTGGATATCCAGAGGTTCATCGCAGCTGATCCGCTGAAAGCAGTACGGGTAAAACGTCTTGCGCAATTGATCGCATCGTTGGACCGGCCAAAGGTCTTGCACATTTCGCATGAGGCTGGAGGCGGTGTGCAGCAGCATCTGGACGAGTTGGCAGACGCTCTTGAGTCCGATGTTTGCTGCCTGTTCCTGGCGCCTCGTCGTGGCCAGTCCGCCGTTACTTTACGGATGGGGAGTTTTCCGGGGGCCGACGAGCTTCTTTTCCAGTTGCCGGAAGAGCACAACCTTTTGGTCGAGTTCTTGAAGGGCTGTGGTGTCGGCTTCGTGCACTTCCATCACACGCTCGGTCTGAATTCGCAACTGGTTCAATTGCCCGCTGAGTTGGGCGCTGAATATGCATTGACGGTTCATGATTATTACTGGCTATGCGGCAACCCTACACTGACCGATGCGCAGGGCGTTTATCCAGGCAGTTATGCCGACGACATCGTCAATCCTGACTTCCCTCTGCCGGATGGTGTATCGCCGGCACAATGGCGTGAGCAATTGCGCGGCTTTATCGACGGGGCGAAAGCGGTAATTTTCCCTTCGGCGTACACCCTCGCCAATTATCGACTCAACTTCGAGTTGCGTAACGCTGTCGTTGCAGGTCACGTAGAGCACAAACGCAATATTGGGCAGGGTGTCGCGGCGGTCGCGCAAAAGATCCGCTACAACGTGGGCGTTATCGGTGCTCTTGGTAAAGAAAAGGGTGCCGATTATCTGGAGCAAGTGGCGGAGGCGGCAGCGACGGTCAATGCACCAATCAACTTCCGGCTGGTCGGTTTCGGCTACAGAGAGTTGGGCGGTGTCCTGACTACAGGTCGTTACGATGCCAGTGAGCTGTCTTCCCTAATGGCCGCAAATGAGTTTGATGTCGTCCTGTTTCCAAGTCAGTGCCCGGAAACCTACAGCTATACCCTCAGCTATGCGCTGGAAGCCGGGTTGCCAATTATTGCGCCAAACATTGGGGCATTCCCGGAACGATTGTCCGGACGTGAAAACACTCTTGTTTATGATTATGGGCTTGAGCCAGCCGAGTTGATGCGGCGAATCAGCGAGTTTGTGAAAAGGCTCGCTGCCGGTGAGCAGTTGACTGCGCCTGTCGTGGACACCCACCTGCAGCAGCCAGCGTTTTATAGCGTTGATTACCCGGCCTTATGCGGCGTCGGCAGTGATAAGCACAGCAAACCAAAAACCGGTTTCGAACTGCCGAAATTCTCGGCCCCGACAACTGTGTATGAGGCGCCGCTGACGACTAAGGAAATCGCGCTATTGGCCATCTGGACGCTTTACCGCCATCCGCGCATGGAGCGCATCAGCCATGCGGTGCCTTACTCACTACGGCAAAAAATCAAACGCGTGCTGAGCAAGCGTCCGCTGCATGAGATCGTGGATGTGAACAAAAACTGATGCAGTGCGCCCGCCTGGCTTATCGAACCTCATGATCGGCCAGGCGGGCGCAATGGTTTTTGTTTGCCAGTGACGAATGCTGGCTTTTATTTGGAGCTACTGCCGCGATGAATTTCAGCTGGTTTGTGCTGATCGCTTTAATTATTTCGTTCCTTCTGACTGCTGTTTTGCGCCGGTATGCCCTTGCCAGAAGTCTGATGGATATTCCCAATGCCCGTAGTTCGCATACGGTCCCCACGCCAAGGGGAGGGGGTGTTGCGATCGTCGTGACGTTCCTTGTCGCCATGTGCTCGCTGTATGCTGCTGACTTGATCGCATTCAGAGATTTCGCTGCAATCGCCGGTGCTGGCAGCCTGGTGGCGATCATCGGATTCATGGATGATCATGGCCATATTGCTGCGCGCTGGCGTTTACTTGGGCACTTTTGCGCGGCGATCTGGGCGTTGGCCTGGTTGGGTGGCCTACCGCCCGTCAGTGTGTTCGGACAGGTCTTCGATCTGGGCTGGGGCGGGTTTGTATTGGCTAGCCTCTACCTCGTCTGGATGCTCAATCTCTACAATTTTATGGACGGTATTGACGGGATTGCCGGGGTCGAGGCGGTAACTGCGTGTGTCGGGGCGTGCGTGCTGTACGCCCTGGACGGGCATGTCGGGCTGATGGGGCCGGCCCTGCTACTGGCTGGTTGTGCGGGAGGATTCCTGTTGTGGAACTTTCCGCCAGCGAAAATTTTCATGGGCGATGCGGGCAGCGGCTTTCTGGGTATCGTCTTGGGCATTTTGTCGATACAGGCCGCCAATGCCTCATTTGAGTACTTCTGGGGTTGGTTGATCCTGCTCGGGGTGTTCATCGTCGACGCAACTTTCACCTTGTTGCGTCGATTGCTGCGCGGCGAGAAAGTGTATGAAGCGCATCGCAGTCATGCTTACCAATTCGCCTCGCGCCGTTATGGCAAGCACCTGCCGGTGACCCTTGTCGTGGGCTTGATCAATGTGTTTTGGCTCCTGCCGATTGCAGTGGCTGTCACGCACTTCAAGCTGAATGGCTTTGTCGGTGCCGTGGTGGCTTACGTGCCACTGTTCATTCTGGCGTTGCGGTTCCGCGCGGGAAAATCCGAAAAGGATGTTGCGGCATGAACATCGAGGCGGGATCAGCCTGATTGCGCTGATAGCGTTCAGCAATTAAAAAAGGCAGACGGATTATTCCGTCTGCCTTTTTTTAGCGAGTAACCGCTCCGGGTTTGACGAATACCAGCTTCGTCAATACGTATGTAAGTGGTAGCGACAGAATGATCGCCGCCAGTGGAGCCAGGTATTCAGGCAGCGACAGCTGTTTGACCCAGAACCAGACGACAAACATCCCCAATACGTATTGCGCGACGTAGACGAGTGGGAACAGCAGGATCGATTTGATCCCCTGGTGTTCTTTGAAGACAAGGAACCGGCTCATCACGAACGCGAAAACAATCCCGCAAACATAGCTGATCGAATAAGCCCATGTGTAGGGAAGTACACTGAGCAATATGAGATACAGCGCATACGTAATTCCGGTGTTCAGCCCGCCTGTCAGGAGGAACCGGAAAAACCTGATTTCCATCAGTTCGGAAATTTTCACGGCTATTAACCAATCTGCGCTTTTTTCTCGATCAGGAATTGATCGTAATCGCGTATGTAGTCGTCAGCAGCGTAATGCTCGGAAGCAAAAACCAGCAGCACCGCGTCCGCCGAGTACTTGTACTGAATACCCCAGGTCATTGCTGGCAGGAACAGGCCCAGTGTGTGGTGGTCCAGAACAAACTCCTGGCGGTGCTTTCCATTGTCGGCAACTACGTGCACGGTGCCTTTGACCGCTACCAGAAACTGGTGGCATTCGCGGTGAGCATGTTCACCACGTGTTTCAGCAGTCGGAACGTTGGTTACCAGGAAGTAACGCTTCACTTCGAACGGAACGTCCTTACCGCATTCGCCAACGCTCAGGCTGCCGCGCATATCGACGGCTTCCATCATGCGGTGCAGCGTAACGCCACAAGGATGGACATCTGATTGGCCGACTTTTACCGGGTTGTCTACGACTGTGCCTTCGGTAGGCTTGGCATCGACGTAGCCGATGATCTTCGCCGGGTTACCGACCACGATAGCATTCGGTGGAACGGATTTGGTGACGACCGCGCCTGCGCCGACCATTGCCGAGGTGCCAATGGTAATTCCGGGCAGAATCGTCGAATTGGCGCCCAGGGATGCACCTTTGCGGATGATGGTGCGAGAAAACGCTTCCGGATAGATTTTGCTGCGTGGAAACTTGTCATTGGTGAACGTGACGTTCGGTCCCACGAAAACATCGTCTTCTATGGTGATGCCGTCCCAAACCTGAACGCCGCATTTGAGTGTTACCCGGTCACCAATGATGACGTCGTTCTCGACAAACACGTTGTCGCACACGTTGCACTCGGCGCCGATACGGGCGTTCGGTAATACGTGTGCAAACGCCCAGATACGCGAGCCTTTACCGATAGTGGACGATTCACAAATCGCACGGTCGTGAACGAAAAAATCGCGCGAATCAATCATTTATTGGCTCCAAACTCAGAAACTTTCATAGGGATCGCCAAAGGGCGCCCTTTGGTATTTTCATAGGTACGCCAGGCGTACGAACCGATCACGCCGAGCCCCAGCAGATTGAGGCTGCCCAGCAGGGTAATGGTAAACAGTGTCATGGCATAACCAGGGACATCGATCAGGCCGCCTATCTTCGCGAGGATTACACTGACGCCGTATAACGCCGAGAGTGCTGAGCCGGCTGCACCTACACGAATAAGCAGGCGAATGGGCAAGTCCGTGAACGAGAAGACACTGTCCATCAGATAGTTCACTTTCTTTCGCAATGTCCACGCCGACTTGCCGTGTTCCCGGGCAACTCGAGTGTAACTGACTACCTGTCGGCGGAAACCCAGCCAGAAAATCTGCGCGATCAAAGAGCTGTGGCGTTCTTCGAGTTTGAGCAGGTTGTCGCGAAACTCCAGGTTGCAGCCGAACATGTCGACGCCGCCGGCAGGCATTTCCGGGATAACGTAACGTTTGTACAGACCCCAGAAGGTTTTCGACGCCAGTTTAGACAGGAATGGATCGTCACGACCCTCGCGGACACCGACTACTACATCCACCGGCTCGGTATTCAACACCCGGTTCATGGTCAGCACCAGGCTTGGCGGCTCTTGCAGGTCGGCGGCCATTACGGCAAACGTGCGACCCTTGCCATGCTGCAAACCTGTACGTATCGCCATGAAAGAACCGAAGTTCTTCGACAGCAGAATCAGCTGGGAGGCAAAACGTTGCTCGGGCAGGCGATCTCGCAGGATCTCGTAACAGCGATCCGGGCTGCCATCGACCACGAAAACCACCTCAAGCGCGCCTTGAAGCTCGACGTTCAAATCATCGACGGCTTTGAGCAATGACGGCAGCGATTCCTCGTTACGGTAAACCGGAATAACCAGCGAAAGCACCCTAAATCTCCTGCTTGAAGTAGGCGCAAACCACTTCAATGACACGATCGACTTGCTGATCGGTCAGCCCAGGGAAGCAAGGTAACGAGACCAGTCGGGTGCATGCTGACTCGGTCACCGGAAGATTGAATGTTTCGCGCGGTGTGTACGCTGTTTGCCAGTGGTCTGGAACTGGATAGTGAATATCGGTACTGACGCCATGCTCTTTTAGGTAGGCAGTGAACGCTTCACGATGTTCGACACGCATTACGAACAGGTGGGCAACAAAGTCGTCGCCCAGACTTGCAGGCAATTTGACTGGCAGTTGGCTGAAGGCTGCACAGTAGCGGCTGGCAATCGAGCGGCGCTGCTCGTTCCATTGGTCGAGAAGAGGCAGTTTGACCCGCAGGATGGCAGCCTGCATCTCATCGAGTCTGCTGTTACGGCCGTGCGGAACGGTAACGTGATATTTGGTCGACCAGCCGTATTGGCGAAGCGTGAGCAGGCGGGCGGCAATCTCGGAGGATGAAGTTACGATCGCGCCACCGTCGCCCAGTGCGCCGAGGTTTTTGGTGGGGTAAAAGCTGAAGCAGGCCAGGTCGCCGAACGATCCACAAAGCCGATTATCAGAGCGCGCACCGTGGGACTGGGCGCAATCTTCGAGCACGACCGCCCCGGCCGAGCGAGAAATGGCTGCCAGAGTTTCGATGTCTGCCAACTGTCCGTAAAGGTGCGTGACAATCACGACCTTCGCCGGTTGGGCCAGCGCCTTCTCCAGTGATTTCGGGCACATGGTCAAAGTGTTCTCATCGACATCGACATATACCGGCTCGGCGCCGACAGCGTGGATGGCGGTGCTGCTATAAAACCCGGCGTTGGCAACGGTGATAACCCGATCACCCGGGCCCACACCCATGCCCAGCAAGGCGATTTCCAGTGCTTCCGAGCCGTTCGCGACCGAGATGCAATGTTCTGCGCCGACATAGTTGGCGAACTCTCGTTCGAAGTTCTTTACTTCTTCACCCAAAATGTACCAGTGCCGATTAACGACGCGCATAAGCGGTTCGGAAAAATCAATACCGGAATTCGCCGCTACTGCAGAAAACAAAGGAATTTGATGATTTGCGTCCATGATCCATCCAGAATTTTTGACTGCGCACATGATAATGGCCGCAATTTTACTACACATTCAGACAGTGATGTCGGCTCAATCTGGCAGGTCTGAGCCGACGTAATCCGCCGATTTAGGGGTGGTTGGCCGTGTCAGCCACCATGCAGCCGTGAAGATCAGGCACGCAATCGCAGTGATCAGGTACGTCGAATGCGACATCCATGGTCCCTGACGCCCAAAGTACAGCTGCCACAATGGATCACTCATGGGTAAGCCCGCTGCAAAGGCACTGGCTATGGACTTGGCCAGCCAGAATAATGGGGTCGCCATCAGCAGGGAAAAATAAAGAATCAGCTTCGTGGTTTTATCCGAAACTCCGGATTGCGCAACGTACGCTACCAGAAATGGAAGAATGGCGATCCATTGGCGACTTTCGGAACCGACGACCAACAGTGGCAAGAATCCCAATATGGCAATTTGAACGGCGCGCACCGGGCGCGCGCTTCGATTGCTGGTCCACACTAGCTGCAAGGCAATAAGCAAGCATGGGCCAAAATAACTAAAGTGCGAGAGGATGGGTTTGAATGGCGTATTCAAACCTTGATAAAACATGTTCTGCACCAAGTCCGGGCCTCGGAATCCCTGGCTCCAGTCCAGTCCGAAGTAGAGAGTTGCATGGCCGCACGCCGTCGCAATGGCGGCCAGGAAAAACCACTTGATGGACAATACTGGCAACGCACCATCACGCCCCAGAAGTCGACTCCAAAGCCAGGCAACGCCAATCAGGGCCAGAATCAAGTAAGTGGAGCTAAGCCATCTGAGTCCAGGAATGCCCGAGGCAAGTGTAGAACCGACATGTAATAGTTCGCTGTCTTCGATACGTGTGAACCACAGGCACGCATAACCCACCATGGCGGCAGCCAGACCTAGAAAAACCAGCATCCTGACTTTCATGCCGAAAGTCAGACGGTTGATGAAGGAAACTTGCGTTTCTGGCTGTGAGAAGGTGAGAAGCGTCAGCGGCAGGAGAAACAAGCCTGGCATGATCAATGGTGCTATCAGGCAGGTTGCCAGTAGCCATTTGAAGTGTTTGTGCGAAAAGCACCACAAGCTCCAGCACGACAGTACTATTGCCAAATGGTCGCTTAAAAGGGGGTAGTAAGTCGACATGACCAGGATTGGCCACGTCAAAAGTAAGGCAGTTGTGTACTGCACTGCCCGCCTGGTCGGGATGCCGGACTTCATCAAGTAGTCAGTAAATAGCCCGGCGGCTACGCTGATACCGAGCACATTGAAAGACATCTGTACATATAAAAGCTGTTGTCTGGTCAGATCTAGCAGGAACTCTGCTACTACCGTTGGAAAAAAGCCCGTGAGGCGACTGATACGGTAGGGATCCGTGACAGGAATATGCCCGGAATTTTTCCAGTCGAACAGAAGATTCAAATAGGCGTTGCCGTCCCAGCCCGCACCATCGCCCACCGCAATAAGTCCGGTTAATTGATATACGGCTATCAAAAGAAGCGCCGCCAATACCGACATGCGATAGGCGATGCTTTCGTCGAAAATTATTTTCCCGAGGATGAACAGCGTGCAGCTCAGGATCAACCAATAAGCGAAAGTCAGCAGCGCTGCGCTATAAGCTATTTCCTTGAACCTGACCGAGTCGCTGATTTCGAACTTGATTTGCGGGTCGTCATTATCAAACGTCAATGTGACCGAAGACGCTTCGGTCGACAATGACGTTGGTGCATTGCCAGGAGCCAGAACGCTTAGCGGCAGCGCTTGCCGCAGACCCCAAAAGTTTATTTCGCCTTGACTGACACGCATCTCGGACGCAACGTTGTTGGGATCCCAGCGCAGGAAGCGCTGACCTGTCGCGACCGAGAAGCAAACACGCTGAGTACCGGCGTCGATCCTTTGCGAATCCGATTGTGATTCACTGAAAGCGCCAGATTCGCTGGACCAGAACAGTTGCGTCACGCCTTTGGATGACGAATCAATGCTCAAGCAAATGTTGTGTCTGGTGGCGTCGAACGTACCGGTTGCCTTGGCGAGATAAAGGGACGCAAGTGCTGCTAGCAAAGACAGCCCGGCAAGCGCAAGGTAGGCGAAAAAGGGTCGCATGCCTGCCTTGTTAATCATTGCGACTCGACTCGCTTGTACTGTGCGTGCGTCGGGTCGGCAACTTCGCTCAACTTGACAAGATAAACGCCGTTTTCATATCGCACGGAGCCTTCTGCCGGCCATACCGGCATGTTGTCAAAGTGCGGTGTCAACGGAATACGCAGCGCGTTGCCCAAGGCATAAACATTCGAGAAACCGATCAGGCGCATGTACTCCAGCATGCGATAGACGTTGCCTTGGTCCCAATCGAAAAACGAAGAACTCATGGTCGAGGTTTCCGGGCCTGGATAGCGGCTCGCGAATGGCATTCGTCCATAAACATCGACCATGATGCGTTCATTCTTGTCAAATTCCGGGTTGGCCTTGCTGATTCGATCGTAAAGCGCTTCGGCGGTGAATCGGTCGTGGGTCGTGGCCATCATCGTGCTTGCCGAGTATTGACCATTTACCGAAATCATCTGGAATAGCAGTGTGACTGCGAGCACAGCGCCGAAGATCCGCAACAGCCCCTGTTTTTCCAGAACGATGATCGTGGTGAACCACGCAACAAAGGAAATGGCCAGCATGGCGCGCAGAGGCAAATAAATACCTCCGGCGACGAAGTTCAGCAGGAATGGGGAGATCAACAATGCTCCGATGAGGAGAGTCATCCACAAAGCAGCTTTCCAAGTATTCTGTGTGACCAGGAAGAGGGCTGCAAATCCCAATGCGATGGCCGCACTGAAGAATGAAACGCCGTAGCTCAGAGGGGAGCCTGAGTAGAGTTTCCACGCTTCTAACAAAACCAGCTTGGTAATTAGAACAGGGTCCGCGATCAGTTCGTTGATACGCAGAAAGTTATCGATGTAACCACGGTCGGAAGGGTAAGCCAGTTGGGCAAGCTTGTTTATGATGACATAGAAAGCAACGCCGCCAACGAGGGTGCCGAGCAACAAGGCTGCACGCTGGATTGTCGGATAAATTGATAGTACGGCTGTCGGGTTGTCTTTTCGGAAGTTGAAAAGAACGACACCGAGACCGGCAACAATGTAGAACATGACCAGTGATTGGTAGGCGCCGATTGCCACGGACAGCAATACGCTGGAAAGCAACGCCAAGCGGGCAGTTTTGCCTTTCAAGTCGTCGCCGATACGGCATTTTGAAAATACAAAGATGCCGATCGACAGTGCCAGTACGCCTACACCGATCGAAGGAATGTTGGAGTAGAACTCGCCAATGAACCACCAGATCGGGTGCGCAATGAAAATGCAGTAGGCCAGGGCGGCAATCCAGCCGAAGGTGAGGCGGTGTGCCCTGATCAGGAACATGTACGCCAGTGCAACGCAGGCGTAAAAGAAAAGATTAGGAACGAAAGGCATTACTGGCTGAGGGAAGATAAATTTCTCTACCAGATAGGCTGTCCATCGGCCATCGGCGATCCAGATGGATGGGTCGGTACGGAAGGCGCCCCGCTCATCATCAACAGACAAAAAGAAATTGACGACCGGGATAATATTAAGAAAAACCCCGATGCCGAGTAACTTTGTGAATTCGTTAAGGCTGAAGTTTTCTTGTCTGAAGATTGATTTCAATTGTGCGGTATAACCGCGGTCACCCTGCAGGAAGTCTAGGATCCGTGAATGCCATTTGATCCAGGCAAGAATGGCAAATGCGCTGGCCAGTCCGAGCAAGAGCGCGAAAACGTAGCGCACTTTGTCGAGTAACTTGTAGTTAAGGTGAATGTTTATCTGTGGGTCAGTCGCACCCGACGGCGCTGTGAATTTGACAATGTTCGTTTCGCGGGCGGACGCCTCAATCTGTGCCATCGGCGTCAGGTTGTCGAGTTCAATAGAGCGGGTATAAGCCAGCACGCTGATCGTCACAGCCTTGACATAGAAAGAACCGGATTTTTCCAATGGGTCCCAGCGCAGATTCTCATCGTACCTTGGCAACGCAAAGCTAAATGTATGGTTCTCCATATCCAGTTTGCTGATTTTGGAATTTCTTTCCTTATAGTCATCCATGCGTTTGTAAAACAACTGGGACTGCGTCGCAGGGAATTGGCTGGTGCTGATACTGACGACAGGATCCAGCGCAGGGCTTTTCAACAGAATAAAAGCGATGACCAACGTCATGAAAATGCAGGGAAGGACCCATTTGACAATGTTTTTCAAGTTAATGCCGCGCCCTGTTGTTGTCACTTGCTTTCACTTCCTTTTCGTCATTCTGATTGTAATGTCTTCACTTTCGCTGTTGCTGGCCGTACACCAGTGAGCAGTCGCTTCAACAACCAAGCCTGTTCGTGCCCGGGGCATTGGAAAAAACATCCCAGGAGGGGGTTTCTTTTTTGATCCCGAATTCGCGGTGGCGAGGTGCAGGAAATTTGTTGCGCAGTATACTCACTCGACCATGATGTCGCAGCACAGACATCGCATGGTGCAGGTGACGGGTGATAAACAAATGGGGGCGGTGAGATCACCGTAAGACTCAGTGATGGCGGCTCTTGAGGGGGAACGTCCTCATCACATTCTTTTTTCTGTAACGAAGTTCACTACCTCCGTACAATGTACCCGCCGATTAACCAAAGGGAGCAGGCCAGATTGGTACAGGGGAATATGGACAGAATGCGCGAGTTCTTGCTGGGTTTACCGCGCCGCCAGAAGCGATTGATTCAGGTGCTTACAGATGTTTTGCTCGTCTGGGTAGCCTTGTGGTTGGCGTTTATCGTCCGTCTGGGTATCGACGAGATGGTCAATCCGTTGAAAGTGCACTTGTGGTTGTTTGTCTGTGCTCCGCTCGTCGCCATTCCTCTGTTCATCCGGTTCGGCATGTACCGGGCAGTGATGCGTTACTTCGGTAATGACGCGCTGGTGGTGATCATTAAAGCAGTCAGTCTGTCCTCGCTGATCCTGGCTTTGGTGGTCTATTGGTACAGTAATCACGAAGCCATCGTGCCGCGCTCGATCATCTTCAATTACTGGTGGCTCAGCCTGGTGATCATCGGCGGGCTTCGTCTCTGCATGCGCCAGTACTTCATGGGGGACTGGTTCACCGCCGCTCAGCACGTTCCTTTTGCCAATCGCGATGATGGGTTGACCAAAGTCGCTATCTACGGGGCGGGCGTAGCTGGCAATCAGCTTGTCGCTGCATTGCGCATGGGAAGGGCGATGCGTCCCGTAGCCTTTATCGATGATGACTCAGGAATTTCGGACCGCTCAATCTCCGGTCTCCAGGTCTATAAACCCAAACATATTCAACAAATGATTGACGTCACCGGTGCGCAAGAAATTTTGCTGGCACTGCCGTCTTCGACCCGTGCTCGACGCAGGGAAATCCTCAATATGCTGGAGGGTTTTCCTTTGCACGTGCGCAGTGTTCCTAATTTTACCGACCTGGCCAGCGGTCGCGTGAAGGTCGACGACATTCAGGAAGTCGATATCGCGGACTTGCTCGGGCGGGACGCGGTCCCGGCGCAGCATGATTTGCTTGAGCGTTGCATTAAGGGCAAAACGGTGATGGTGACGGGGGCGGGCGGGTCAATAGGCTCCGAGTTATGCCGGCAGATCTTTTCACTGGGGCCAAAATCGCTTTTGCTGTTCGAGCACAGCGAATTTAACCTTTACAGCATTCTTTCCGAATTGGAGCAACGCGCGGATCGCGAGTCGGTATCGACAAAGTTGCTGCCCATTCTCGGTTCGATTCGCCACCCGGAAAAAATACTGGATGTCATGAAGACCTGGAGCGTGGACACGGTCTACCACGCTGCCGCTTACAAGCATGTGCCGATGGTGGAGCACAACATTGCCGAAGGCGTGCTGAACAATGTGATGGGAACACTTAATACGGCTCAAGCCGCATTGCAGGCAGGGGTTTCGAACTTTGTGCTGATTTCGACCGACAAGGCTGTCCGGCCCACCAACGTGATGGGCAGCACCAAGCGTTTGGCCGAATTGATTCTTCAAGCCTTGAGTCGCGAAATCGCCCCCGTCCTGTTTCGCGACAAGGCCAATGTCTCCCGGGTCAACAAAACCCGCTTCACCATGGTCCGTTTCGGCAACGTACTGGGCTCGTCCGGCTCGGTGATCCCGCTGTTTCACAGTCAGATCAAGTCCGGCGGTCCGTTGACGGTTACCCACCCGAAAATCACTCGCTACTTCATGACGATTCCGGAAGCTGCGCAACTGGTGATTCAGGCAGGGTCCATGGGGCTGGGCGGTGATGTGTTCGTTCTCGACATGGGGGAGCCGGTAAGGATCGTCGAACTGGCAGAGAAGATGATCCATCTGTCCGGTTTGAGCATTCGCTCGGAGAGAAATCCGCAAGGGGATATTTCCATCGAATTCACTGGCCTGCGTCCCGGCGAGAAGCTCTACGAGGAATTGTTGATTGGCGACAATGTCGCTGCCACGCCCCATCCAATGATCATGACGGCCAATGAAGATCATCTGGCCTGGGATGTGCTGAAGGGCAGGTTGAGCGAGTTGCTCGGTGCCGTGAACAATGATGATTATTCGCGGGTTCGCCAGATTCTGCGCGAAACGGTCAGCGGTTATACGCCGGACGGGGAAATCGTTGACTGGATCTATCAGCAGCGTCGCCTCGAACCCTGATTGTTTCACATCCTGTAACGGACACGTTTTTGACAGGCTCCCATCATCGCCTAAGTTTGGAGAGCAGCTTCGGAAAAGCTGCTTTCTCAATTGATGATGGAGCGTCACTTATGCGTACCGGATATTTCTACTCCCTGATTTTTGCCTTGCTGACTAGCGCCTCTATTGCCGCCATTGCTGCGCCTCTGGCTACTTCCGAAGCGAACAAGGTGCCCGTGGTGATGGGCGCGTCAGCCACTTCTGAAAATCAGAAGGTCGATCTGAACGGTGCCGACGCGGCCACTCTGCAAAAGGAACTGGCAGGAGTGGGCGAGGCCAAGGCGAAAGCGATTGTTGCTTATCGTGAAACAAACGGGCCTTTTGCGTCCGTGGATGAGCTGCTGGAAGTGAAGGGGATTGGCAAGGCGATCCTGGATCGCAATCGCGACAAGCTGGAAGTGAACTAAGCTGATTGTTCAACGCCAAGGGGCCGGTCATTGACCGGCCCTTTTTGCTTCCCGCTTCCTTCAAGCGTTGCAGAAGGGCTACAGCCTTTCCGTCGGAAAATAGAAAATTACGGCTATCATATTGGTTTCAGATTATGCCTATAATAATTTCAGTCGCCACTGAAGCCCTCTGCTTTTCAGCGGTCGCTCATTTCTCATGCATTCCAGGAGTACCGTCATGAATTCCCCGAAATCCCAAGGCACGGCGCTGGTCACTGGCGCTTCTTCCGGCATCGGTGCGGTGTATGCCGAGCGGTTGGCGGCACGTGGTTTTGATCTGTTGCTGGTAGCTCGCGATCAGGAGCGTCTGGAGTCCGCGGCCAGCAAGCTACGGGACGCACATGGCGTTCAGGTCGAAGTGCTGAAGGCCGATCTGACCCAGAAGGATGAAGTGCTCAAGCTTGAGCAGCGCCTGCGCAGCGACTCCAGTATCAGCCTGCTGGTCAACAATGCGGGCGTAGCGGTAAACGGCTTGCTGGCCAATGCCGATCCCGAGGTGCTGGAGCAACTGATCCAGTTGAACGTCACCACGCTGACCCGGCTGGCAGCCGCAGCAGCCTCTGCGTTCACCCGCGCCGGGCGTGGCACGATCATCAACATTGCGTCGGTGGTGGCGTTGTTCCCCGAGCGTTTCAACGCCACCTACAGCGCCAGCAAGGCTTACGTGCTGAGCCTGACTCAATCGCTCAATACCGAACTCGAAGGCACCGGGGTCAAGGTGCAAGCGGTATTGCCCGGTGTGACTCGCACCGAAATCTGGGAGCGCTCCGGTTTCGATGCCAGCGGCATTCCGGCGGAAATGGTCATGGAGGCGGGCGAGATGGTCGATGCCGCGCTGTCCGGTCTGGATCAGGGCGAGCTCGTCACGATTCCTTCGCTGCCCGATGCGGGCGAGTGGCAAGCGTTCGTCGCCGCCCGTCACGTGATGGCGCCCAACCTGTCCCACAGTTCGGCGGCCAGCCGTTACAAGTAAAAGTCTTTTGAGTCACGAGAGGTCAACCCGATATGGATCAGCGTCGAGTAGTTGTCACGGGTATGGGCCTGGTATCGCCCTTGGGAAGCGGCGTCGAAGTCGTCTGGCAGCGCTTGTTGGCCGGGCGTTCGGGATTGCGAAATCTGCCGGAAGCGGTAATTGCCGATCTGCCGACCCGGGTCGGCGGCGTGGTGCCGACGATGGAGGAGGACGCCGAAGCGGGTTTCGATCCGGATCGCGCCACGCCGCCCAAAGAACAGAAGAAAATGGATCGGTTCATTCTGTTCGCGATGGAGGCAGCCCGTCAGGCGCTTGAACAGGCCGGCTGGCACCCGACCGAGCCCCACGCTCAGGAGCGCACCGCGACCATCATCGGCTCCGGTGTCGGCGGCTTCGGTGCGATTGCCGATGCGGTGCGCACCACCGACAGCCGAGGCCCGCGACGCTTGTCGCCGTTCACCATTCCCTCGTTTCTGGTCAACCTGGCGGCGGGGCATGTCTCGATCCAGCACGGTCTCAAGGGTCCGCTTGGTGCGCCGGTCACCGCGTGTGCCGCTGGCGTGCAGGCGATTGGTGACGCGGCGCGGCTGATTCGCGCCGGTGAGGCCGATATTGCAGTGTGTGGCGGTGCCGAGGCATCAATCGATCGAGTAAGCCTCGCCGGCTTTGCGGCGGCGCGGGCCTTGTCCAGCGGCTACAACGACACGCCTGAACGCGCTTCACGCCCGTTCGACAGCGGCAGGGACGGTTTCGTGATGGGCGAGGGCGCCGGGCTGCTGGTGATCGAGTCGCTGGAGCATGCGCTGGCGCGCGGTGCACAGCCGTTGGTCGAGCTGGTCGGTTACGGCACCAGCGCCGACGCCTATCACCTGACCGCCGGGCCGGAGGATGGCAGCGGTGCCCGACGGGCGATGACATTGGCGCTGGCTCAGGCCGGTATAACGCCGGATCAGGTGCAGCATCTGAACGCGCATGCAACCTCGACGCCGGTGGGCGACCTCGGTGAGTTGGCTGCAATCAAGTCGGTGTTTGGTGCGCAAAAAGCAATCGCCGTGACCTCGACCAAATCCGCGACGGGGCATCTGCTCGGTGCGGCGGGAGGTCTGGAAGCAATCTTCACGCTGTTGGCGATCCGCGATCAGATCGTTCCGCCGACCCTCAACCTGGAAAATCCCGATCCGGCGAGCGAAGGCGTGGACATCGTCCACGGTCAGGCGCGGTCGATGCCGATCGAGTATGCGTTGTCCAACGGGTTCGGCTTCGGCGGGGTCAATGCCAGCGTGCTGTTCAGGCGCTGGCAGGCTTAGTCTTCGGAGCGCTTGAGATGTTCGCGGGTGACGTCGAGGATCTGCTGCGCAAATTCGGCATCCGCAACACTGCGCGAGAGCAGGAGCGCGCCCACCAGCGTCGACATGATGACGATGCTGCGTTGGGCGGCGTTATCGCCTTCGAGCGTGCTCTGGATTTGATCCAGACGCGCCTGGAGCACTTCATCGCTGGTCGGACTCGGCTGGCCGCGTAGCCCAAGCTCGGATGAAATGGTCAGCAGCGGGCAGCCTTCATGAGGAGAGGTCTGGTGCCATTCGGAGAGGTACGTATCGATGAAGGCTTCCAGTGGTTTTTCCTGGGCGAACAGCTCCTCGCACAATCCCGCAACCTGATCGCCGGCCGCTTGCAGGGCTTTTTCAACCAACTCGTCTTTCGATTTGAAATGCGAATAAAAGCCGCCATGGGTCAGGCCCAGCGCCTTCATCAATGGTTGCAGACCGGTTGCACCAATACCGTCCTTGCGAAACCGCTCGGACGCTTCCTTGATGATGCGCTGATGGGTCTGGGCTTTATGATCCTGCGAGTAACGCATTTAAACTCTCCGCAACAAGATCGCCATCTTAACCAATGCAAATTGAATGGTGACTGTACTTCTACTTCTAAAAAAACGTCCGGTGACTCCGACATGTTCGTAACAGCCATCAACGGTTGGCACGGATAGTGGTTGCAGCTTGCAAAGTTGCCATCACTTGAGGAGCAGGAGAATCATGTACAAAGACTACCCGGCCGCCTATCAGGTCAGCAAAGGCTCGGCGTTACAGGTCAATACACCTTTCTACGAACGGATTCGCGATCGCAAGGACGGGCGCACGCTGATCGAACAATTTGAGGTGCCGATCCGCACCGGTCGCGCCTGGCATGTTCCGGCAGGGCATGTGTTTCGTGTCACCACACCGGTCGGGCCCCAAGTGGGCGATTTCAATGTGTGGAACGCACACGATCCGCGTGAACGGATGTGGGCGGCGCGCACCCGGCAGCTGCAGGGCGCGCATGTCAGCACCCATGACCGGTTGTGGTCGAACCTGCCTTTTCTGCGTCCGCTGGTGACGATCACCGATGACAGCCTGGCCGACTATGGCATCGACGAGCACGGCGGGCGCCTGCACGATTTGCTCGGCACGCGCTGCGATCCCTATGTGAACAAAATGCTCACTGGCGAGGATTTTCATCATCACTGCCACTCCAACCTGACCCGCGCCGTCTTGCCCCATGGCCTGACCGAGTTCGATGTGCATGACGTGTTGAACATCTTCCAGTGCACCGGCCTGAATCACGATGACCTGTATTTCATGAAGGCCTGTCCGGCGCAGAAGGGCGATTATCTGGAGTTCTTTGCCGAAATCGACTTGCTGTGCGCGTTGTCGACCTGTCCGGGTGGTGACTTGTCTTTGGCGATGTGGGGGCCGGATGCGCAGGACCCGCTGACCGTATGCCGCCCGCTCGGCGTGGAAATCTATCGTCTGGACGATGCGCTGCTCGAAGGCTGGAGCCAGCCGGAACGTGCGGCGTACAAAGGCCTGCATGGCTTGCACATTGCCAAGGCCGACTGGGAAAAGTAATCGCCACAAAAAAACAAACCCCGCCGATTCAGGCGGGGTTTTTCGTTCAGCGGTCCTGCGCGTCCTTGATGTCCGCTTCGGCATTGCGTTCAGCGACACGCTTGCGTTGTTCATCGGTCAGTTCGACCTTGTTGGCGGTGTCACGCAACATCATCAGACCGCCGACGATCGAGCCGATTGCAACGACCAGAATCAACCAGGCATACCAGGGCATAACGGCTCTCCTTAAAGGCAGGTCGACGGGCGAGGGTTTCGCCGTGCAACGCTGCATACCACTTTGAGCGAAGTGCATTCGCAGTGGTTCCATTCTAGGCCGGTTATGCCCGTCGCGGTTTACAGTCCGGTGAGCATGGCGTCTGCCGGGGCGTTGGCGCGCAATTGGCCGGTCAACAGGAAGTAGCCGAAACCGACCGCCATGAAGCCGAGAAAGATCAGCCCGATCAGCGCATTGAACCAGGCCATCGCCACCAGGCACACCACGGCCAGCACCAGTGCGATCAATGGAATCAGCGGATAGCACGGCGCGCGGAAGGTGCGCTCCAGATTGGGTTCGGATTTACGCAGTTTGAACAGGCTGAGCATGCTCATGATGTACATCACGATCGCCCCGAAAACGGCCATGGTGATCATCGCGGCAGTGAGGGTCATGCCGCCGAGGTTGATCAGGCCGTCACTGTAGATCGCAGCGATACCGATCACGCCGCCGGCAATAATGGCGCGGTGCGGGGTCTGGAAGCGCGACAGCTTCGCCAGCGAGGCGGGCAGGTAACCGGCGCGGGCGAGGGCGAAGAACTGCCGCGAGTAGCCAAGAATGATCCCGTGGAAACTCGCCACCAGCCCGAACAGACCGATCCAGACCAGCATGTGCAGCCAGCCGGAGTTGTCACCGACCACGGTTTTCATCGCTTGTGGCAGCGGGTCGTTGATGTTCGACAGCGTGCGCCAGTCACCGACGCCACCGGCGAAGAACATCACGCCCATCGCCAGCAACACCAAGGTCAGAATGCCGCTGATGTAAGCCTTGGGAATTGTGCGTTTCGGGTCCTTGGCTTCTTCGGCGGCCATGGCCGCGCCTTCGATGGCGAGGAAAAACCAGATCGCGAACGGAATCGCCGCGAACATCCCGGCAATCGCCGGTGCACCGAAGACGTCCGAGCCGGCCCAGCCATTCAGTGCGAAGTTGCTGAAGCTGAAGGCCGGTGCGACCACCCCCATGAACACCAGCAACTCGGCGACGGCCAGCACGCACACGATCAACTCGAAGGTCGCGGCCAGTTTCACGCCAAGAATGTTCAGACCCATGAACACGATGTACGCACCGACCGCCGCGTGTTTCGGATCGAGGGCCGGAAACTGCACGTTCAGATACGCACCAATCGCCAGGGCAATCGCCGGCGGGGCGAAAACGAATTCGATCAGTGTCGCCAGTCCGGCGATCAATCCACCTTTTTCACCGAAGGCCCGGCGACTGTAGGCGAACGGCCCGCCCGCGTGGGGGATCGCCGTGGTCAGTTCGGTGAAGCTGAAAATGAAGCAGGTGTACATGGTCGCGACCATGAACGAGGTCACCAGAAAGCCCAGTGTTCCCGCGACGCCCCAGCCATAACTCCAGCCGAAATACTCCCCGGAAATCACCAGCCCCACCGCGATGCCCCACAGGTGCAACGTGCCCAGCGTGGGTTTGAGTTGTGTGTTCATGCGTTTGCTCCCTGAACGGTTTGGAAAGCTCGGGGAAGGGCGTGTGCAGTGGGCGTGCCATTTTGTATTGGCGGGTCGTAATGGGCTGAAAGCTGTCGTATCGGGGATGTTCGCTGCTTGATGGCTGCATTGTTGTGCGCCAGTTGGGTGCGATGTTGTCTGGAATGCCGCTATCGCGAGCAAGCTCGCTCCCACAGGTGTCACCGGTGTCCGGACGTGCGCATTTCAAAATGTGGGAGCGAGCTTGCCCGCGAAGAGGCCCGCCCATACAACACAAAACTCACCTGTAACGCCCGCGTAAACCCACTCTTTACGCTTTCTTTATGCCCCGCGCGCACCCTCGCTCTCGTTCCTTTACAGCCTCCTTTCCGACAATGCCTCCACACGCGGCAATACGCCGTAACACGGAGATCTTCCATGAGCGTTCTGGACGGGGTGTCACTGCTGCTGGCAGTGGGGCTGTTCATTTATCTGTTGGTTGCGCTGTTGCGCGCGGATCGGACTTAGGAGCGGCTATGCACAGTTATGACTATTGGCTGATCCTCGCATTCTTCGCGGTGGTCTTGCTGCCGGCGCCGTTCCTCGGGCGCTTCTACTACAAGGTGATGGAAGGTCAGCGCACCTGGCTGACGCCGATTCTCGGCCCGGTCGAGCGCGGCTGTTACCGCATCGCCGGGGTCAATCCGCAGGACGAACAGAGCTGGCAGAAATACACGCTGGCGCTGCTGGCGTTCAACCTCGCCGGTTTTCTGCTGCTGTTCGCGATCTTGCTGTTCCAGGATCACCTGCCACTGAACCCGCAAAACCTGCCGGGCCAGGAGTGGACCCTCGCGTTCAACACCGCCGTCAGCTTCATGACCAACACCAACTGGCAGGCCTACAGCGGCGAAGCGTCGCTCAGCTACCTGAGCCAGATGGTCGGCCTCACCGTGCAGAACTTCGTCAGCGCCGCTACCGGCCTCGCCGTGCTGGTTGCGCTGTGCCGTGGCATCGGGCGCAAATCCACCAAGACCCTCGGCAACTTCTGGGTCGACATGACCCGCGCCACCCTCTACGGCCTGCTGCCGTTGTGCCTGCTGCTGGCGCTGTACCTGGTGTGGCAGGGCGTGCCGCAAACCTTCGCGCAATACGTGAATGCTGTGACGATGCAGGGAGTTGACCAAGTCATCCCGCTCGGCCCGGCCGCCAGCCAGATTGCGATCAAGCAACTGGGCACCAACGGCGGTGGTTTCTTCGGCGTCAACTCGGCGCATCCGTTCGAGAACCCGACCGCGTGGAGCAACCTGTTCGAAGTCGCGTCGATCATCCTGATCCCGGTCGCGCTGGTGTTCACCTTCGGCCACTACGTAAAGGACCTGCGCCAGAGCCGCGCCATCATCGGCTGCATGCTCGCGCTGTTCATCATCGGCGGCGCCACTTCACTGTGGGCCGAGTATCAGCCGAACCCGGCGCTGAACAACGTCGCCGTCGAACAGACCGCGCCGCTGGAAGGCAAGGAAGCGCGCTTCGGCACCACCGCCACCGTGCTCTGGTCGGTGACCACCACGGCGGCGTCGAACGGTTCGGTCAACGGCATGCATGACAGCCTCAACCCGCTCAGCGGCATGGTCGCGCTGGTCAACATGATGGTCGGCGAAGTGATCTTCGGCGGCGTCGGCGCCGGGCTCTACGGCATGTTGCTGAACGTGCTGATCGCGGTGTTCCTCGCCGGCCTGATGATCGGTCGCACGCCGGAATACCTCGGCAAAAAACTCCAGGCCCGTGAAGTACAGCTGCTGGTCGTCACCCTGCTGGTGATGCCGGTCGGCGTGCTGGTGCTGGGCGCGATTGCCGCGAGCCTGCCCGGCCCGGTGGCGGCGGTGAGCAACCCCGGCCCGCACGGTTTCAGCCAATTGCTCTACGCCTACACCTCGGCCAGCGCGAACAACGGTTCGGCGTTCGGCGGCTTCGGCGCCAACACCGCGTTCCACAACCTGATGCTCGGCTTGGGCATGTTGATCGGTCGCTTCGGTTACATCCTCCCGGTACTGGCCCTGGCCGGCAGCCTGGCGATGAAGAAAACCGCACCGATCGGCCAGAACAGCTTCCCGACCCACGGTCCGCTGTTCGTGACCCTGTTGACCGTGACCATTTTGCTGGTGGGCGGCCTGACCTTCTTGCCGACCCTTGCATTGGGCCCTATCGCTGAACACCTGAGCATGGGCTTCTAAGGAGCTGATGATGAATATGCCCGCAATCAAACCCGCCGCCGTAAAGGCGCCGGAACAAGCGAAAACCGCGATCAGCGCCCTGTGGCGTCCGGCGCTGGTGCAAGCGTTCGTCAAGCTCGATCCGCGCCAGTTGCAGCGCTCGCCGGTGATGCTGGTGGTCGAACTGACGGCGATCCTGACCACCGTGCTGTGCTTCATTCCCGACAGCAGCGTGCCGACTTTCGTTGCCGCGCAAATCGCCCTGTGGCTGTGGTTCACCGTGCTGTTCGCCAACTTCGCCGAAGCGCTCGCTGAAGGTCGCGGCAAGGCCCGCGCCGACAGCCTCAAGGCTGGCAGCGAAGGCCTCAGCGCCCGCCGCAAACTGGCCAACGGCAGCTTCCAGGTCGTACCGGCCACCAGCTTGCGCAAGGGCGATGTGGTGCGCGTCGAAGCGGGGGAAATGATCCCCGGTGACGGCGAAGTCATCGAAGGCATCGCGGCGGTCAACGAAGCGGCGATCACCGGTGAATCGGCGCCGGTGATCCGCGAGTCCGGTGGCGACCGATCCGCCGTCACCGGCAACACCCGGCTGGTGTCCGACTGGCTGCTGGTGAAGATCACCGCCAACCCCGGTGAATCGACTCTGGATCGGATGATCGCGCTGGTCGAAGGTGCCAAACGCCAGAAGACCCCGAACGAAGTCGCGCTGGATATCCTGCTGATCGGCCTGACCCTGATCTTCCTGCTGGTGGTCGTGACCCTGCAGCCGTTCGCCCACTTCGCCAACGGCAGCCTGCCGCTGGTGTTTCTGGTGGCGTTATTGGTCACGCTGATTCCGACCACCATCGGCGGTCTGCTGTCGGCGATCGGTATTGCCGGGATGGATCGCCTGGTGCGTCTGAACGTGATCGCCAAGTCCGGTCGTGCAGTGGAAGCGGCGGGTGACGTGCACGTGTTGCTGCTGGACAAGACCGGCACCATCACTTTCGGTAACCGTCGTTGCAGCGCGGTATATGCCGCGCCGGGTGTGAACGCCCGTGAGCTGGCCGAAGGCGCGCTGTTCGCCTCGCTGGCTGACGAAACTGCCGAAGGCAAGTCCATCGTCGAGTACCTGCGCGGCACCAATCCGCAGCCGGAACCTTCGCCGGACACCCTGACCGCCGTACCGTTCAGTGCCGAAACCCGCTTGTCCGGTGTCGACTATCAGGGCCGTGTATTTCGCAAGGGCGCGGTGGATTCGCTGCTGGCGTTCCTCGGTCAACAACGCAAGGATCTGGCCCCGGCGCTGTCCCGGGAAATCGACAAGATCGCCCAGAGCGGCGGCACGCCGTTGCTGGTCTGTGCCGACGGCAAACTGCTCGGGGCGATCCATCTGAAAGACGTGGTCAAACCGGGCATCCGCGAGCGTTTCGCCGAGCTGCGCAAGCTGGGGATTCGCACGGTGATGGTTACCGGTGACAACCCGCTGACCGCTGCCGCGATCGCCGCTGAAGCAGGCGTCGACGACGTGCTGGCCGAAGCGACACCGGAGAAAAAACTGGCGCGCATCCGTCACGAGCAGAACGACGGTCGTCTGGTCGCCATGTGCGGCGACGGCGCCAACGATGCCCCGGCGCTGGCCCAGGCTGACGTCGGCATGGCGATGAACGACGGCACACAAGCCGCGCGTGAAGCGGCCAACATGGTCGACCTCGACAGCGACCCGACCAAACTGCTGGACGTGGTGCAGATCGGCAAGGAATTGCTGGTGACTCGCGGCGCGCTGACGACCTTTTCCATCGCCAACGACGTGGCCAAGTACTTCGCGATCCTGCCGGCGTTGTTTGCCGCGATCTACCCGCAACTGGGCGTGCTGAACATCATGCATTTGAGCAGCCCGCAGAGCGCGATCCTGTCGGCCATCGTGTTCAACGCTTTGATTATCGTGGTGCTGATTCCGCTGGCCCTGCGTGGCGTGCGGGTGCAGGCGGCGAGTGCGGCGGCGCTGCTGCGTCGCAATCTGCTGATCTATGGCCTGGGCGGGATTCTGGTGCCGTTCGTGGGGATCAAGGCGATCGACATGCTGTTGACGGCGTTGCATCTGGTTTGAACCTGAACAGCGGTGTGCCGGGCACACCGCTTCAAGCACGAATTCGAGGATTTTGAAATGTCCACAATGTTACGTCCGGCCCTGAGCCTGCTGGTGCTGATGACCCTGGTCACCGGCGTTGCCTATCCGCTGGTAGTTACGGGCGTCACGCAAGTCGCCTTCCCCGAGCAGGCCAACGGCAGCCTGGTGCGGGATGCCGAAGGCAAGGTGCGCGGCTCGTCGCTGATCGCTCAGGATTTTGTCGGCGATGCCTGGTTCCATCCACGTCCATCAGCCGGTGCCTTTGCAACCGTGTCGAGCAGTGCGAGCAACCTGTCGCCAAGCAATCCGGCGCTGGCCACTCGGGTAATCGATGACGCCAACAAGTTGCAGGTTCCCGGTCAGGGCCCGGTGCCGTTGGCGCTGCTGACCACCTCCGGCAGCGGTCTCGATCCGCACTTGCCACCGGCCGCGATTGCCTATCAACTGGCGCGTGTCGCGGCAGCGCGCAATCTGCCGGTGGCGACCCTGCAGCAACTGCTCGACACGCACATCGAACAGCCGCTGGTAGGCCCGCCAGTGGTGAATGTGCTGGCGCTGAACATGGCGCTGGAAAAGTTGTGAATCGCGATCACATCAGGAAGAGAGAGCTTCAAGCATGAGTGACTCCGGCCGCGCCGACGCGCTGTTAGCAGACTTGCCCCGCGACGGACGCGGCCGGCTCAAGGTTTTTCTCGGCGCAGCGCCAGGCGTGGGCAAGACCTACGCGATGTTGCAGGCCGCCCACAGCCAGTTGCGTCAGGGCGTGAAAGTCATCGCCGGGGTCGTTGAAACCCACGGCCGCGCCGAAACCGAAGCGCTGCTCGGCGGCCTGCCGCAACTGCCGCTGGTGCGCTCGGAATACCGTGGCGTGACGCTGGAGGAAATGGACCTCGACGGCCTGCTCGCCGCCAAGCCGAAACTGGTGCTGGTCGACGAGCTGGCTCACAGCAACGCCCCCGGCAGTCGCCACGCCAAACGCTGGCAGGACATTCAGGAACTGCTCGCCGCCGGCATCGACGTGTACACCACGGTCAACGTCCAGCACCTGGAAAGTCTCAACGATCAGGTGCGTGGCATCACCGGTGTGCAGGTGCGCGAAACCCTGCCGGACTGGGTGTTGCAGGAAGCCTACGAACTGCTGCTGATCGACCTGCCGCCCCGCGAACTGCTCGAGCGCCTGCGCGAAGGCAAGGTCTACGTACCGGAGCAGGCGCGCGCCGCGATTGATGCATTTTTCACCCAGACCAACCTCACAGCGCTGCGCGAACTGGCGATGCAGACCGCTGCCGCGCAGGTCGATAACGATCTCGCTCAAGGCTATCGCCAGCTCGGCCAGGCCGCGCCGGCGGTGCGCGGGCGCTTGCTGGTTGGCGTCGATGGCGATGCCCAGGCCGAACGGCTGGTGCGCCACGCCAGTCGGGTCGCCCAGCGTAGGCATTTGCCGTGGAGTCTGGTGCACGTCGACAACGGCAGTGTGCGCGACGAGCAATCGCGGCTGCGCCTGCAAAGCGCCCAGCAACTGGCCGAACGCCTCGGCGGCGAAGTGGTGTTGCTACGGGCCGGCGAAGTGGCGAAAACCCTGATCCAGCATGCAGCTGAACGTCGGGCGAGTCTGGTGCTGGTCGGTCAATCGCGGCCGCGCCTGCGCAGGCGTCTGTTCGGTGGTGGGCTGGCGGCGCGTTTGCTGCGTCAGGCCCATGGTCTGGAAATCAACGTGCTGGACAGTGATCAGGAACAGCATCAAGCGCGCCCGCGTGTAGCGCCGACGCTGGTGTGGTTCGACTATGCGCTGGCGCTGGTGGCCACGCTGTTGGCCAGTGCGCTGGCCTGGGCGGTGTCCAGCGTGCTGCCGTTGCCGAACATCTCGCTGGTGTTTCTTGCGGCGGTGCTGCTGGTGGCAGTGCGTAGCAGTCTCGGCCCGGCGCTGGCCTGTGCGGCGTTGTCGTTTTTGACCTACGACTTTCTGTTCATTCCGCCGAATTTCTCCTTCAGCATCCAGCGCGAAGAAGACGTGCTGACGTTGCTGTTCTTTCTGCTGATGGCGGCGCTCACCGGCAACCTCGCGGCGCGTCAGCGGCGGCAATTGCAGGCGCTGCGCGATACCCAGGAAGAGACTACCGAGCTGCTCGACCTGTCGCGCAAACTCACCGCCGCAACAGATCGCCAGGCCGTGGTCAGCGCCGCAGCCCAACACCTCAATGGCTGGAGCGATCTGCAACTGTGCCTGCTCAATCGCGACGGGCAGGGCGGCTGGAAAGTCGAAACCGGCGGGCCGCTGCAATTCACTGAATCCGAGCGCGCCGCCGCTGACTGGGCCTGGCAGCACGATCAACCGGCGGGCATGGGCACCGGCACGTTGCCGTTCGGGCGCTGGTGGTGGTGGCCGCTGTCGGTGGAGGACGGACCGCTGGCGCTGCTCGGTGTGTGCGCCAAAGAGGGCCAGACCCTGAGCGGCCAACGTCGTCGTTTGCTGACCGCGTTGAGTCAGCCTTTGGCTCAAGCACTGGCCCGAGCACAACTGGCCGATGACCTGGAAGCCGCACGTCTGCACGGCGAAACCGAACAGTTGCGCAGTGCCTTGCTGGCCTCGGTGTCCCACGATCTGCGCACGCCGCTGACCTCGATGCGCGGCAGCATCGACAGCCTGCTGGCCCTCGGCGAAGCGATCCCGCTGGAGGATCGCCGCGAATTGCTCGAAGGCACTCGCGATGAGGCCGAGCGTCTCGATCGCTACATCCAGAACCTGCTGGACATGACCCGTCTCGGCCACGGCGCCCTGAAGCTGGCGCGGGACTGGGTGTCGCCCGCAGACATCGTCGGCAGTGCGCTCAATCGCCTGCGGGCGGTGTTGTCGTCGCTGCAAGTGAGCACCGATGTACCGGCCGAGTTGCCGCTGCTGTACGTGCATGCCGCGCTGATCGAGCAGGCGCTGGTGAACGTGCTGGAAAACGCCGCCCGCTTCTCGCCATCCCACGGCCGTCTGCAATTGCGCGCCGGGGCGGATGACAGCGAGGTGTTTTTCTCGGTCAGCGATGAAGGGCCGGGGATTCCGGTCGATGAGCGGGCGAAGATTTTCGACATGTTCTACACCGCCGCCCGGGGGGATCGGGGCGGGC
>NZ_JAIHBA010000049.1:15075-38142 GCF_019718735.1 Pseudomonas sp. RIT778 | reverse complement strand
CTGTCAAGTGATTATTTTCAGAAGTTTTCGAAGATTTCTTCAACAACTTCAACCACTTGCGCTTCCGATCTCTCGTTAGCGGGAGGCGAATTCTACAGCGTTACACGCTGCTGTCAACACCTCTTTTCTCCGCTTTCGACTGAGAAGATCGAACCGTTGAAAGCACCGAACAAACCGGCATTTCCAACTCCTTCCAGGCTTCGATGAACTGAAGCGACCCGCTCTCGAAACCTACTTAACTCATTGAATCTCAAGGAGTTTTCCGTTTCGATTGCGCCGGAAGTGGGGCGAATTATAGAGACTCAGAATCTGCCGTCAACCCTTAATTTGCGTTTCTATCAAGAGAGGGAAAAAGGCCGCTTCTATATAGACGCGAACGCAGCGAGTGCGCACTATATTGCCCAACACACCTCAGTTCCTTCCCCGGATGATGCCACGCAATGAACGACCAGCCTCGCAGCCTTGCCTCAACCCTGTTCCCGGTTGGCCTTCTATTAATAGCCATGGCATCAATCCAGTCCGGCGCCTCGCTGGCTAAAAGCATGTTCCCCATCGTTGGCGCTCAAGGCACTACCACCCTGCGCCTGATCTTCGCCAGCGTGATCATGCTGTTATTGCTAAAACCCTGGAGAGCGAAGCTGACAGCCAAATCGCTGCGTACAGTGATTGTCTACGGGATGGCGCTAGGAGGGATGAACTTCCTCTTCTATATGTCGTTGCGCACTGTCCCCCTCGGCATCGCCGTCGCCCTGGAGTTCACCGGGCCGCTGGCAGTCGCCATCTATGCCTCACGCCGCGCAATCGACTTTCTATGGATTGCCTTGGCTGCCATCGGCTTGTTGCTGTTGATACCAACCGGCGCTACGACAGCGGGTATCGATCTGGTGGGTGCAGGTTATGCACTGGGAGCCGGCGTTTGCTGGGCGCTATACATTCTGTTCGGCCAGAAGGCCGGCGCCGATAACGGCGTGACCACCGCGGCGCTTGGCGTGATGATCGCAGCCCTGTTCGTCGCCCCCATCGGTATCGTCCACGCAGGCAGCGCATTGCTGACTCCGGCACTGATCCCGATCGCTATCGGCGTCGCAATCCTGTCTACCGCCCTCCCCTACACACTGGAAATGGTCGCCCTCACCCGCATGCCCGCCCGCACCTTCGGCACCCTGATGAGCATCGAACCGGCCTTCGGCGCACTGTCGGGCCTGCTATTCCTTCAGGAATACCTTTCTTTGTCACAATGGATGGCGATCCTGTGCATTATTCTGGCCTCCGTCGGTGCAACCATGACCATGGGCAGCACTGCCAAACCCGCCATCGCGGCGGATTGAAAGGGGATTGAACGAAGGTCTGGCATTTGGCGCTCATTTAGGCCATGTTTAGCCTCGCAACCCAATGCCAGACATGGATTTTTTCGGATACGGACATCGGAACGCGTCAAGCGAGAGCGCATACAGGCAGACCCGAGCGCCAGACTCGAGGCCGCCATAAGGACGGTAATGAAACGAATTTTGATACTGATCGCCATACTCGCCGTTGCGGGCTGCGCGGCGACGTCGAAGACCCAGGTCAAGCATGGCAAGAAAGGGCTGCACATCAACTGTTCGGGGTTGTCCTCCTCTTGGGACAAGTGCTACGCCAGCGCTGCAAACTCTTGCGCACCGAAGGGCTACAAGGTCATCGCAAAGTCAGGCGATGCCGTGGAAGAACCGGGTGATTACCCCTTCGGTCTCAACCCCGCCGGCTATACCAGCCGCAGCATGATCGTCATCTGCAAATAAACCATCGCCGCTACTGCACTCGCGAAGCGGCGAGCTGGTGTCCGATCTCTTCATGACAGGAGTTCAGCACCCGCTGCTGAATCTTCGGTGACGCCAGCATACGTGCCACGACCAGCGCTCCGACACATTGCGACAGAATCGCCCAAGCCAGGCTGTCGCTTTCCAGAATCTGCGCCCAACTTTCCTGAAGCTTGCAAATCCACAGCTCGGCCTGCTCCCTCACAACAATATCCGACCGCGCTATCTCGGCGCCCAGCGCAGGTAATGCGCAGCCCAGTTCGGGTTGCTCGACATGGGCCATGTTCAGATACAGTTTCAGGCACCGCTCCAGCCGTTCGCGATCCTGCGTACCCTGCCCGCCCAAGCGCTCCAGACTCTGGCACAACTCTCGCTCGACGATAGCCGCAAACAAGGCGTCCTTGGACGAGAAATGGCTGTAGAACGCCGCCCCGCTCAAGCCGATTGCCTTCATCAGGCCATCGACGCCCATTGATGAAAACCCGGTCTTTTTCGCAGACAGCGAGCTGCTTTGCAGGAGCTTTTCTTTGGTTTCCAGCTTGTGACCGGCGGAGTACCGCATGTATTTGTCCTCACATTGAGTGCCTTGACGCTGAGCAAATCCTAGCATAACGTTCGTTCACTTAACGATCGTTTACTAAAGGGATCTACCCATGAATAACAAGAAGGTCGTATTGGTTGTCGGTGCAGGTGATGCCACGGGCGGCGCCATCGCCAAGCGGTTCGCCAAGGAAGGTTTCGTCGCGTGCGTCACGCGCCGCAGTGCCGAAAAATTGCAGCCGTTGGTGGAAGCGATTCAGGCGGACGGCGGTGAAGCCCACGGTTTTGCCTGCGACGCGCGCAAGGAAGAAGACGTGGTAGCACTGATCGAAGATATCGAAACCCGCCTGGGCCCGATTGAAGCATTCGTTTTCAACATCGGCGCCAACGTGCCCTGCAGCATCCTCGAAGAAACCGCACGCAAGTATTTCAAGATCTGGGAAATGGCCTGTTTTTCCGGATTCCTCAATGCCCGGGAAGTCGCCAAACGGATGGTGATCCGTAGCCGCGGCACGATCCTGTTCACCGGTGCCACTGCTGGATTGCGCGGTGCCTCAGGCTTTGCCGCATTCGCCGGGGCCAAGCACGGTATCCGGGCTCTGGCACAGAGCATGGCCAGAGAGCTTGGCCCGATGAACATTCATGTCGCCCACGTTGTGGTCGACGGCGCCATCGATACCGATTTCATCCGCGACAACTTCCCTGACAAATACGCCACCAAGGACCAAGACGGCATTCTCAATCCAGAACACATCGCCGAGAACTACTGGTATCTGCATAGCCAGCCACGGGATGCCTGGACGTTCGAACTGGATCTGCGTCCGTGGAACGAGCGCTGGTAATCCCCCCAATAACAAAAACAGAGTGCAGCGAACATGAGCAAAACCGTGGAGTTCTATTTCGATCTCGGCAGCCCCGCCACTTATCTGGCGTACACCCAACTGCCGAAAATCTGCGCCGAAAACGGTAGCCAGTTGATCTACATTCCGATGTTGCTGGGCGGCGTCTTCAAAGCCACCGGTAACGCGTCGCCGGCAATGATCCCGGCCAAGGGTCGCTACATGTTTCAGGACCTGGACCGCTACGCCAAACGCTACGGCATGCCCCTTAAATTCAACCCGCATTTCCCGATCAATACCCTGATGTTGATGCGCGCGGTCACCGGCATTCAACTGCGTCATCCTGATCGCTTCCTGGCATTCATCGATTGCCTGTTCAAAGCGCTGTGGGTTGAAGGCCGCCCCCTCGATGAGCCGGCAGCGGTTGCCGCCGTGCTGACTGAACATGGCTTCAATCCTGAAGAAGTACTGGCATTGACCAACGATGAAGCAGTCAAGGCCGCACTAAAGGACAACACCGAAATCGCCGTGAAGCGTGGCGTCTTCGGTGCGCCGAGCATGTTCATCGACAACCAGTTGTTCTTCGGTCAGGACCGGCTCGACTTTGTAGTGGAAGCCCTTCGCTAAATCTCCACCACCAGACGCCCCTGAGCTGCTTTCGTCGCCAGCAGCTCATGGGCTTCCCCGGCGGTTTCCAGCGTGAACCGACGCGGATCAAGCAGAGGTCGCAGCTGACCGGACTCAATCAGCGCGGCAGCCTGTCGCAAAATCTCGCCATGATGCTCACAGCCCCTGCCGGTCAATAACGGCAACAAGGTGAACACGCCCGAATACGTCGCCCCACGAAACGACAACGGCGCAAGACTGTGCTGCCCCCAACCGAGGCAACTGAGCACATGCCCGCTGTAGGTCCGTGCGGCTTTGAACGAGGCGTCCAGCGTCTCTCCCCCGACCGTGTCATAAACAATGTCGAACCCCTCTCCCGCCGTGAACTCGGCGACATAGTCCTCCACCGAGCTCTCTCGATAATCGATGAACGTCGCGCCGTAACCCTCAATGATCGAGCGTTGTCCCGCAGACCCTGTTGCATACACTTCAGCACCGAATGCTCGGGCCAGTTGAACGGCCACATGCCCGACACCACCCGCACCACCGTGAATCAACACCTTCTGCCCCGCACTCACCCGAGCCCGATCCACCAGGCCTTCCCACGCCGTGATCAATATCAATGGCAGGCTCGCGGCCTCGCGCCGGCTCAGGTTCAAAGGCTTACGCGCCAGCAGTCGCGCGTCCACCACTGCAAACTCGGCCAGCGAACCTTGCGCGCCACCAATCCCCGTGGCCAACGCATACACCTCATCGCCCGGCGCCCAATCCTGCACGCCCTCACCCACCGCTTCGATCACACCCGCCAGATCCAACCCCAACACCGCTGGCAACGGTTGCCGGGCATGGGCGGCCTGCCCTGCTCGGATTTTCAGATCCAGCGGATTCACACCGCTGGCCTTGATCCGCACCAATACCTGCCCGGCCTCTGCCACGGGGCGCTCCAGGGAAACCAAGCGTAACGGCCCGTTCGGGGTGTCCACTATCAGGGCTTTCATGTTCAGTGAGTCAGTCATTTCGGTCATTCCTGCGGGAGAAAGTGAAGCCATGTTCCCGCAGCAGCTCCATGCCGATAAGACGCCAAATGACTATAGTGATCATGCCAAATCGGCATGAATGAGGTGCTTCATGGACAAGCTCAACGCAATGACCATCTTCGTCCGGGTGGTCGAACGCGGCAGTTTCTCCGCCGTTGCCCGGGAACTGCACACCACCCAGCCGACCATCAGCAAAGTCCTGCGCGCTCTTGAGAGTCAATTGGGCGGCAAGCTGATTGCCCGCAGTACACGCAAGCTGTCACTGACCGATGAAGGTCAGCGGTACTACAACGAATGTCGAAATATCCTCGCTGCCGTGGATGCCGCCGAGCACAGCTTCCAGTCCGGCAGGGAAACCGTGGCCGGTCCTCTGCGAATCGGCTCCTCCGTCAGCTTCGGCCGCTTGCAGATCGCTTCGCGACTGGCGGAATTTCTGCAGCGCTATCCGCAGGTGCAGGTCGACCTGCAACTGAGCGATCAGAATCTGGATCTGGTCAGCGAAGGCCTGGACGTCAGCCTGCGCATCGGCGAGTTGAACGACAGCGGCATGATCGCCCGGCGCATTGGCACCACCCACCGGCTCACGGTGGCGACGCCCGATTACCTGCAACGGCACGGTCACCCACAATCACCTCAGGATCTTGCGCAGCACAACTGCCTGCAATTCAACCTGCTCAGCACTCAGAATCTGTGGACCTACGAGAAGGATGGCCAACACCACGACGTACGCATCCAGGGCAACGCCCAGAGCAACAACTCCGAAGCGATCCGCGAAATGGTCTTGGGAGGATTGGGGATTTCGCTGTCACCGGTCTGGTTGTTCAGCGAGGATTTGAAGGCGGGCCGAGTGATCGCCCTGCTGCAGGACTACCAGACCCGATCATTGCCGATTCACGCTGTGTCCCCGGCGAACCGTCGCCAGTCCGCCAGGGTCAACGCGTTTGTCGATTTCATGACCCAGGCGCTGGCTGCAGCGCCCGAGCTTCAACCGATCAGATAGCGGCAGTACGCGTGTTCAGCCATTCCAGTGCCGCGCCTTCAAGCAGCGGACTCAGGCGCTCGCGCACTTCGGCGTGATAGGCGTTGAACCACTGTTTCTCTTCCTGCGTCAGCAACGACGGTTCCAGGCAGCGGGTGTCGATCGGGCACAGGGTCAGGGTTTCGAACTTGAGGAACTCACCGAATTCGCTGCTTCCCGCTTCAACGTTCATCGCCAGGTTCTCGATCCGCACACCCCAGCGGCCCGGACGATAAGTGCCCGGTTCGATGGAAGTGATCATCCCCGGTTGCATGGCGGTTTGTGGTGCCGGCGCCGCCTGATAGGCGATCACCTGCGGACCTTCGTGAACGTTGAGGAAGTAACCCACGCCGTGACCGGTGCCGTGACCATAGTCCACGTTCTCGGCCCAGATCGGCGCGCGGGCAATCGCATCCAGCAACGGCGACAGAATGCCTTTCGGGAATCGCGCACGGGACAAGGCAATCACGCCTTTCAGCACACGAGTGCAATCGCGCTTCTGCTCTTCGGTTGGCGTACCAACAGCCACCATGCGCGTGATGTCGGTAGTGCCGCCCAGGTATTGACCACCGGAATCGATCAGCAACAAGCCATCACCCTCGATCACCGCGTGTTCTTCCGGTGTGGCGTGGTAATGCGGCATCGCGCCGTTGGCGTTGTACGCGGCAATGGTGTTGAAACTCAGCGACACATAATCCGGACGACGCTCACGGGCCGCCGTGAGTTTTTCGTCGATGGTCAGTTCGGTAATGCGCTCACGACCCCAAGCCGATTCCAGCCAGGTGAAAAACTCGCACAGCGCCGCGCCATCCTGCTCCATCGCCTGACGAATGTGTGCGGCGTCCGCCAGGCTCTTCTGCGACTTGGCCAGTGTGGTCGGGTTCAGGCCTTCGACCAGTTTCACGCCAGTGTCGAGGTTATCCAACAGACCACTGGTGACCCGCGCCGGATCCACCAGCAGGTTCGCGCCACTCGGGATCGCACGCAAGGCGTCGGCGACTTCGCTGTAGTCACGCAGGGTCACGCCGTCCTTTTCCAGCACGACACGCAGCTCAGCATCGACCTTGCTCAAGGCCACAAACAGCGTGGCTTGCTGCTGGCTGATCAGGGCGAAGGAAACGAACACCGGGTTGAACGACACATCGCCGCCGCGCAGGTTGAACAGCCAGGCGATGTCGTCGAGGGTGGCGATGAAATGCCAATCGGCGCCGCGTTCCTGCAGGGTTTCGCGCAGTTTGCCGAGTTTCTCGCCACGGCTGACAGTCGCCTGCGGTGGCAGGTGCTGATAGATCGGCGCATTCGGCAACGCCGGGCGATCGCTCCAGACTTCTTTCAACACGTCGATGTCGGTCCGCAGACTGGCGCCCCGAGCTTCGAGCTTGCTGCCCAGCGTACGTGCCGACGCAACCGCCATCACCGCGCCGTCAACCGCGACCACGCCACCTTCCGGCGTCTGCTCGGCCAGCCAGTCCAGCGGGCTCGGCTGACCCGGTTGCAGTTTCACCAGTTCGATGCCGCTGCCCTTGAGTTCCTTGGTCGCCTGTTCCCAGTAACGGCTGTCGGCCCAGACCCCGGCGAAATCGGTGGTGACAATCAACGTGCCGACCGAGCCATGAAAACCCGACAGCCAATGCCGGCCCTGCCAGTAACCCGGCAGGTATTCCGACAGGTGCGGGTCGGCGGACGGCACCAGCAACGCGTGGATACCTTCGCGACGCATCAGTTCACGGGTGTGCGCGAGGCGCTGGGGAACCGTTCCTTCGGTCAAAGTCTGGGTACTCATCATGTCTCCTGCCAATCACTTCATCGTTATTGTTCGGTGCCGTTCGAAGCCGGCTCGTTAAAGCCCTGTCGCCCAGAATGCCGGAGCACTGGCGCAGGCGGTCTTGATCAGTTCTACAGCCTTGTCGATGTCCTCGGCGGTGGTGAAACGGCCGAGGCTCAGGCGAATGGTACGGCCGGCCAGGTGCGCGTCATGCCCTAATGCCAGCAAGACGTGGGACGGCGCGTTGCTGGCGGAATTGCAGGCCGAGGTCGCGGAAAACGCGATCGAATGGCTCAGCGCTGCCGGGTTGAACTCGCCTTCGCTGAAGGTCAGGCTCAAGGTGTGCGGGATACGTTGGGTGCTGCTGCCATTGAGGCGCACGCCAGGCAGGCTCAAGAGTTGTTCGAGCAGACGCTCGCGCAGCGCGACGATGGTTTTCTTCTCGTCATCGAAAGCTTCGGCGGCCAAGGCAAATGCCGAGCCCATGGCAGCGATCTGGTGAGTCGCCAGCGTTCCGGAACGCAACCCGCCCTCGTGGCCACCACCGTGAATCTGCGCCTGCAAACGCTGCTGCGCATGCGGGCCGACGTACAGCGCGCCGATGCCTTTAGGGCCGTAAAGCTTGTGCGCCGAGAACGACATCAGGTCCACCGGCCACTGCGCCAGATCGATCGCGACCTTGCCGGCGCCCTGGGCAGCATCGACATGGAACAACGCCCCACGCCCACGCACCACTTCGCCGATGGCCGGGATGTCGTTGACGGTGCCGAGTTCGTTGTTGACCAGCATCAGCGACACCAGAAAGGTGTCATCGCGCATCGCTTCGCTGACCGCTTGCGGGGTGATCAGGCCTTCGGCATCCGGCACCAGATAAGTCACGGCGACACCCGCGTCCTGCAATTGCCGGGCGGTGTCGAGGATGGCCTTGTGTTCGATCTGACTGGTGATGATGTGCCCGCCGGACACACCACGGGCCTGAGCCACACCTTTAAGGGCGAGGTTGTTGGATTCTGTAGCGCCGGAGGTCCAGACGATCTGCTGCGCCTGGGCGCCGACCAGTTCGGCGACTTGTCGGCGAGCGTTCTCGACCGTTTGCCGGGCCTGCTGGCCGAAAGCGTGGGAGCTGGAGGCCGGGTTGCCGAAGTTACCGTTGAAACCCAGACACTCGATCATCACCTGGATGACCCGCTCGTCCACCGGGGTGGTGGCGGCGTAATCGAAATACAGCGGACGTGTGTTCATAAAAAGACTCGCAGAGCGTGTTCCGGGATCAGGAAGCTCGTGTCTACAAACGGCACGACGCAGCCTTGTGAGCTGCGTCCGGGTTCGAGAGCGTCATCAATACCTGATCGGATGCCGTTAAAGAAGAACAACTTCATTTAAAAGTGCGTAGGAACGCTCCTGAACGCGACTTTAACAGGCATCGGGCCGGCGGTTGTAGCGCTGCGTCAGCTAAAGCTTTCAAGGAGTAACGGATACAGCGAGATCACCAGCAGCGCTGCCATGCCCCAGTTGAACAACCGCAACCAGCGGCGATCCTTGAGCACGTTGCGCAGCAAGGTCCCGCAAGCCGCCCAGACGCCGACGCTCGGCAGGTTGATGATGGCAAACACCGCCGCAATCACGATCACGTTGGTGAAATAACCCTGCATCGGCGTGTACGTGCTGATGGCACCGATGGCCATGATCCACGCCTTTGGATTGACCCACTGGAAAGCCGCCGCGCCGAGATAGCTGATCGGTTTCGCCTCGCCCTGCTCGCTATCACCGACCGGGCCGGAGTGAGCGATCTTCCAAGCCAGATAGAGCAAGTACGCCGCGCCGACGTAACGCAGGACCGTATAAAGCAGCGGATAAGTCTGGAACACCGCGCCCAGGCCAAAACCCACCGCCACCACCAGCACGAAGAAACCGCAGGTAATACCGAGCATATGGGGAATGGTGCGGTTAAAGCCGAAGTTCACCCCCGATGCCAGCAACATGGTGTTGTTCGGCCCCGGTGTGATCGAGGTGACAAGGGCAAACAGGGCAAAGCCCAGCAGCAGGTCGAGCGAGAGGGTCATAGAAGGCAGTCCGTCAGGGTCATTCAGGTGTTGACCCTATCCCACGGCGCCGCGCAAACCCACGGACAGTTGGGTAAAACTTCGAGCAGTACAGTTACGTATCAGCTAGGACGACCATGCAGCTGTACGGCCCGCTCGGCGCTCATTTCACCCTTGCTGTCGAAACCGAAAGTCTTCTGCGGCTGGCCAAGCAGTTGGGCTTTCTTCGCGTGGTATTCCTCGAACGACAAGCCGCTGCGGTTCAAGGTTTCCAGCGCCAGTTCGCGGGTTTCTTCCGCCGTGTAAGGGCGCAGTTCCGGGGAAACGTGGCTCGCGCAACCAGCGAGAACGGAGAGAGAGAGCATCAGGGAAACAGTCAGTAAACGATTCATGGGAGCGTCCTGGCGAGCAGTGTGGGTCGATGGAGAAAAGGTACGCCCGGGCACGCTTTGGCAGAAATCAACGCTCTCAATAGTGGCTATCAGAATTCGGGAAGGATTCGTCCTGCATATTCTCAAAAGACCTATCAATATCAATTAACAGTCTTTTACGGAATAACAGTCAGCCTTTATAAATCCTTCATCGCGTTCGGCACTGTTGCTCCAGCAACTGTTTCCCAGGCAACAGCGGTTCAACAAACCGGCTTGAAAGTCACACTAGCACAGCCGCCGACAACGCTCAAAGCCCCGGAATACGGGCCTTACAGGAATTGGTACAGCGCTTGCTCTGCTCCAGTGACTACTCACTGCTCGCCGAGCAACTGTTGAAAAAGGAACTGACCATGTCGCGTCCACTGAAAGTCGTCGCCCTGTCCGGCGGAACCTGGCGTCCGTCTCGCACCCTGGTGCTGACCCAGGCCTTGCTGGCCGAATTGTCCGGGCACCTGCCGGTCGAGAGTCACCTCATCGAACTCGGTGACATCGCCCGCCCGCTGGGCGCCGCACTGTCCCGTCAGGAACTGCCGGCCGAGATCGAAGCCGAACTGCAGGCCATCGAACAGGCTGATCTGCTGATCGTCGCCGCGCCGGTCTATCGCGGCTCCTATCCGGGACTGCTCAAGCATTTGTTCGACCTGATCGACCTGAATGCGCTGATCGACACGCCTGTGCTGCTCGCCGCCACTGGTGGCAGCGAACGCCACGCGTTGGTCCTCGATCACCAGTTGCGCCCACTGTTCAGTTTCTTCCAAGCCGTGACCCTGCCGATCGGCGTGTACGCCACCGAAGCCGATTTCGCCGACTACCAGATCACCAGCGAACCGCTCAAGGCGCGCATCCGCCTGGCCGCCGAACGCGCCGCGCCACTGTTCGGCACTCACATCAAACCGTTGCTGAAAATCGCTTAAGGAGCAGTTCATGGATGTTTTCTGGTTCCTGCCGACCCACGGCGACGGTCACTATCTGGGCACCACCCAAGGCGCGCGCCCGGTCACCCTCAATTACCTGAAACAGGTGGCGCAAGCCGCCGACAGCCTCGGTTACCACGGCGTGCTGATTCCCACCGGCCGTTCCTGCGAGGATTCGTGGGTGATCGCCTCGGCGCTGGTGCCGCTGACCGAACGCCTGCGTTATCTGGTGGCGATCCGTCCGGGGATCATCTCGCCGACCGTCTCGGCGCGCATGGCCGCGACCCTTGATCGACTGTCCAATGGCCGCCTATTGATCAACGTCGTGACCGGCGGTGATCCCGACGAAAACCGTGGCGACGGCAGTTTCCTCAGCCACAGCGAGCGCTACGAGGTCACCGACGAATTCCTCAAGATCTGGCGTCGCGTGTTGCAAGGCGAGGCGGTGGATTTCGAAGGCAAACACCTGAAGGTGCAGAACGCCAAAGCCCTGTATCCACCGGTGCAGAAACCCTATCCGCCGCTGTACTTCGGCGGTTCCTCCGACGCGGCCCACGATCTGGCCGCCGAGCAGGTCGACGTGTACCTGACCTGGGGCGAACCACCGGCCGCCGTCGCCGAAAAACTCGCCGATGTGCGCGAACGCGCCGCCCGTCACGGACGCAAGGTGAAGTTCGGCATTCGCCTGCACGTGATCGTGCGCGAGACCGCCGAAGAAGCCTGGAAAGCCGCCGACAAACTGATCGAACACATCAGCGACGAAACCATCGAGGCCGCGCAGAAATCCTTTTCGCGCTTCGATTCCGAAGGCCAGCGACGCATGGCCGCCCTGCACGACGGGCGCCGCGACAACCTGGAAATCGCCCCCAACCTGTGGGCCGGCGTCGGTCTGGTGCGCGGCGGTGCCGGCACTGCATTGGTCGGCGATCCGCAGCAAGTGGCGGCGCGAATCAAGGAGTACGCGGATCTGGGCATCGAGAGCTTCATCTTCTCCGGTTATCCGCATCTGGAAGAGGCCTACCGCTTTGCCGAGCTGGTGTTCCCGCTGCTGCCCGAGCCGTACGCGAGCCTGGCTGGACGCGGTGTCACCAACCTCACCGGGCCGTTCGGCGAAATGATCGCCAACGATGTTCTGCCCGCCAAAGCCAACGCCTGAGGAAGACCGAGTGACTGCCAAACCGCAAAGCACCCTGCTCTCCCCGTTGCAGACCGCCCGCCAACTGGCCGCCGAATTTGCCCTGACCGCCGTCGAGCGCGACGAGCGTGGCGGCACACCAAAAGCCGAACGCGACGCCCTGCGCGACAGCGGTCTGCTGGCCCTGAGCATTCCCACCCGTTACGGCGGCCTCGGCGCGCGCTGGAGCGAAACCCTGGAAGTCGTGCGCGAATTCGCCAAGGTCGACAGCTCGATCGCCCACGTCTTCGGTTTTCATCATTTAATGCTCGCCACCGTCCGGTTGTTTTCCCGCCCGGAACAATGGCAACCGTGGTTCGAACAGACCGCGCGGCAGAACTGGTTCTGGGGCAACGCGCTCAATCCGCTGGACACCCGCACCGTGGTCAAGGATCTGGGTGGCTGGCGCGAGTTTTCCGGCAAGAAGAGCTTCTGCTCCGGCGCCAGCGATTCACAGATGCTGATTGCCTCGGCGGTGGACGAAAGCAACGGCGGAAAACTGCTGATCGCGGCGATCCCCAGCGGCCGCAGCGGCATCACCCTGCACAACGACTGGAACAACATCGGCCAGCGCCAGACCGACAGCGGCAGCGCCACGTTCGAACGGGTGCGGGTCGAAGAATCGGAACTGTTGCTGGATCCGGGCCCGTTGAGCACACCGTTCGCCTGTTTGCGCCCGTTGATTGCACAACTGACGTTCACCCACATGTTTCTCGGCATCGCCGAAGGGGCGTTCGAAGAGGCGCGGCAATACACCCTGAGTGAAACCCGCGTCTGGCACAAATCCTCGGTGCGCGAGGTGCGTGAAGATCCTTATGTGCTGGCGCATTACGGCGAGTTCTGGGTCGCCCTCGAAGGCATCCGGTTGTTGGTGGAACGCGCCGCTGCGTTGCTCGACGAGGCCTGGGCCAAAGGCCCTAACCTCAGCGCCGAAGAACGCGGTCACCTCGCCACGGCGATTGCCACCGCCAAGGTCGCCGCCAGTCGTCAGGGCCTGGAGATTTGCAGCCGATTGTTCGAAGTCACCGGCGCCCGTTCGACCCACGCGTCGCTGCGTCTCGACCGACACTGGCGCAACCTGCGCACGCAAACCTTGCACGACCCGCTGGATTACAAACTCCACGAGCTGGGCGACTGGGCGCTGAACCAGTCCCTGCCGGTGCCGACGTTCTATTCCTGATTTCCTTTCGTGGAGCGAGACCCATGCAACTGCTGACCCTGCCGCCCTCACCCGCCCTGGCCACTTCGATTCGCGCCACTGCCCAGGTGTTCGAAGACCCGAAATCCCAGGCCCTGCTCGCGCATCTGCAACAGGTCGCGCCGAGCGAAGCCAGCGTGCTGATCATCGGCGAAACCGGCACCGGCAAAGAGTTGGTAGCGCGGCACATCCACAACCTGAGCAACCGGCGCAACCGGCCGTTCATTGCGGTGAACTGCGGGGCGTTTTCCGAATCGCTGGTGGAAGCCGAACTGTTCGGCCACGAAAAAGGCGCCTTCACCGGCGCCCTCAGCGCCAAGGCCGGATGGTTTGAAGAGGCGGATGGCGGCACCTTGTTCCTTGATGAAATCGGCGATCTGCCGATGTCCATTCAGGTCAAATTGCTGCGGGTGTTGCAGGAGCGTGAAGTGGTGCGCCTGGGTTCGCGCAAGAGCATTCCCATCGATGTGCGAGTGCTGGCGGCGACCAACGTGCAACTGGAGAAAGCCATCAACGCCGGGCATTTCCGCGAGGATCTGTATTACCGGCTGAACGTGGTCAATCTGGAGCTGAGCCCGTTGCGCGATCGGCCCGGCGACATCCTGCCGCTGACCCGGCATTTCATCGAGGCCTACAGTCAGCGCCTGGGCTACGGACGCATCACCATCAGCCCCGGCGCCGAGCACAAGCTGCGCGGCTACAGTTGGCCGGGCAACATCCGCGAACTGGAAAACGTCATCCATCACACGCTGTTGATCTGCCGTAACGGCGTGATCGAACGCGACGATCTGCGCCTGTCGAACCTGCGCATCGACCGTCCGGACGATCAGCACGCGACCGCCGACGACTCACCGGAAGCGCTGCTGGAACGCGCCTTCCAGAAACTCTTCGAGCAACAGGCCGGCGCCCTGCATGAAAAAGTCGAAGACGCGTTGCTGCGCGCGGCTTATCGCTTCTGCCATTACAACCAGGTGCACACTGCGTCCCTGCTCGGCCTGAGCCGCAACGTCACCCGCACGCGGCTGATCAAGATCGGCGAACTGGCGGTGAACAAGCGGCGACCCACGGAAAACCTGCAAGGCGAGCGCTTGATCCAGCTGTCGATCTAGCCAACCAGTTGGCAGTGCAAGCCGTCGTCATGACTGCGGGCGATGCTGCTCAGCACCTGGAATGAACCGAAGGTCACGGTGCGCGCCTGATGGGTGCGGATCAGTTGCCAGAAATCCTGCTCGCCGGTTTCGAAACTCTGGAACGCCGCCTCCCCCGCCTCGCGGGACTGCCATTGCAGAAAGCTCAACACTCGCCGGCCATCGTCGCTGGCCTGGACGCTGGCGCTGACGAAACCGGCGTAACGCTGGGCCAGACGTTCAGTCTGCACCGCCAGCGCCGAGACCAGCGCCGGTTGCTGGCCGGGTTCGATTTCAAATTCGATCAATTGGGTAAAGCTGCGGTTTTTCGCTGGTGCTTGCATGACATCCCCACTCTGTCAGACGAATCTTGCGATTCGAAGGCCTGCAGGGTAAAACCTCGAGTTAACTAGAGGTCAAGGGGCAATTTGCAAATGGTCACTGCGGAAAATGTGCACAAGCAATTGACCGTCGGCGAAGTCGCGGCCCGCAGCGGTGTGGCGGTCACCGCCCTGCACTTTTATGAATCCAAAGGGTTGATCAAGAGCCAGCGCAATGCCGGCAACCAGCGGCGTTATCCACGGGAAGTACTGCGGCGGGTGGCGCTGATCAAGGTGGCGCAACGCCTGGGCATTCCGCTGGCAGAAATCGGCGAGGCGTTGAAACAGCTACCGGACAACCGCGCACCAACGGCGGCGGACTGGAAAGTGTTGTCGGAGCAGTGGCGGCGGGAGCTGGACGAGCGGATCAATCAGTTGATGCTGCTGCGGGATCGACTGACCGGTTGCATCGGCTGCGGATGCCTGTCGATGGAAGCCTGCCCGCTGCGCAATCAGGGCGATGTGCTGGGCGAGCAAGGGCCGGGGGCGCACTTTCTCGACGCACCCAAGTGAGGGTTCCCATGCCATGGGAACCCCCAATTCGATCCATCAGAAGCCCGGCGCAATCTGCCCTTTGTAGCGGGTCAGAATGAACTGACGCACTTCATCGGAATTCAACGCCTTGGCCAGTTTCTGCAGGCCCGGGTCGTTGATGTTGTCGGGACGTGCGACCAGAAACTCGATGTATAGACTCTTGCCCTTCTCGACGATCAGCGCGCTGTTGGTGTCGATCCCGGCTTCCAGCGCGTAGTTGGCGAACACGAACGCCAGGTCCACCTGACTCACCGAACGAGCCAGCAACGCGCCCTCCAGTTCACGGATTTTCAGGTGCTTGGGGTTTTCGACGATGTCGCGCTGGGTGGCCAGGGTGTTGCTCGGATCCTTGAGCTTGATCAGCCCCGCCTCGTGCAACAGCACCAAGGCGCGACCGGTGTTCACCGGGTCGTTGGGGATCGACACGCTGGCGCCGTCCTTCAGCTCCGAGATGTTCTTGATCTTGGTCGAGTAAGCACCGAACGGTTCGATGTGCACGCCGACCACCGGCACCAGATCGGTATGGCGAGTCTTGTTGAAATCATCGAGAAACGGCCGGTACTGGTAATAGTTGGCGTCGAGGTTTTTCAGCGCCAGTTGCTGGTTGGGCTGGATGAAGTCGGTGAAGACCTTGATGTCCAGATCCACGCCTTCCTTGGCCAGGGTCGGTTTGACGAACTCGAGGATTTCCGCGTGCGGCACCGGGGTGGCACCGACGATCAGTTTTTCGTTGGCATGGGCGCCGAACGACAGTACGGCAGCCAGTACGGCCAGGGTCTTTTTCATGCTGTGCTCCAAGGCAGATTTGAGTGGCCGTCGTGGGGTGAACGTGGGGCCTTTTATGGGTTGAAACTGTTTTGTCAGCGTCGGCTGTAGTGCGCCACCAGACGGTCGCCGGTCATTTGCAGGGCCTGCACCAGAATCAGCAGCAACACCACGGTGACCACCATCACGTCAGTCTGAAAGCGCTGATAGCCGTAGCGGATCGCCAGATCACCGAGCCCGCCGCCACCAATCACGCCGGCCATCGCCGTGTAATCCACCAGCACGATGGCGGTGACCGTGACTGCCGCCAGCAACCCGCCGCGGGCTTCCGGCAACAGGGTGTGGCGGATGATCTGCCAGGTGTTGGCGCCCATCGCCTGGGTCGCCTCGACCACGCCGCGATCGACTTCGCGCAACGCGGTTTCCACCAGCCGCGCAAAGAATGGTGTGCAACCGACCACCAATGGCGGAATGGTCCCGGGCACGCCCAGCGAGGTGCCCACCAGCAACGTAGTCAGCGGAATCAGCACGATCAGCAAAATGATGAACGGCAGCGAACGCAGCATGTTCACGATCACCGACAGCACCCGGTACAGGCCAACCGTTTCATGCAACTGGCGCTTGCCGGTGAGGAACAGCAGCAACCCCAGCGGCAAGCCCAGCAACACCGTGAACAGCAGCGCCGCGCCGAGCATGCTCAGGGTGTCGAGACAGGCCTGAGCGATGTCGGCCCAGTAAATGTGCTTGAACCATTCGGCCATGATCAGGACCAGTCGTGGCGCGGTGGTTTGACCCCGTTGAGCAGCCAGTTGCCGACCACGTGGTATTTCCAGCGCACTGGGTCATGCAGGGTATGGACCCGAGCGTTGCGCCAGTGGCGGTCGAAGTTGTGCTTCTTCAGGGTCGAGCGGGTACCGCCGAGTTCGAACAGCTTGTTGCTGGCCTCGATGGCGATTTCGGTGGTCAGCACTTTGGCCTTGGCCACGGCCAGGGACGCCAGCGCGACGTTGTCTTCATCCGGTGCCGGACGTGCAGCGTCGAGCGCCCAACCCGCGCGTTCGAGCAAGGCTTCGGCGGCTTCCAGGCGGATTTCCAGCGCGCCGATCTGAATGATCGTCAGCGGATCTTCACTGGCCTTTTCCACACCCGCATCGATCCACGGTCGGGCGAACTGGCGGACAAATTCCACGGTATCGCGCAAGGCTGCCCGGGCGATGCCGGCGTCGATGGCGGCGGTGGTCAACTGTGCGAACGGCCCGGCCAGGGTCGGGTTCTCGTAGGAACGGTACGTCGGAAACAGATTGAATGGTGCCACCTGTAAATCTTGCGCCAGCACCGTGCCGCTGGACGTGGTGCGCTGGCCGATGCTGTCCCAATCATCAACGATCACCAGCCCTTTCGTGCCACGTTCGACGAAGGCCAACTGGCCCTTCTGTTCTTCATCCAGCGCCAGCACCGCCAGCCAGTGGGCGTAGAGCGAACCGGTGCAGTAGCCCTTGCGACCGTTGATCACGAAACCGGCGCCATAACGGCGGAGGGTCGCCTGAATGTCCTGCACATTCTTGCCGCCGGTTTCCGACAGCGCGTTGGCGAAACGATGACCTTGCAGCGCCAGCTCAAAGAAATGCGCCTGCTGCGCCGGGGTGCCTTGCAGGCGGATGTCTTCGAGCAGGCAGTAATGGTTTTGCGGGATCTGCCCGAGCGACGGATCGGCGGCGGAAATGATCGCAATCACCTGCGCTAGCACCGCACAGGACACCTGCGCGCCGCCGTATTCCTTCGGCACGGTGATGCCCCACAGGCCACTGTTGGAATACAGATCGACGATCTCGGCGGGCACTTCGCGGTTGCGGTCACGCTCGGCGGCGTGTTCCTGCAAGACGGCGGCGACCTGCGCGGCCACGCGCAAGGCTTCAACGTCGTCGGCGATCCGGTGGGCGGCCGGCGGGTTGATCGGATAAACGGCAGATTCAGACATGGATGACTCTCGGTATCGGTGTTGTACCGGGTCATTGCAGCTTCTGTGCCTGACCGACAGGCCTTGTCTTTCGGGGGTTACAGCGGATTTTCAGGGTATCTGACGATGAAAAACCCGCGCATTCTGTTGCTTCACTGTCGATGGCTGAACAGTGCGGTGGCTGCTCGTCGGGTAGTCGTTCAGGGCGATGGTACGGATCTATAGTTGAGCGACCGGCAACCCCGGCGAAGGCACACCTTCAACCTCTAATAAAAACCAGGCAACAAATAACAGGGAGTACCGCCATGAGCGTCAAACCCATTCCCGAGGGGTATCACAGCATTACCCCGTACCTCGGCATTCACAAAGCTGCCGAAGCCATCGACTTCTATAAGAAGGCGTTCGGTGCCACCGAAGTCATGCGCCTGAGCATGCCCGACGGCGGCATCGGCCACGCCGAACTGCGCATCGGTGACAGCGCGATCATGCTCGGCTCGCCGTGCGATCAAGGGCCGTTGAGCAATCCGGACACAGCGGTGTCGGTCGGTCTGCATCTGTACGTGACCGATGTCGACAAATCCTTTCAGCGTGCGCTGGAGGCCGGGGCGACAGCCGTGTCCGAGGTCAAGGATCAGTTCTACGGCGACCGCAGCGGGACATTGAAAGATCCGTACGGGCATCTGTGGTTCCTCGCCACGCGCAAGGAGGACCTGACCCAGGCACAGATCGAGCAGCGGGCGAAAGAGATGTTCCAGCAGGGTTAACAGCGCCGGGTGTCCACTCCCGTGCAGCGCGCGGGGATGGGCGAACACGATTCATGAACCGTCGAACCACGCTTCACGTCTTGTCATGAACGCCCGGCGATTTCAGGATGCAGGCCACTCGCCTGAATAAAGGATCACCCGATGTTTGCCGGATTCGTCAAAGACCAGCGCCACGTCAACGGTGTGGACATCAGCTACCGCCTCAAAGGCAGCGGCCCGGGCCTGCTGCTGTTACACGGGCACCCGCAGACCCACGTCATCTGGCACAAGATCGCCGAGCAACTGGCGGAGCACTTCACGGTAGTCGCCGCCGACCTGCGCGGTTATGGCGACAGCAGCCGACCGCCGGCGGATGAGGCTCACCTCAATTATTCCAAGCGCGAGATGGCCCGCGACGGCGTGCAATTGATGAAAGCGTTGGGTTTCGAGCAGTTCTCGATCCTTGCCCATGACCGTGGCGCGCGGGTCGCCCATCGTCTGGCCCTTGATCATCCCGCCGTCGTGCAGCGCATGGTCCTGCTCGACATCGCGCCGACGCTGGTGATGTACAGCCAGACCAATGAAGCCTTCGCCCGGGCCTACTGGCACTGGTTCTTCCTGATCCGCCCGGCGCCGTTGCCGGAAACCCTGATCGAAGCCGATCCCGAAGGTTATCTGCGCAGCGTCATGGGCAGTCGCAGCGCCGGGCTCGCGCCTTTCACCGACGAGGCACTCAGCGAATACCGGCGTTGCCTGGAACGTCCCGGCAGTGCTCGGGGGATCTGCGAGGATTACCGCGCCAGTGCTGGCATCGACCTGGAACATGATCGCGCCGATCTCGCGGCCGGTCGTCACCTGAACCTGCCGCTGCTGGTGCTGTGGGGCGCCGAGGGCACGGTCGGTCGCTGCTTCGATCCGCTCAAGGAATGGCAACAGGTTGCCACCGACGTACGGGGCGAGGCTTTGCCTGCCGGGCATTACCTCGCCGAAGAAGTCCCTGAACTGTTGCTGGCCGAAGCACTCGACTTTCTCCGCTGATTCCCCTCCTTCAATCCGACGGCATGTTCCGTCGGACTGCTTCGCCTTCCTCGCAGAAATCCGCCCCTGCGACAGCAACATGCAATCGCGAAACATTTACTTTCATATCGTTTATCGGGATTTGCTTCGGTCATCCGTCTTATAGAGATGCGGGCTGGTCGCGTAGGCAAAAGCCACGACCGGCCTTTCAGGGGAACCCCGTGCTGCGAAGCCCGTAGTACCGCCCCCTCACTCTGAATCAAGACTTGTCATCATGTCGAAGAAATCCCGCTCGAAACTGTGGTTCCTGGTACACAGCTGGCTGGCGTTGCCGATCTGGTTTTTCGTGCTGATCGTCTGCGTCACCGGCACCCTGGCGGTGGTCAGCCAGGAAATCGTCTGGCTGGCCAACCCGCAAATGCGTGCCAGCGCGCCGTCGGACGATGCGCCGCTGCTCAGCTACGACCAGATCATCGCGGCCATCAAGAAAGCCGAGCCGCAAACGGTCGTGCAAGAGATCGACCGCCCCGATGAATCGCACTTTGCCCTCGATGTCCGCGTGAGCTACCCCGACGGGCGCTCGCTGACGGTCTACGTCAACCCGTACACGGGCGTCATTCAGGGCGAAGCCCCGGCGTTCAATTTCAAAGGTTTCACCCGCGCCCTGCATGGCTGGTGGCTGGTGCCCTTCACCAACGGCTACAGCTGGGGCTGGTACCTGGTGTCGATCCTCGGCCTGCCCATGCTCGCCTCGCTGGTGACCGGGCTGGTGGTGTACAAGCGTTTCTGGAAAGGCTTTTTCAGCCCGACCTTGCGATTTCGCCACGGCGCGCGGATTTTCTGGGGCGATTTCCACCGCCTCAGCGGCATCTGGTCGATCTGGTTCATTGCGGTGATTTCGATTACCGGCACCTGGTTCCTGATTCAGGCGCTGCTGGCCGACAACCACATTTCCATCTCGAGCGAACCGGTGATTCCGGCCATGTCCCGTGAGAGCGTGCCCCTCTCGGCGGACGGTTCGCCGGCCCCGCAGATCAGCCTCGATCGCGCGATCGAGATCGCCCAGCAGAAAATCCCCGGGCTGGAAACCAGCTATGTCAGCCTGCCGGGCAACGCCTACAGCCACCTCGATATCGGGGGGCGCGGCTGGTATCCGTTGATGTATCAGCGCGCGACGATCAATCCGTACAACGGCGAAATCGCTGCCTCGCGCCTGCTGTCCGACCGGACTTCGCTGGAGTTCGTCACCGAATCCATGCGGCCGTTGCACACCGGTGACTTCGGCGGGTTGTGGATCAAGTTGATCTGGTTCTTCTTCGGGCTGTTGCTGAGCATGATGGTGCTCAGCGGACTGCTGATCTGGACCAAACGCACCGCATTGGCCACCGCCAACGCCCTCAAGCGCGAGCACAAGAAGCAACGCGTCAAGGCGCAACCGGCCCTGAACCGTGAACCGTCGGAGGTCAACCCGTGAGCCAGTCCAACGTTGCAAACCGTCCTTCACGCCTGAGCCTGTTCTGGCACAAGTGGCGCTTCCACATCAACGTGTTGCTGCTGTTGATCCCGCTGGGCTTCATGCCCCGGTACTTTGCGGACCAGTCTCTGTTTCGCGGCGACACTGGCCTGGGCGAACGCGAAGTCGGAGAAGTCCAGGTCGGCCCCTGGAGCCTGCGCATGGCCGAATTCCGTGACGAGGCGCCCCGCCCCGCCGGGCCTGCCGGCCACATGAAAAGCTTCAATGTCGCGTTGTGTGATGCCTGCATCGATCAGGTCAAGGCCACCTACCTGCGCATCGGCAAACCGCGAAGCCTGCGCGCCGCCGGGGTGATCTTCTTCGGCACGCCGTATCGCATGGGCACCCAGTTGCCGATTCCGGAAAAGACCCGAACCGACGCCGAACTGTGGATCACCATGGAAGGCTGGGACGGCAGCATGCATCAGGCCTCGATCCCCCTGAGCCAGGCCTCCCCCGCCACCATCGCCTGGCTGAACAAACAAGGAGCCAAACCATGACTCTCGCCCGACGCTTTTCCCGCCTGCGCCTGAGCAGCCTGATGCTGGTGCTGTGTGCCGGTTTCAGCGCCAGCGCCCTGGCCCACAACCCGATGTGCGAGTGCAAGGCCATCGACGCCGAGCAGATCAAATGCACCGGCGGCTTCTCCGACGGCAGCGGCGCACCGGGGGTGACCCTCGATGTGATCGGCTACGACGAAACCATCCTGGTGCCGGGCAAGCTCGGCGCCGATTCGACCCTGACGTTCAAGAAACCCGGCGCCGAGTTCTACGTGCTGTTCGACGCAGGTCCCGGTCACGTGGTCGAAATCGACCAAGCGGATATCGAAGCCCCATGACCACGCCGACTACCCAGGTTGTACGCCCGGCCGGTGCCGGGCACGAAACCCTCAATGTGCTGTTGATGTGCCTGTTGATCCTCGCGGTCGCCGGTTCCGTGGTGGCGTGGCGCGGGGTGTCCCACGAACCCGAACCGGTTTCCAGCCATCAGCTCGATGCCCGTCGCGACCTCGGCGCCAGCGAGCAAGGCATCTACGCCGACCTGCGAGTAACCCTCGACGAAATCCACCTGCTGCGCGAAGAACAGCAAAAGCTGCCAACCCCGCAGAACCTGGCGGATGAAGGTTTCGCGCCGTTCGCCCAGGACGCCAGTTCCGTGAGTCGTGGTGGTCATGCCTGGCAGTTGCTGGCCGACCGCGCCTACTTCGGCCACAGCCAGGCACCGGCCGTGGCCGGTTCGTTTCTGATGCGCCTGAACGCAGCCGATGACGCCGCGCCGGACATCTGGCTCAACCGCGCCACCGACCTGCAAGCGCCGGCAGACCTGTCCGACGCAGCGCTGTCCGCCGCCGGCTGGAAACAGATCGTCGCGCAATTCGATGCCGGGGTGACCCGCGAACATCGTCATTGAACCCTCGCCTTCATTCGAGAGAAGACCGCTTGCCCATGCCTAGTTCATCTCAACGCCGTCCTTTCCTGCGCCTGCTGCTGATCGGCCTGTGCGCCTGCCTGCTGAGCCCGCTGGCCAGCGCCGATCAGGCCAAACGCCTGCGCATCGGCATTACCCTGCATCCGTATTACAGTTATGTGGCGAACATCGTCGGCGACAAGGCCGAGGTCGTGCCGCTGATTCCCGCCGGCTTCAACCCGCACGCCTACGAGCCGCGCGCCG
>NZ_JAIHBA010000049.1:0-14975 GCF_019718735.1 Pseudomonas sp. RIT778 | reverse complement strand
CGCCTGCGCATCGGCATTACCCTGCATCCGTATTACAGTTATGTGGCGAACATCGTCGGCGACAAGGCCGAGGTCGTGCCGCTGATTCCCGCCGGCTTCAACCCGCACGCCTACGAGCCGCGCGCCGAAGACATCAAGCGTATCAGCGGGCTGGACGTGATCGTGCTCAACGGCGTCGGTCATGACGACTTCGCCGACCGCATGATCGCCGCCAGCGAAACGCCGAACATCAAGACCATCGAAGCCAACGAAAACGTGCCGTTGCTGGCCGCCACCGGGGTTGCCGCGCGCGGTGCCGGCAAAGTGGTGAACCCGCACACGTTCCTGTCGATCAGCGCCTCGATTGCCCAGGTCAACAACATCGCCCGGGAATTGGGCAAGCTCGACCCGGACAACGCCAAGACCTACACCCAGAACGCCCGCGCCTACGGCAAACGCCTGCGGCAGATGCGCGCCGACGCCCTGGCCAAACTGACCCAGGCGCCGAACGCCGAACTGCGAGTGGCCACGGTGCACGCCGCCTATGACTACCTGCTGCGCGAATTCGGTCTGGAAGTCACCGCCGTGGTCGAGCCGGCCCACGGCATCGAGCCGAGTCCGAGCCAGTTGAAGAAAACCATCGACCAACTGCGCGAGCTGGACGTGAAAGTGATCTTCTCCGAGATGGATTTCCCGTCCACCTACGTCGAAACCATCCAGCGTGAATCCGGTGTGAAGCTGTACCCGCTGTCGCACATTTCCTACGGCGAATACACCGCCGACAAGTACGAAAAGGAAATGACCGGCAACCTCAACACCGTGGTTCGGGCGATTCAGGAGTCCGGCGCATGACGGCTCAGGAAAACCTCTCAATCACCCATAACGGCCCGACCCTGGATTTCGCGGACGTCAGCCTGACCCTCGGCCGCACGACGATCCTCGACAAAGTCACCTTCCAGGTGCAGCCCGGCAGCGTGCATGCGCTGGTCGGCCCCAACGGCGGCGGCAAGAGCTCGCTGATCAAAACCCTGCTCGGGCAGATGCCCCATCAGGGCCGGCTCAGCCTGCAATGGCCCGGCGAACCCGGCACCATCGGCTACGTGCCGCAGGCGCTGGAGTTCGATCGGGGTCTGCCGATGACCGTCGATGATTTCATGGCCGCCATGTGTCAGCGTCGCCCGGCCTTTCTCGGCTTGAGCAAACGCTACGCTGGCGCTATCGGTGATGCGCTGGAGCGGGTCGGCATGCAGGACAAGCGCAAGCGCCGGATGGGTGCGCTGTCCGGTGGCGAACGCCAGCGGGTTCTGCTCGCTCAAGGCCTGATTCCGGCCCCGCAATTGCTGGTGCTGGACGAACCGATGTCGGCCCTCGACGAAGCCGGGATTCAGGTCTTCGAGCGATTGCTCGGCGACTGGCGTGCGGCAGGCATCACGGTGCTGTGGATCGAGCACGATCTGGAAGCGGTCGGGCGTCTGGCCAATCGCGTCACCGGCCTCAACCGCCGCGTGCTGTTCGACGCCACGCCGCAACAGGCCCTGACCCCGGAACGCCTGCTGACCCTGTTCTCAACCCATCCACGGAGCGCTGCCTGATGAGTTACGAAGCCTTTCGTTTGATGGTGCAAGGCTGGGCCTCCTCCGGTTACTTGCCGGAAGCCCTGGCCTACGGGTTTGTGGTCAATGCGCTGCTGGCCGGTCTGCTGATCGGCCCGGTACTGGGTGGTCTCGGCACGCTGGTGGTGGTCAAGCGCTTCGCGTTTTTCTCCGAGGCGGTGGGCCACGCGGCGTTGACCGGCGTGGCCATCGGCATCCTGCTCGGCGAACCCTACACCGGCCCGTACGGCAGCCTGTTCGGCTACTGCCTGTTGTTCGGCATTTTGCTCAACTACCTGCGCAACCGCACCGGCCTGGCACCCGACACATTGATCGGCGTGTTCCTGTCGGTGTCCCTCGCCTTGGGCGCCAGCCTGCTGCTGATTCTGGCGGGCAAGATCAACGTGCACATTCTGGAAAACGTGTTGTTCGGCTCGGTGCTGACGGTCAACGGTAACGACCTGCTGGTGCTGGCGATTGTCGGCTCGCTGGTGATGGCGCTGGCCCTGCCGCTGTACAACCGGATCATGCTCGCCAGCTTCAACCCGCAACTGGCGGCGGTGCGCGGCGTCGCGGTGAAAACCCTGGATTACCTGTTCGTGATTCTGGTGACGCTGATTACGGTTGCTGCAGTGAAAGTCATCGGTGCGATTCTGGTCGGTGCGCTGCTGGTGATTCCGGCAGCGGCAGCGCGTCTGCTCAGCCAGTCGCTCAAGGGCTTTTTCTGGTGTTCTGTGCTGATCGCCACGGTCAGTACGCTGTGCGGGATTCTCGCGCCGATCGTGTTCGACCTGCCGATTCCGTCCGGCGCCGCGATCATTCTGGTCGCCGGTATCGCCTTCGCCCTCGCCGCGATTGCCCGGGGCGTCGTCCCCAGTCTGAAAGGGAACCTTGGATAAATGGCTTTTTCATTGCGACAACTGACCCTGGCCATCGCCCTCAGCGGCGCGGTTTCGAGCCCTCTGCTGGCTGCCGAGAAACCGCTGCGGGTGCTGGCCTCGTTGCCCATCACTTACGGCCTGGGCGAAGTCCTGCTCAAGGGCACCGACATCAGCCTCGAGCGCGCGGCGCCGGCGAATCTGCCGGGCAGTCGCCAGACCGCCTACTTCACCGGGCGCGGCGCCCCGGCGCTGAGCAAACTGGCCACCGGCGCCGATGCGGTGATCGGTGTGCGCTCGCTGTGGGCCGATGATCCGCTGTACCCGATCGCCCGCCGCAGCAACATCCGCATCGTCGAAGTCGACGCTGCCCGCCCGGTGGACGGCGCCCTGCCCGGCATTGCCGTGCAACCGGGGCTCAAGGTCGACGGTTTGAACAGCCAGCCGTGGTTGGCGAGCAACAACATGGGGCGCATGGCCGACGTGATGGCGGCGGACCTGGTGCGCCTGGCGCCGAAGGACAAACCGAAAATCGAGGCCAATCTGGCGGCACTGAAGCAGCGCCTGCTGAAGCTCAGTGCCGACAGCGAGGCGCGTCTGGCCAGTGCCGACAACCTGAGCGTGATGAGCCTGAGCGATCACTTCGGTTACCTGATCGGCAGCCTGAATCTGGAATTGATCGGACAGGACGCGCGACCGGATGCCGAGTGGACGCCGGAAGATCTGAAAAAACTGACCGCCACCCTGAAAGACAATGACGTGGCGGTGGTGCTGCACCATCGGCAGCCGTCGGACGCGGTGAAAGCGGCAATTGCCGAATCGGGCAGTCATCTGCTGGTGCTCAGCACCGATGCGGCGGATCCAGTGGCAGAGCTGGAAGGCAATGTGGATGTGCTGCTCAAGGGCCTGGCCGGCGCCTGAGGAGAAGTGATCGTTCCACGCTCTGCGTGGGAACGATCATCAAGGCCGATCTTTCGGACATGAAAAAACCCGCTGACTGTTTCCAGTCCAGCGGGTTTCTTTTTGGCTGAAGACTTACTGTGCAGCCGCTTGCGCTTCCATCTTCTGGCGCAGGCTCAGCGGGCGCATGTCGGTCCAGACTTCTTCGATGTAGGCCAGGCATTCCTTTTTCAGGCCACTCTTGCCGACGGTGCGCCAGCCTTCCGGCACGGCCTTGTAGTCCGGCCAGATCGAGTACTGCTCTTCGTGGTTGACCACGACTTGAAAGAGGATGTCCTCGCGGTCGAATACTGACGTCATGCTGTGTCTCCATCGCTGTAAGGGTGGGCTGCACGACGGGTGCAGCCGGGTATGTAGAAAGAACGTTCGACGCGGCGAAAAATTTACAGGCCGGCAGTCGCGGCGCTCAACGCACGACCGAAGATCTCGGCGACACGGTCGACTTCTGCGGCGGTGATCACTAGCGGCGGCAGGAATCGCACCACCGCACCATGCCGACCGCCCAGCTCCAGAATCAGCCCGCGCTTGAGGCATTCGCGCTGAACCAGCGGCGCCAGGCGCGCGAAGGCCGGCGGATGGCCCAGTGCGTCCGGCGTGCCGTTCGGATCGACCAGTTCGACACCGAGCATCAGGCCACGACCGCGAATGTCGCCCAGTTGCGGAAAGTCACGCTGCAGGATGTGCAAGTGCTCGCTCAGGCGTTCGCCCATCGCAGCGGCGTGTTCGCAGACCTTGTGCTCGACCAGATAACGCATCACCGCAGAACCGGCGGCCATCGCCATCTGGTTGCCACGGAACGTACCGGCGTGGGCCCCCGGCTGCCAGGTGTCGAGCCAGTCGCGATAGACCACCACCGCCAGCGGCAGGCTGCCGCCGATGGCTTTGGACAGCACCACCACGTCCGGAGTGATGCCGGCGTGTTCGAAGGCAAACATCTTGCCGGTACGGGCGAAGCCGCTCTGGATTTCGTCGATGATCAGTGCCACGCCAGCCTTTTCAGTGATGCGACGCAGACCACGCAGCCACTCGATGTCCGCCGGGATCACACCGCCCTCACCCTGCACCGCTTCGACGATCACCGCTGCCGGCAATTGCACGCCGGCCTCGGGATCATTGAGCAGGTTTTCCAGGTAGCTCAGATTAGCCTTCACCCCCGCCGCGCCACCGAGGCCGAACGGGCAGCGGTAGTCGTACGGGAACGGCATGAATTGCACGCCGTTGCTGAGCAGCGCACCCAGCGGCTTTTTCGGCCCCAGGCTGCCCATCAGGCTCAAGGCCCCCTGGCTCATGCCGTGGTAACCGCCGGTAAACGACAGCACGGTGCTGCGCCCGGTGGCGGTGCGCACCAGTTTCAGCGCAGCTTCCACGGCGTCGGTGCCGGTCGGGCCGCAGAACTGTATTTTCGCTTCCTTGGCCAATGCAGGCGGCAACAGGCCAAACAGGTCCTGCACGAACTGGTCTTTCACCGGCGTGGTCAGGTCCAGGGTGTGCAGTGGCAGTTCATCGGCCAGCACCTGCTGGATCGCTTCGATCACCACCGGATGGTTATGCCCCAGCGCCAGAGTGCCAGCACCGGCCAGGCAATCGATGAAGGTACGACCTTCGACGTCTTCGACGTACAGACCTTTGGCGCGCTTCAACGCCAGCGGAATCCGGCGCGGGTAGCTGCGGGCATTGGATTCCTGCTGGCTCTGACGGGCCAGCAACGGCGATTCATTGAACTGATACAGCGTTTCAGCCGGCGCGGAGGCGATCCGGGCCGACGACTCTTCGATAAGGCTGGTGGCGACTGACATCTCTCGACCCCTCAATACGCTATGGATAGTGACCAAAACTGCACACCGGGCAGGTGCGCGTTCCGGTCGCGGGGCGCACATGCTGGTTTTCCTGTTCTGGAAACGCACCAGCGTGTCGAGGATTTACACCCTTGATCGAATGTCAGGCCGACAATGGCAGTGGCTTGTGCATCGGCAGGCTCAAAACACCGTGATGCGAGAAGGTAGACGCCGCTTCGCGATACCCCAGGCGCCGGTAGAACGCCTCGCCGGTTCGCGTGCTGGCGAGCGTGACGCAAGGCCGGCCACGAACCCGCAGCCAACCCTCGAGATCGCCCATCAGCGCGCGGCCCGCGCCCCGGCGAAACCACTCCGGCTGCACATGACAGAACGTGATTTCGCCATTGGCTGCGGCCATGCCGACCCCGACCGGCTTATCGTGAAGAAGCGCGATATTCAGATAGAGATGCGGATCAGCGAGCCAGCCGCTGATGTGTTCCGCCGATTGTCGGCGAACCCAGCGGTCGACCAATTGGGGATCGTTGCGATGGTCAAGCGCGCAACCGACGCGGATCGAGCGTTCGAGAATCCGGCTGATGAGGCCGGCGTCGGCGGAGGTGGCGGGACAGATGTGGATGGGTGCTTCCATGGCGCTGTTTCCCTCAATCCATTGAGTCAAAGGCTGGGGCGACAATAACGTCGCGGCCGGCGGATGACTAATGGAGAGAGGTTACATTTGATGTGCCTGGCAAATGTCAGACCGGTTGCAGCGGCATGGTCAGCTCTACCCGCAGACCATCCGGGCGGCTGTCGAAATGCAGGGTGCAGGCGCAGCGTTGAACGATGGCCTGGACAATCGCCAGCCCCAATCCGCAGCCGGTGCTCTGGCCGTTGCGCCAGAAGCGCTGGGTCAGATGTTGCAGATCATCCGGGGCAATGCCCGGCCCGTGATCGCGCACCACGAAACGCACGCGATTGGCGGTGGTTTCCAGGCTCAGCTCCACCGCGCCGTCGGTCGGGGTATGACGCAGGGCGTTATCCAGCAGGTTGCGCAAGGCTGCGATCGACAGCACTGCCGGCATTTGCAGGGGCGCACCGGATACGTGTTCAGGCAGGTGCAGCCTGATCCGCTGGCGCTGGTCGCTGGCCGAATCCTGAATCGCCAGTTTCGCCACCTGTTCGGCACTGCATTGCACACCGTCGTCGAACGACAGACTGCCCTCGACCCGGGCCAGCAACAGCAATTGCTCAAGGGTCCGGTGCAGACGGTCGGCGCCCTCCTCGGCCCGGGCCAGGGACTGATCGCGGGCGTTGCCTTCGGTCATGCGCGCCACTTGCAGGTGGGTCTTGATCGCCGTCAGCGGGCTGCGCAATTCATGGGCGGCATCGCCGGTCAGGCGACGTTCGCGTTCGATCGTCTTGCCGATGCGCTGGAACAGTTGGTTCTGGGTTTCGAGCAGCGGTTTCAGTTCGCTGGGGAATGACTGCAGCTGCAGCGGCTCGAGCGAATCGGCATTGCGGCGCATCAAAGCTTCACGCAAGCGATTGAGCGGCGCCAGGCCCTGCCCGATCCCCAGCCACAACAGGCACAGGCAGCCCAGCAGCGCCACGCCCACCGGCACCGAGGCCGCCAGCAGGATCGACATGTTCAGGGCTTCGCGCTCGATTACCCGGTCGGCGGTGGTGATTCGCACATCACCTCGGGCCAGCGTGAAGCTGCGCCATGGCGCGCCATCGATCATCTGATCGTGGAAGCCCATCTTCTGGGCTTCCAGCGCCTGTTCCGGGTTGTTGTGGCTGCGGGCGAGGATTTCCCCGCGCAGCGAACTGACCTGACAGGCCATCCCGCCGGGAATGTTCAGTTGCTCGGCGCTGAAGTGAGTGCCTTCGCCTTTGCTCGGGATGGCCGGCAGTTGTTCCAGCAGCCCGGCGACCATCCGCGCCGACGCCACCAGGCGCTGGTCGAGGGAAAACATCATCTGGTTGCGCAAGTCGCTGAGCATCCAGGCAGCCGCCAGTGCCCAGATCAGCGCGAACGCGGCGCCGAGGGTCAGGCTCAGGCGCAGGCGCAGACTCATCACTTGTCAGGTTCTCCACCATCGGCCGGGCCGAGGCGATAGCCCAGACCGCGCACGGTTTCGACGATGCCTTTACCCAGTTTGCTGCGCAGGTGATGGATGTGCACGTTGAGTGCGTTGCTCTCCAGTTCATCGTTGAAACCGTAGACGCTGTCCTTCAACTGCTCGGTGGACAGCACCCGGCCACGGTTGTGCAGCAAGGCTTGCAGCAGGGATTGTTCGCGACGGGACAGGTCTACCGAACGGCCCGCCAGCGTGGTTTCCCGACTGCTCGGGTCGTAGGTCAGCGCGCCGTGTTCGATCAGGTTGACGCTGCGCCCGGCTACCCGGCGCAACAAGGTTTGCAGACGGGCGAACAATTCACGCAGGTCGAACGGCTTGAGCAGGTAGTCGTCGGCACCGGACTGCAAACCGTCGACACGGTCGGTGACCGAGTCCCGCGCGGTAAGGATCAGTACCGGAATCTCCAGGCCCTGCTGGCGCAGTTGCTGCAGCAGTTTGAGGCCATCTTCGTCCGGCAGGCCAAGATCGAGCACCATCACGTCGAATTCGGCAACCTTGAGGATCGCCCGCGCCTTGGAGGCGGTGTTGACGTGCTCGACCGTCAGGCCTTGCGCCGTCAGCCCGGCGACGATCCCGCTGGCGATCAACTCATCGTCTTCGCAAACCAGTACGTGCATGGGAGCTCCATGAGAAAAAACGCGATTCAAGCAGGAGAGGATTAAGCGGCAATTATGGACACTGCCCGCGCCAAGGAAAAGCACGATCCCGACGTATACGACCACGGGCGAGGTCTTTCTCAACGCCAATTACTGCAACGACAACTAACAAGTTAACAGGCAACAACTTGCCCCCCAATGTCACAAACAGCAATCACTAAATCAGTGCAAAACCACTGTTTGCCGATATAACCTCCAACTGCAAAACATACAAACATCAAATCAAACAACTATCATTCTTCAGAAGCAAACATCAAATGTCCAAACTTAACAACTTCGTCGCCATCGACTGGCGCTCCGGCCCTGACCGGATTTACTTCTTCTTCAAAGATACTGATCAATTCTCCCGTTACAACAATGGCGATGAAAAAGTACCCAACGAATATCCAAAACCGATCAAGGGAAACTGGCCAGGTTTCGATGCCTATGCCAAGCACCTGCGCTTCGGATTTACGCAAACAAGGGCAGGCGACAAGGACATTGCCTGGTTGTTCTTCTACAACGGTGATCGCCCGTGGGTGTGCGCCTATGACCAGGACAATGACAAGGCTGATGCCTTTTACGATCTATCCAACTCTCTCTGGACGCCGATCCTGCCTTACTTCGACAGAATCGTTGCCGGCACCTGGCTGGAAGCCATTGGACACAAGTACGAGTTTCTTTTCCTGTTGAATGACGGAACTCGTCTGACATTCCACACTGTGACGCAAAAAATCAATCACCAAGCCAATGCAATACTGCCCGGACTTGCACCTTATAAAGATCGCCTTGTTACTGCGGCGCAGATTGATCCGACGTTCAGCGATAACCTCTGGTGCATCTTCCTGACCAATGACCAGTTTGTGGTTTTCAATATGCAAAAAGGCGCTGTCGAGGGAGGTGTGCGCAATGTCAGTGACACATTCGCCGGGTTAACCCGCGGTCTCTGATTCCCTCATTCGTTTGCAATGCTGCAGCGTCTCGCAGGTTCGACGCATGGATAACTCCGGTTAATCATCGGTTAATCGCCGCACGCCACTGTGCCCCTCAATTGCACAGGGACAAGGCTCCTCCATGCGTCATTTTTTTCTATTGTTTGCACTGTTGATTTCGAGTCTGGCCCAGGCAGGTAATGATCCCTTTGCATCAAAACCGGAGTTCTTGCCGGTCGACAAGGCGTTCGTACTGACCTCGGAACGTCTGGATTCCGGTGAGACCCAGCTGTTCTGGCAAATTGCCGACGGTTATTACCTGTATCAGAAGCGTCTGAAGTTCGACGGGCTGGCGACGCAAAACGTGCCGGCCCTGCCCGAAGGCGAGTCCCACAGCGACGAGTATTTCGGCGAACAGCCGGTTTATCGCCAGGGCCTCGAGCTGAAAATCCCGGCAGCCGCACAGGGCCAGATCAAGGTCAGTTATCAGGGCTGCGCCGACGCCGGTCTTTGCTATCCACCACAAACCAGAGTGATCGACCTCGGCGGCAAAGCCGCAGCAACGACGGATGAAGCGCCGGATCAGGCACTCGCCAGCGGTCTGCAACAGCACTCGCTGGGCTGGAGTCTGCTGGTGTTCTTCGGCCTCGGTCTGCTGCTGGCATTTGCGCCGTGTTCTCTGCCGATGTTGCCGATTCTGGCGGGCATGGTGGTGGGCAGCGGCGCCACGCCACGTCGCGGTTTCGCGCTGGCCGGCAGTTATGTGGTTTGCATGGCGCTGGTGTATGCGGCGATGGGCGTCATCGCCGCGCTGCTGGGGGCCAACCTGCAGGCGTGGTTGCAGAACCCGTGGCTGCTCGGGACGTTCGCGGCGGTGTTTGTGGTTCTGGCGCTGCCGATGTTCGGCTTCTTCGAGCTGCAATTGCCGGTGGCCCTGCGGGATCTACTGGAACATGCCTCGCGCAGTCAGCGCGGCGGCAGTCTGATCGGCGCGGGCGTATTGGGCGCGCTGTCCGGTTTACTGGTCGGCCCGTGCATGACAGCACCGCTGGCCGGTGCCCTGCTCTACATCGCGCAAAGCGGCAACGCGCTGCACGGCGGTCTGATCCTGTTTGCCTTGGGCATCGGCATCGGCGTTCCGCTGCTGTTGCTGGTAACCGTCGGCAATCGCTTCCTGCCCAAGCCCGGCGCGTGGATGAACCTGCTCAAGGGCGTATTCGGTTTCCTGTTTCTCGCCACGGCGCTGCTGATGCTGCGACCGGTGCTGGATCCGTCGCTATGGCTGGGTCTGTGCGGCGCACTGCTATTGATCGCCGCTTACAGTGCCTGGAAACAGTCCGACGGCTTCGGTCGCGTGGCTCACCTGTTCGGTGCCGGTTCGCTGTTGCTGGGCTTGTGGGGCAGTCTGCTGGTGGTCGGTGCGGCAGGCGGCAGTGACGATCCGTATCAGCCGTTGCAGGTGTACAGCGCCGGCCGCATCGGATCTGCGGCGCCCAGCGGCCACGAAGCCTTCACGACGATCAAGGATCCCGCTGCCCTGCAACGCGAGCTCGACACCGCCAAAGCGCAGGGCCAGTGGGTGCTGCTCGATTACTACGCCGACTGGTGCACGTCGTGCAAAGTCATGGAGAAACAGGTGTTCGGCCAGGCGCGGGTGATGCAGGCACTGAGCGATGTGCGCTTGCTCCGACTCGACGTCACCGCCGACAATGCCGCCAGCCGCGAACTGCTCGGCCGTTATAAAGTGCCGGGGCCACCGAGTTTCGTGTGGATCGGCGCCGACGGCGAAGAGCGCCGCAGCCAGCGCATCACCGGCGAGGTCGATGCCGATACTTTTCTGCAACGCTGGACCACCACCCGAGACGCCCGTTAATGCTGACCTTCACCCTCGGCACCTTTGCCATCGCACTCAACCACTTGCTGCTGATTAGCGCGCTGGCGCTGGCGACCTTCGTCGGCTGGCGGGTGGCCAAGCGCGGCGGTGACAACCCCGAGTCGGCGCTGTTCAGCCTGTTTCTGCTCGGCATGCTGGCGGCGCGCATTGCGTTTGTCGCTGTGTACTGGGGCCACTATCGCAATGATCTGTGGCAGATCATCGATCTGCGCGACGGCGGTTTTCTCGCCTGGCCGGGGGTGATCGTGCTGTTGCTGGCGGCGCTGTATCGCGGCTGGCGCCGGCCGGGCTTGCGTCGCCCGCTGGGGTTCGGCGTGGTCAGCGGCGTGGCGTTCTGGGTGCTGGCGACCCTGTCGCTGAACATCTACGAGCAAGGCACACGCCTGCCGGACATCACCCTGCGCAACGCCGCCGGGGAAACCGTGAAACTCACCGACTATCAGGGCGGGCCGCTGGTGATCAACCTGTGGGCCACCTGGTGCCCGCCGTGCCGCCGGGAAATGCCGGTGCTGGAAAACGCCCAGCAACAACGCCCGGACCTGACGTTCCTGTTCGTCAACCAGGCCGAAAGCATGCAAAGCGTCGCCACGTTTCTCGAAACCCAGGGCTTGAGCCTGAACAACGTGCTGTTCGACCGCAGCGGACGCCTCGGCCAGGCCGTGGGTTCCATGGCCCTGCCGACTACGCTGTTCTATAGCCCGGACGGTCGCCTGCTGGGCAGCCATCTGGGCGAGTTGTCGAACGCCAGCCTGGCCCGCGCCCTGGAAAACTTCGACACCCCGGGTTCCAGCCCGAACCCGGCCACCACTTCTTCAAGGAAACTGCCATGCCCCGCCTCCGCCACCTGCTGACGCTGACCATGAGCGCAGCCCTGCTGCACTTGCCGTCGGTCCAGGCTGCTGAAGAACTGCCTGAAGCGATCAAGAAGATCGAAGCCAAGGGCGCGAAAATCGTCGGCCAGTTCGACGCGCCGGACGGCTTGCGCGGTTACGCCGCGCAATACCAGAACCGCGGCATGGCGCTGTACCTGACGCCGGACGGCAAGCACGTGCTGCTGGGCAATCTGTACGACGCCGACGGCAACGACCTGAGCAGCGCGCCGCTGCAAAAACTGGTGTACGCGCCAATGGCCAAGGAAGTCTGGGCCAAATTCGAAGCGAGCAACTGGATTCAGGACGGCAACAAGGATGCGCCGCGCACCGTGTACCTATTCAGTGATCCGAACTGCCCGTATTGCAACATGTTCTGGGAACAGGCCCGCCCATGGGTCAAGGCCGGCAAGGTGCAGTTGCGGCATATCATGGTCGGCATCATCCGCGAAGACAGCCCGGCCAAATCCGCCGCCCTGCTCGCCGCCAAGGACCCGAGCAAAGCCCTGGAGGATCATGAGAAGGCCGGCAAGGCCAGCACCCTCAAGGCCTTGAAGGACATTCCGGTCACCGTGCAGACCAAACTTGCGGCGAACATGCAGTTGATGGAAGACCTGGACTTGCAGGCCACCCCGGCGATCTTCTACATGGACGACAAGGGCGAACTGCAACAACAGCAAGGCGCGCCGACGCCGGACAAACTGGCGAAGATTCTCGGCCCGAAATAAAAAAAAGCCCACGCAATGCGTGGGCGTTTTCGTTACTTCAGCTCAGCCAGAAACTTCAGCAGCGTGTCGGTCACGAAGGTTGGATTCTCCAGATTGGAGATATGCCCCGCCTCCGGCACCAGCACATATGGGCAGCCAATCAACTCAGCCATTTCCCGTGCTTCCGACGGCGGGCGTGGCTTGTCCTGATCGCCGCAGACCACCAGCGTGGTGGCCGCATTCAACTCGCCCAGACGCGGCAACAGATCGTCACGGCCAAAGGTGATCCGCCCCATCGGCACGATGCTGTCACGCAGGCGGTCAGCCGAATACCCGGCCAGTTTTGCGCGGAAGTCCTGATACAGCGCCGACTCTCGATCGATGCCCGGGCGAAAGAAGATCGGCACCACGATATCCAGCAGTTGTTCGGAGATCCCACCGCTTTCCTCGATCTGTTTGAACAGCGAGAAATAGTACTGGCGGGTCGGTTCCGGCTCGACGCCGACGTAAGTGTCCATCAGCACCAGACCGTTGAGCCGCTGCGGTGCCGACAACGCCAGACGCACGCCCCACATGCCGCCGACGGACAGCCCGACCAGCGTCACCCGATCGATGTCCAGATGATCGAGCAAGGCCAGTGCCTGACGGGCGATGTCGTCCAGCGAAGCGGTGCCTTCAGGCAAGCGACCGGATTCGCCGTGCCCCCACAGATCCAGTGCAATCACCCGATAGTGCGCCGATAGCGCTGCGATCTGCGGCGCCCACATGGCCTGGTCCCACAGGTAGCTGCCAGCCAGCAACACCGCCGGGCCTGTGCCTTGATCAATGTAGTGAAGCGCCTGTCCGTCAACTTCGAAGAAAGCCATCGATCACCCCCGCGACAAAAAAGAGAACCGGCAGACTGGGCTGCCGGTTCGGGATCGTCAACCGTGTAAATGTCTAAAAATGTACCGCACCTAATCGCGAGCAGGCTCGCTCCCACAGGGGATCTGTGATCGACACAAAACCATGTGGGAGCGAGCCTGCTCGCGAAGAGACCGGTACAGGCACCAGAGATTAAAGCCCCTCCAGCTCCGCCATCAGGTCATTCAACCGATCAACCTTTTCCTCGGTAATGTCGCTGGCCGCCAGCCCTTCGATGTACCCGGCCAGTTCCTCCACCGTGCTGCACTCGAACATCGCCCGCAGCGGCACGTCCCGTTGCAGAGCTTTCTGCACCCGCGAGGCGATTTGCGTGGCAAGCAGCGAATGGCCGCCGAGTTCGAAGAAGTTGTCACGTACCCCGACCTTCTCGACCTTCAGTACCTCGGCCCAGATATCGGCCAGGGTCTGCTCCAGCTCGCTGCGCGGCGCCAGGTAATCCTGGCTCTGCAACTGGCCGATCTCCAGCACCGGCAAGGCCTTGCGGTCGAGTTTGCCGTTGGCGTTGAGCGGCAACCGGTCAAGCCACAACCAGTGCAGCGGCACCATGTATTCCGGCAGTTCGGCGCGCAGGCGCTGCTTGATCCGCTCCAGGCGTTCGCTCTGATTCAGTGCGGAATCTGCGGCCACCAGGTAGCCGACCAGATGCTTGCCGTTGACGCCTTCCTGCACGCCGACCGCCCCGTCACGGACTTCCGGTTGCTCGTGCAGACGCGCCTCGATTTCACCCAGCTCGATCCGGTAACCGCGGATCTTCACCTGATGGTCGACCCGGCCGACGTACTCCAGCACCCCGTCACTGCGACGGCGCGCCAGGTCACCGGTGCGATACAGACGCTCGCCCGGCGCACCGAACGGATTCGGCACGAACACCGGCGCGGTGCGCAACGGATCGCTGACATACCCGCGACCGACCCCGGTGCCCGCCACGCACAACTCGCCCACCGCACCCAACGGCACCAGATCCAGCGCGCCATCGAGCAAGTACAGCAAGTTGTTGTCGGTCGGCGTACCGATCGGCAGGTAACTGCCGCGAGTCGAGGCCAGGTCGACGCGGAAGAACGCCACGTCGTCCGAGCATTCCGCCGGGCCATAGGCGTTGACCAGACCGATCTCCGGATAACGCAGCAGCCACTGGTGCGCCAGTTCCGGCGGCATTGCTTCACCGGTCGGCAGCATCCAGCGCAGACCGTCGAGGCTCAAACGATCCGAAGCGAGCATGCCCTGGATCAGCGACGGCACGCTTTCCAGCACGGTGATGCCCTGCTGTTGCACATGCACCAGCAAGCCTTGCGGATCGTGGGCGATGGTGTTCGGCACGATGTCCACCCGCGCCCCGAACAGCGGCGCGGCGAGGAACTGCCAGACCGAAATGTCGAAGCTTTGCGAAGCGGTCTGGGCGATCACATCGGCGTCGCTCAGGTTCAGGTACGGCACCTTGCTCAACTGGTTGTTGAGCATGCCGCGCTGTTCGACCATCACGCCTTTCGGCAACCCGGTGGAGCCCGAGGTGTAGATCACGTAGGCCAGGTTGTCCGGGCCGCTGAAGATGTTCGGATTCGCCGACGACACCGCGCCGGTCTGAACCTCTTCCCACACCAGCAAGCGTGGACGGTTGGCGCAGCTGAACTCATCCAGCAAGGTCGTCGCCTGTTCACGGCAAGCTTCGGTACACACCAGCACCGGCGTGCG